>JAPYTO010000013.1 GCA_029941865.1 Fuerstiella sp. | reverse complement strand
TGGCGACTTACTCAGGAAGGCTTTGACATGGGCAGTCAACGACCGCATGTTCGCGTGAGCAGCAAAACAGCCCGTTACAAGCCAAACAAAAAACACAAGCCGTCAGTCGCGCAACCGGTCCTGCTTAAGGCAACCGACAAGCAAAAAGAAGCATGCCGTGAAATACAGCAAACACTCTGATTTATCCTTAACGGCGTTGCGCATCGCCCCGCGCCCCGGTGTGCGTCACGGCAGCAGGGTTTACGGTGTTTACCAGCGGAACGCGGCCCGCTGGGCACGGCGGCGAGTGCGGAGTCGGGAAGCTCGTCGGAACTGCCAATGAGCTCACATCGCCTTCTCTGATCCTGAAAACTCAACATCCAGCCTTGCGCTAAGCCAGCCCTGCTGGCCTTTTCTTTCTGTCCGACTATCCTTCCGTGCCAGACACATTGTAACTCGGCTGCCCACGGTTCATGACACGCACGTTTTCCCTGATGTCATGCAGGGATGAAGACGTGCGCCCCTTCCACCCAGGCATTACCACGCAACAGAAGACTGCTTAATGACAATTTCGACGGAATGCCACGTTCTGTTTCGTCCGGATTCGGACGGCCTGCGGTTCCTGCCCGAAGGTCCGTATTCGCTGAACGATGGCCGTATCAGCTGGGTCGCTATTCAGCACGGCGGCGACGCGGTCGCGGGATCGATCAATATTCTGGATCCCGCTGCCGGACGTAACGAGTGCTTCGACCTGCCTGGTCGTCCGGGATTTGCATTTCCAACCAGTCAGCCAGGCGTGTTCGTTGCCGGAGTAGAACGGTCGCTGGGGCTGTTCGACACGAATACGAATGACTGGACCGAACTGTGCGGCGGTGTGGATAGTGCCGTTGAGAACACGATCATCAACGACGGAGTCATTTACGGGGACAATCTGATCTTCGGGTGCAAGGATCTGAATTTCGAAACAAAAAAGGCGGGGTTGTATCTCTGGAGACAGCACGACCGTTCACTGATTCAACTGCGTGATGACCAGATTTGCTCCAACGGCAAAGCTGTCGTGCCGCAGGAAAACGGCCGCTTGATTCTGGTCGACATTGATTCTCCGTCAAAGACAATTACTCGATCTTCCCTGGATCTTGAATCCGGCACGATTGGAGATCCGAGCACTGTAGTGGACGTGACGTCGGAGCAGATTTTTCCGGACGGCATGATTATTACTCCGGACGGCCGCAGCCTGATTGTGGCGTTTTATGATCCAGGCGACCCCGATTTCGGCGTTGCTCGACAGTATGGTCTGGACTCCGGTGCCGTGGAAGCGGTGTGGACGTGCCCCGGATCCCCTCGGGTCACCTGCCCTCAGCTGGTCACGGTTGATGGCCGGGTTCAGCTGTTCCTGACGACCGCCGTCGAGCACATGGAACCGGAACAGCAGCAGCGTCACCCGAACGCCGGATGTCTGTTTATTGGTTCTACCACGTTTGATGCAGTGAATGATCAACCTGTCCTGACAGTCTGATTTCAGTCAATGCTGGAACACGATTCTGAAAACGGCGAACTGCATGACCGTTTTGCCTGGCCGAAATGGGCAGATGCAATCGGTCGCCTGCGTCGCTCCGAACTGACCGCCATATTGGTTGGGGCCGTTGTGTTGGTCGTGCATGCCGGGTTCACTGGTGTTTCTGCAGCTCGGGTGAACGAGATGACGTGGCTGGTGCTGGCCGCGATGTCCTGCCTTTCGCTGTGTCGCGGTCTGCGCCTGCTGCTGGAAACCAGGCAGACGAACTTTGCAACGGCCATCCGTTCGGTCAGCCTTGTCCTTCCGATCTTGTGGGCCGTCGGGCTGCTTTGGCTTTGGTACGCTGCTGATGATTCTGCCGGCAGCTCCTTCAGCGTCGCTATCTGGACCGAGATCGTACTCGCGGTCGTCGTTGTCTTCAGCGTGCTTTCCGGCTGCCGAAGTCTGGCGGCGAAGACACAGAATTCTGCCGTGTTGCTGGTCGGTTCGTTTCTGGTCGTCATTACACTGGGCACGCTGCTGCTGAAGTTGCCTGTCTGCCGGGCGCCGTCGGTCGGGGGCATCAACAAGTCGGCCGATTGGAACGTGGCATTGTTCACGGCGACGAGTGCCAGTTGTGTCACCGGGCTGATCGTGGAACCGACGGGAAGTTACTGGAGCCCGACCGGGCACGCAGTCATTTTTGGACTGTTTCAGATCGGTGGTCTGGGCATTCTGACGTTTGGGGCATTCGTGGCGGTATTGAGCGGTCGTCAGGGGATGCAGTTTCGTGAAGCTCGGACCCTGCGAGACATGCTGGACGCGGAAACAGTTCAGAGTTCTCGACGGCTGTTACTGACGATTCTGCTGTTTACGGTCGGCGTCGAAGCGCTGGGGGCCGTATTGTTGCAGGGACTGTGGCCCGACCTTCCGTTTCGAGAGCGTGTCTGGCAGGCGACGTTTCATTCCGTCAGCGCATTCTGCAACGCTGGGTTTTCATTGCGTGACGAAGGATTTCAGGGGATGGGCACGCTGTGGCAGGTGTGGGGACCACTGACCGCGTTAATTTTCCTGGGCGGTCTCGGCTTTGCCGTCGTTCATGATCTCTGGCGATTTGCCACTGCGCGTCTGCGCCGCCGTGTTGCCGCTTCCATGTTTCACGCAGAAGGTCAGCGTCCGCGCCTAAGCGTACACACCAGGCTTGTGCTGTATTCTGCGGTTGCGCTGCTGATGCTGGGAACGATGGGCTGGTTTGTTCTGGAGTCACTGGAAGCACCCGCGGGGGATTCCGTGGTTGGGCGTTTTGCGGATGCATGGTTTCAATCGGTGACATTTCGCACGGCGGGCTTTAACACGGTTGACCACCAGGCGATAAATCCGGCGACCAAGCTGCTGGCGATTTTTCTGATGTTTGTGGGAGCCGCTCCTGGTTCGACCGGGGGTGGTGTGAAGACTGTCGTTTTTGCTGTGACGATGTTGAACATTCTGGCCGTGTTGCGCGGCCGCAGTCGTGTCGAAATCTTCGGACGATGCATTCCGACGACGCAGGTTTCGCGATCATTGTCGATGATCGCCGTGGGAATCTTCATTGTGCTGGCAACCACCGGGTTGCTGGTGGTGTTTGAGCGTCAGCCGGATCGTTTTCTGGATCACCTGTACGAAGCCACCAGCGCGTTTGGCACGGTCGGAGTTTCCGCCGGAATCACGCCGAATCTGTCGATGCCGTCGAGATTGCTGATTTGCGTGGTGATGTTTCTGGGCCGAGTCGGTCCGATCACATTGCTGCTGGCCATGGCGGTTCCAGACGAAACGGGGCGTTTTAACTACCCGGAAGAGCGAGTGAGTCTTGGATAGAACACAATCCGCAGGGACGTGTTCGGGGCGAAGCAGTTCCAGTGGTCTGTCCATGTTTAGTAGCGGAACTCGCCAGGAGTTTCGGCAAACGAGGGGAAACGCCGAAAGTTCTGGCGACTTCCGCTACCGTCAGCATTAGTAAACTTAATGTGGATGCAATTCCAGTGCTCGGTTAAGTCCTGATTTTGGGGTAGCCGAAGTCGCCAGACTTTGGACGACATAACAAAAAACCTCCAAACTCTGGCGAGTTCGGCTACGGGCCAACCCCTGTTCCTGGGCTTGACTACACACTCGTCCGAAAACACGGGCGCCCGTGACGCGGAGTGTAAAGACCATTTCGAAAAACAATTCAGAGATAACACTGAACATGTCTGATGCTGTGTCTCAATCTCTTACGAAACTAAGGTTTCGCAGGAATAGTGATGCCGCCTTGAAAAAGGCTGCGTCAGCCGGCGATGTTAACGCGTTTCACTCGGCCTTCCTGAAAGGTCATGCGAAGATCCGAAAACGCTTCGAAAAGGTATTCGGAAATGCTCCGTTTGTCGCCGTTTGGTCGGCGGGAACATTTTCCGCAGACGTCGATCGTGAACTGTGCCACGGGATGAGAACGTTTGGTCAGAGCACCGAACTGATCGACCAACTTGTCACCATCGCTGCCGAGCCGTCACCGCTGTCAGCGTCATTTGTCCTGGTTGCCGGCGAAACGCTGCTGCGATGCCCTGATGGATTCTCGAGCGAACAACTGGCCACAGTCTTTGTCCGACTGGCGCAAATATCCACGACTGAGTTTTATCCATCCTCTGAAACGGACGCAGCGGACGGAACCGAAGTGGTTCCCACGGTTGCCAACATCGTCACTCAGGCCGAAGTGCCGTTTCTGTTGAGTCTGGTGTTGGCGTCACAGCAATCGGCACGGCAGTGGCAGATCGTTTCGACAAAGGCCGTGGCCGACTGTCTGGGGGCCTCTACGGATACGGACGGCACGCTTGATGCTGCTCTTGCTCGGGAAGCAGGACAGTGGTTGGCACCGTTCGTCCGGATTCTCGGCTGGGCGAAATCGTTCAAACAGTCATGGGCAAATGAAAAGACGACAGCGCGCTGGCTGAAAACACTTGATCGTCTGGCCGTGCTGGCAACCCCCGATGGCATTTTCCGCTCCGACGCAGCAAATGGTCGTCCTGATCGCACCGACGTCCCATCCGATCTCACACTTCTGGCAACTGCTGTGAAGCTGACAAAAACGGCTGCGGACACAGGACTCGGATCATTCGTCGCAGCCCTGGCAAAGGGAGCTAAGCGAAAACCAAAGAAGGCTGACAAGAAACAGTGGCACGCGAATCTCAGCGGGCAATCGGACTGGGCGACGACTGCCGTCCTTAGAAATACGATGCAGATTGATGCCGACGTTATGGCCATTGACTGGGACCAGTCCATCCCCGGCATGCAGCTTTCTGCTCTGGGCAGTCAGGTCATTGGCGGCGGGTGGAAGCACCGTATCACCGCGGACGGCAAGGTCTGTGAATCGGCCGGTGACTGGGTCTGCACGTGCTGGTTCAGCGACAAGGAGGTTGCATTCGCGGAACTGGAAGCCGGATCTGCGGACGGAGTGCGTCACGTTCGGCATGTCATGCTGGCGTTGAAAGAACACTTCGCGGTCCTTACGGATACGGTTACGACCCCGCACGCCGACGCACAGATCGAACTTGAAACTCGTCTCTCACTGGCTGATGGAATTGATGTGGAGACGAACTCAATTACGCGGGAATTGATTCTGCAGGGCGAATGCGTTTCGCTACGTGCCGTGCCGACCTGGCTGGACGACGACCGCATTCAAAACGCTGCGGGCAGTTTCGAACAGGATGGCTCTGAACTTGTGTTGAAGGCTCACAGCACAGGCGGAGTCGCAATGCCATTGGTGATCGACTGGCATCCAGATCGACGTGCCGCTGACGCGGACTGGAACCGGTTGACCGTGACCGAAGACAGGCACGTAGCGACGTCTCAGCAGGCCGCAGGTTACCGAGTGCGAATCGGACTGCTGCAGCTGCTGCTGTACCGCAGTCTGCGTCGGGGCGAAATGTTGCGGGCAGTTCTGGGATACCACACGGACAACGAAACGGTCTACAGTCGAATTAAGAATACCGGTGAGATTCTACCGCTGGTCCTGGTGGAATCGGATGCTTAGAGAACACCCTGAATTGAACTGCACACACCCGGTTGCGGGGGAGGGCAATGCTCTTGTCAGCGGGACTCGGTCGCCGTGTGCACACCCGAACGTATTCCACGCTCGCCGGCACCAGGATGGCGATCAATAACCTCGTCGTTGAGCATATTCCTGCAGTCGCGTTCTGGCTGCATCAAGCATTCGCGATACGCGTGATTCCGACAGATTCAGGACGTCACCGACTTCCTTCAGCTTCAGCCCTTCGTTGTAGTGCAGCGCGATGGCGATTCGCATCTTGTCCGGAAGCGATTCAATGCCGTCCGCAAGAACCTGCTGCATCTCGGCAGTTTCCAGTTCGCCAGAATTGTCGTTGTCACCGACGTGGCCGCTGACGCGAACAGCATCGCTCCAGCTGTCCGGTCGCGTCAGGCGGAAGCCCTGAATGCAGTCGTTTACTTCACGGATTGACATTCCTGAGGCATCAGCCAATTGCTCAACGCTGACTGCTCCCTGAAACTGGCTTCGCAGCTGTCTGAGAATTGTGATCTTCTGCAACATCTGCTGCGACAACGGACAGTTCCTGCGCAACTCATCCAGAATTGCCCCGCGTATTCGCCGGTAGGAAAAAGTCCGGAACTCGACATTGCGACTCGGGTCATACTGTGAGGCCGCTTCGATCAAACCCAGAACGCCGGCCGACTCGAGATTCTCGGCATCAACTCCACGCGGCAGCTGATGCAGCAGTTTACCAAGGATATGCTTCACATAGCCAAGGTTGTCCAGTATCAGTTGGTCTCTGGCATCGTCGCGGCACGGCTCTGCAGCGGACGGCCTTACAGTGGACGGCTTTGTGTTGTACGCGGTGCGTCGTCTCGTCGTTGTTGTCATGTCAGTCACTTGGCCATTGTCGAAAACCTGCTCGGTCGTGCCATGACCATGAGGATCGAGGGGTGAGTCTGCTGTTGGCGGCATTTTTCAGTCATCCATCATCAGAAAGCGGATCAGCGCGACGGCTTGGCGAAGAGCTGAAGAAGCAGCTGTTCACTGCGTCCAGGACCTTCGCAACGGTTCCGTCTCCGACGGAACTGTTTTATTTTTCCGAGTTTGCCGAATCCACCGTTCTGTTTCATTCCCGCCTCCTTGCCCAATCATGCGCCAAGGGGGGGGGCGAGGACGGAGGATGTCGCCAAACAGCCGGTTTTTACCCGGTGGGGATTTCCCCCAATGTTGGCCAACAAAGAGCAACCCGTGGCTGCAGCCCCGACGGAACGCAACGCATTGGCTCGTCGCTGACGCCATGTTTGCCACTGAATTGTTCCAAAACCGAAAACCACGTCCGGCGGAAACTGCCGAGATGGCCTAGGCGACTCTACGCTGATCAGTTAAATTGCGGTGTTCAGCACAGGCCCCCCTCATGGATGGAAGGGGTGGCGCACCACTACGGGTGCTTGCAAGTCAGTAAATGCAGGGAGGCATCGATGGCCACAGTCAGGTTTGTTCATTCCGACTTTCTACGATTGGATACGGCAGTCGGCGGACTCGCAGATTCGCCCGACTGGCTGCGGCGGTTGGCGACCGGGAGCGTGCGACAGGCCGTCAGGAACCTCATTCAGACGACGATTTCTCAGCGAGCGGATTTTCTGCTGATTGCTGGCGGTGTGGCCCAGTCTGACGAAGATATCGAAGCCATCTCACGTTGGCTTGCCGATCAGTTCGAACCATTGCAACGCCGCGGAATTAAGGTTGTCGTTGCTGCGAATTCTCACGCATCAGCCGAGGCTCTGCGCACCGTCTGTGATGTGATCGTCCGTCCGGGAGACGTCATTGGCGTTCAGCACGAGGATGGGGGTGGCATCCGGCTGCAATCGGTTGCTGCCACGACCGCCCCGGATACGTCCTTCACTGTTGCCATCGGCAACGATCGAGAATGCAGTCTCCCGAACCGTATCGTTTACCATGCGGTCCCCGGGACATCAATAACGGCGAACGCAGATCGTCGCGCGACTGACGGGTGTCTGAAACTTTCCGCCGGGCCGGTCCAGTCGGTCAGGCCGGAAGAAGCTGCCGACTGCGGATGCATACTTGTTGAAGTGGATCTTTCCACGCGTGAAATTCAGTCCACATTCCTGGCCACAGATGTTATTCGTTTCGCAACCGAAGAACTTTCGCTTCCGGAAGTTTCGACGGTTGACGGGCTGATCGCCGAAATCAGTCGTACGTCCCGTTCGCTGGATCGACGCAGCACGCAGACCGTAATTGTCGACTGGGTGCTGCACACTAAGGTGACGACGGATCTGAAAGGCATTGCAGACCTGAGCGAACTGAATCTGTTAACGCGTTTGCGCCAATTCCTCCAGGGAGGGCACCGTGGCTTCTGGCCGCGAAGCATTTGCTTCAGCGAGGATTCAGTCGTGCAGGTGACGGCACCACAAGGTGCTGCTGTCGAGCAGTACCTCAACGTCACAAACGGCTGTCGCAGCAATCCTGATGTGAGCGGCGGCGCGGGTCAGGACATTCCCCCGAAAGAGGGGTGCAGTCTTTCGCGGAATTTGGTGACTGGGCTAAGTCTGCTTCGGTCTGCCGCCTAGTTGTCGTGGGATAGCACTAAGTTGATTGTATTGTCGACGGCGGGAATCCGTGCGTCGGATTCATGGTGTTGAATCTGGAGTTTAAGTTTTAGTCACTCGGGTAGACGGGATGTACCATGCGTTTTCTTGATATCTATGTTGAGCAATTTGGAGTCCTGAATAACGTAGAGCTGCGGGATCTGTCCCAGGGACTGACCGTTATCTATGGGGACAACGGCATCGGAAAAACCACATTGGTTCACTTTCTGCGTGGATTGTTGTTTGGCTATACGGCAGAGCATCAGGCCTTTCACACAGCCGACGGAAGGTTCGGCGGGGCGATTTCTCTGGAATCACGAGGGCGATCAATACGCCTGACCCGCGAGCGGAGCCATGGGCTTTCTACGGAACTTTCCACCGTGGATCTCGCGACGGGAATGCCGGTCACTGTACACTGCAGTGATCTTCCGGAATGGGCCAATGAGACGACCTATCGCGAGGTCTTCAGCGTCGGTGAGCGGGAGGCTGTTCGTTTTGATCTGTTGACGCGACATTGTCTGGACGACATCGGCGTTGCCACAGCATCTGAGATCCTTCGCGCTGAAATGGCTGTTAAGCAGGCGGTTCGGGAACGTGAGGGCAATGGGTTGGAAGGCGGACTGCGTCACAGGAAAGCAGCTTTACAGAGTCGGCGGGAGGAGTTGACGAGCGATTTGGCGGAAATGCGACGCGTTTCGCCAGAGATCTCGCAGCAGAATTTCGACGCAGAAGCTGAACTGCGGCAACTGAGAGTCTCCGCGGCAGACCTGAATCGCAGAATTCACGATGTGAGCATTGAAGTCCGACGACTCGAAATGCTGCTTGAGGCGTTACAGCGGCAGAATACGGTCACTCTGAATCGCCAACCGATCGAAGATCAGATTTCCGAACTGGTCGAACGACAACAGCGTTGGGCAGGCATTCGCAGCTGTATACAGAGTGAAGTTTCGCAGTTGACGACTGTTGCTGCTGCACCGCGTCGGCGTCCGGATTCGCTGGATTCGATCCGTGCCATCATTACCCGACTGGAACAGAGAATGGGGACTGCCATAGTGGACTCCTCGGATGCCGATACGAATCCGGCCAGTGTCGACCGCCAGGTCATCACGGACGAAATTCGCAGCGAAGTCTTCTCGCTTTGCGACTACGTGGCCAGGCACGCATCCGCCGCGGCATCACATCAGACCTTGCTGGAATCGCTGCTTGGCCAGAGATCGCTGCAGGACATCGAGCACGTTTGTGCGGTGGTGCAGGGGCAGATTGATACCTTGACTGAAGAATTCAATCACAGCGCGGATGTTGTTCCTGTCAGTGAACAGCATGGTCCGGCCTGCGACTCGATCATCGAGGTCGAAGCGGAACTGGCACGAGAGCAGCGGTTGCTGGGCGATTTGGAACGTCAGGAGAGCCGAATAGCGGATGAAATCGGTCAACACGAAAGCCGTCTGATTGAGCTTCAGACGCTGCTGCGATCATCCGGCTGCCTGGAAGATCTGGACATAATCAAGGGGCAAATCGCTGAGACGGACGCCCAACTTCAATTGCTGAATGATCGCTGGCGGGTGCTGGAACAAACGGAAAGCAGTCTGCAGCTTGTCATTGAACAACTCGGACAATTTCAGGAATTCGGTGTGCTGGAAATCGCGTCCGGGTATATTGAAAGACTGACCGAAGGAGACTGTTATCAACTGGCGGCAGATGCGACCGGGACAACAATTCTGGCTGCCACACGGCAAGCGAGCGACCTTCAGGCGTTGCACCAACTCAGTCGTGGCACCCGTGATCTGGTAGCTCTCGCGCTGCGACTGGCACTTCTTCAGTATCGAGCGGAAGACAGCGAGCGGGCGCCTCTGATGCTGGACGACGTCTTTATCATGACGGATGACGACCGAGCATCCATTACCGCGGACCTGTTGATGGAGGTGGCTGCGGATGGCCAGCAAATCATCTTTTTCACTTGCCAGCAGGAGGTTCGTGATCTGTTCGCACGGAAGAACGCAAACATTCGGCAGCTGAAGCAGAATGAAACCACGTCCACGTCCGCGCCCGTGGCTGTTGAGTCGCCCGTGCCAGTCACGGCATTCGTGCCCCCACCGGCCGCAGAAACGCCGGCACCCAGCGAACAGACAAACTGGCTGTTCTATCTGGAAGTCGACAGTTCAGTCGAAGATCTGTCCGGACTCACCGTGGCCGAAATTGAGGCGATTCGTGCGTCTGGCATCAGCAACATCGACGAACTGCTGACTCTGTCCGTTGCAGAAATTGAGATACAGTTTCGTGATCGAGGCTATTCGATCAGCTCTGACAGGATTCGCGCGTGGAGAGGGCAGGCGGAACTCGCCACAGAGATCCCGATGCTGCGCCGCAGCGACGCCGAGTTGTTGTATGCGTCCGGCATTCAAAGCACAGTGGAACTCAGCCGCATGCGTCCCGAGACCGTGTACGATACGGTCGCAGCCTTTCAGAACACTCAGATGGGAGCACGATATCGCAGGTCCGGTCGAACGCTCGACCGCCAGCAATCCATCAGTTGGTGCCGCTGGTCTCAGCACTCACGGTCACTCAGTGACGCACGTCGTACGCGTTCCCGGTTCTTCGTCGCCCCTTCTGACTCCGGTGCCGGACAGCTGTCAGGAACGAGTTCTGACGGGACGTCAGCAGTTCGACGACGACGGCAGAGCCTGTCCGGCGACCAAACGATTACTCGACGGCAAAGGAGACCGGGACTTTCCAGCGCTGCTCTTCGTCTGCGTGACGAGAGACAGAAACGGCGTCGACAAAGGATGACCCGACACTCTTCGTCCTATCGAACAGTTCCGGGTGAAAGTCAGGACGATGAGTGTGGAGTGCCGGAACTGAAATTCCATCTGAACCGATCAGCGGATGTGGACGCAGCGCCTTCCATCGGCCCCAAAACCGCTCAACGTCTGGCGACTGTCGGAGTCTATACCGTCGACGACCTGCTGACTGCGACAGCCGATTCGGTGGCAGAACGTCTTGCCAATCGTCGTGTGTCGGGCGACACAATCATGCAGTGGCAATCTCAGGCTCGCCTGGTGTGCCTGGTGCCCGGACTTCGCGATATCGATTCGCAGATCCTTGTTGCGTGTGGTATCAGCGAGGTTGAGCAGCTTGCGCAAAAACGGCCGGTTGACCTGTTCGCACTTGTCGGACCGTTCTCCGAGACCAGTGAGGGAGAGCGTATTATTCGGGGCGGTAAGAGACCCAGTCTCGAAGAGGTGACCGACTGGATCAGTTGGGCACAGCAATCCCGCACGCTGAAGTCAGCTGCGTAGTTCGGAACGTCTCCCTGAAATCAGTGATCAGCGAACAGCCCGCGGGTTGGGCAATTTCGCGCGGCGCTGAATGCAGACACGATTCAGTCGTCGGCCGGCGGCGGCGGCACGCCTTCGTCGGATGATTCTCCCGCATTCGCTGGCGGCGGAGTTCCTGTCGGTGTCGCTGCATCAGTCAACACAGCGGCCTCGGGGGACGACATGCGCGGCTGAGGTTTCAGAGTCTGTGAATCCTCAACGGCGTGAGAAGGGAATTCGACCGCTGGCTTCGCAGGCGTACTTTCACTTCGCAGAAGCGTGGTTGTTGTGCGAATTGGCGTTGACTGTGTCGCCACGGCGCGTGTCGGCGTGACTGGAGCAGCAACGTTGGTTTCGCGGGAACCGTCGTCGGGATCGTTCGGTGACGCCGAATTCCTTGAGTTTGGCGCTCCGTTGATGTTGGACCCCGAGTGCCGGCTGCCGTATTGCACGGCCAGTCGCGTATGCGCCTGCTGTTCAGCGATCGTTTTTCCGCCGTTCGGCGTGATGAATTGATACGGGCGGGCTGTGTTCCGGTGGTCTGAACCGATCTGCTGGCCGCTGGGGAATTCACGCCTTTCCGCAGGTGGAACCAGAGGGACATGAGTGATGACCTGCTGCAGCGACATTTCGAAGACGTGGAATTCTCCCGACGCAGGCAGCTCCGGGACGGAAGGTTCCCTGCTGTTTGAGACCGGATGCATCACTGCTGTCGTGGGATTTTTGTTGTGAGCAACCAACGCCAGTTCCATGCGTCGCCTGGGAGGTACGCCATCCATCCGTTGGGCAAGCTGCTCGATCCATTCCGGCTCCTTTTCGGCGGCTTTCGTCATCATGCGAGCATACAGCGATACTTCAAATACGTTGCGATCGAGAATGGAGTTGGTCAACCGTGAGGTCAACTTCGCGATTGCTTCGATTGCACTGGACGGAAAGTGCAGAAATGTTTCGATCTGCTGATTGACCATCAGCGAACCGTCTTTAGCTCTGACAAACCGGTATTGCAGCCAGACCAGCGCTGATGCTTCTATGGATCCAGGCAGCAGTGGACTTTGATACCGTCCTTCGACAATAAACAGGCACTGATTGCCGTCCCGCCAGAGTATGTCGGCCGTCCCGGTAGATCCGTCCGTGGCCTTTGCTTCGTATCCAAAATCATCTGTCTGCCACATCTGCAATGTTGAAATCCCCATGACGCGCCACGTGCTGATGGCAATGTCCGGATGATTGATCAAGTATTGGTAGATGTTGGGGTTGATGGGATATTGAAGACTCGGCATCCGGCGATATTGCGACATGTTGTCCAGAATATATGCCGCGCGGGCCTGAGCGTTGCTGGACATTTTTTCGTTTGGGATCCACTTCTTTGTGGATTCCAGCACGTCTTTTGCGGAGGTGGCATCGGCAAGAATCCGGACACCGACCTTTCGGGCCAGGTCTTCCAGTCGCGGTGCCGCGTCTGCCTTCTGTGTGGGGCCGAAACACGCCACAAGGGTGAGCGCGGTCGCACACAAATTGAGTTTGTGAAAGTACACCGAGACAAGTCCCATTGCGTCGATAGCTCCCGGATCCGGCTGGCCACGATTGTCAATCGCACAGCACACGATGACGCGTACTGTGTTCAGCCGTGTCCGAGGCCCCCTCGACACACCGCCCGTAATAACATTCTCCCGACATCGCATGTCGACGGAGAATCCCCCCTGACATTGATTTCGGACGTCAACCGCTGCGACCCCACTCAATTGTGGAGCTTCGCCATTGTTTTTTAAACGCACGATCAGACGGCACGCTGACGGCAGCAGAAATCTGCATTACGAATCGTCGGCCGAAGTCCGCTTTCCTGGGTGCCGACTCACTGCGCTCAATACACGCAAAACGTGCCGATATTCTGTCACGTTCCAACAGATTTGTAGGCGAGTTCCGTGTTTTCTGTCGTTCTGAGCCAGGTGAAGAAATCCGCAGCACAGTGTTTGGCGGCGTGTTTCACCCACCTCAGTACCACCGCTCCGTCATACTTGAACTCCGGCATCAGGCCGAACGGTACAGCGGACGTCAAATAAGTCCGTTAAGACTTCGGAAACACAGGTTTCGCAACTGAGAATCATCCTTTGGCACACGAGTTGACGCTGTCAATATGACGAAATTGTGCTTATATTCGGTCAGATATTCGGCCTGTTGTTTTCACATGTGAGCTTGTTTGATGCGACATATCCTGCGGAAGTGCTTGATTTTGACTGCCATTCTGGTCAGTTTTGCTGCCGTTGGTATGTCCGCTGCCACGGCCTGCCCAAACTGCAAGTTTGCCAACGAGACGGAAAGCAACCGCCCCAAAGCCTACATGTACAGCATTCTGTTCATGATCGGCATGCCGGCAACAATCTTCACCGGCTTCGGTATCAGCTTTTACCGAATGACTCGCAAGGCTGAGCTGGCGGCCCTGGAAGAAGCGTCCCTGGAAGATCTGCCGTCATGATCATTCTCTGTTGATGCGTCCTGCGAAAACGGACAACAGAGAGACTGCACCGGGCGCCAGCCGCTGCCTTATCGCCCCATCGCCCCACTGGGTTTGCCCAGTGGGTCCGGAGTTCAGGCCATGATCGATGAGACACTGCTACAGTCCATAGACGTGGAACTGCCGGCCGATAAGACGGTCGGAATCGGCTGCGTGGGTTCCGGTTTCATAATGGCCGACTGCCACCTTGTCGCCTATCGAAAGCATGGACTCAATCCGGTTGCCATTACGTCCCGTACCAGACGCAATGCCGAAGCTGTGGCCGCGAGGCACTCAATTCCAATGGTCTGCGATTCCGTGGAACAACTGTGCGATCGCGCCGATGTACAGATTCTGGACGTGGCCGTGCCGCCGGATATTCAGGCCGACACCATCCGCAAAGCCCTGGCCGGCAACCACAGCCTGCGCGGCATTCTTGCTCAGAAGCCCCTGGGCCGAAACTTCGCAGAAGCTCTGCAGATTGTTCAGCTGTGCGAACAGGCGGACGTCACGCTGGCGGTGAATCAAAACATGCGTTACGACCAGTCCGTCAGAGCCTGCCATCATTTGCTGCACACCGGGCAGCTGGGTGACCCCGTGCTGGCAACAATTGACATGCGGGCGATTCCGCACTGGATGCCGTGGCAACAGCGACAGGGATGGGTGACGTTGCGGATCATGAGCATCCATCATCTCGATACGTTTCGATACTGGCTGGGCGACCCGGATCGGATCTACGCGAGTGTACGTCCGGATCCCCGAACGTCGCTGCAGTTCGAACATACAGACGGCATTGCGCTGTACATTCTGGAGTACGATTCCGGAGTCAGAGCGTCCTCGTGGGACGACGTGTGGGCGGGGCCGGCGCGGGAGGGGGCCGCCAGCGACATTGGCATACGCTGGCGCGTTGAGGGGACGACGGGGATGGCTCGTGGAACAATTGGCTGGCCTGATTACCCCGAACGCAGGCCCAGCACTCTGGACTACACCACAACAGAATCTGAGGAATGGCATCAGCCTCGCTGGGATTCCGTCTGGTTTCCGGATGCGTTTATCGGGCCGATGGCGGACCTGCTTCGAGCCGTGGAAACCGGAACCGAACCGTCCTGTAGTGGCCGGGAAAACCTGGCCACGGTCGCGTTGGTCGATGCGGCGTACCTGTCCGCACGGGAACACCGAGCTGTATCGCCGGCCGAGATTTCCGAGGCGTAGGAGGGCGGCTTCAGGTTTCGTTCTGGCCCACCCGGTTGACGCACGCGGCAGAAGTGTGTGCAATCTGCAGCCTTCTGCTGCAACCTCCCGCAAGTTGAGACCCGCCGTGAATATCCCCGCCGCCGCCGCGCTGGACGCCGACCCGGACCTGGAACCGGATCCCCTATTCCTTGCCGCCTTCCGCGAAGCCCGCTGGATCCTGCTGATGTGGCTTTCGTGTTTCGCGTGGACGTTGACCGTCTGCCTGAATTTCGGGTATCCCGAAACAGTCGATCCATTGAACTTCCCCATGGTGCTCGGAATTCCCGCCTGGGTTGCGTGGGGCATCGCATTTCCGTGGCTGATCGCCAACGTCGTCACGATTTGGTTTTGTCTTTTCGTGATGGAAGACGCGGATCTCGGAGAAGATTCCGGCGAAGCTGCGATTTCCGATGCCTCAGCAAATGCTCCGGCAGAGGGAGGCAGCAATGTTTGAAGCCTCAATGCTGTACGCACCGACGACCTTTGCCGCAGCCGGATCGTCCGCCCTCGTGACCTTCTGTCTGTACACGCTGGCCGTTTTTGGCTTGGCGGCGCTGTCGAGTCGCCTGCTGAAGAATCGCAACTTTCTGAACGAGTACTTTCTTGGTAGTCGCAGTCTTGGTGTCTGGGCGTTGGCACTCACGTTCGCCGCAACCAGTGCATCGGGAGGTTCATTTACGGGATTCCCGTCTCTGATTTACACGCACGGCTGGGTGTTGGCACTGTGGATCGCCAGCTACATGATCTTCCCGATCTGCACGATGGGGCTCCTTGGGAAACGTATCAATCAGGTCGCCAGAAAGACGGGCGCTATCACCGTCCCTGACATTCTGAGAGATCGATTCCAGAGCGCGTCGTTTGCACTTCTGGCCACGGCCCTGCTGGTGTTTTTCACCTGCGTCAATCTTGTCGGACAGTTTAAGGCCGGCAGCATGATCCTGCAGACTCTGTTGGGAGAAAATGCGACGTATCAGGCCCTCCGTGGCATTGTCGGAAACTTCCTGCAGTCTTCACAGTTGCTGGCCGGGCTGGACCCGGGCTACTTTCTGTGCCTGCTCACGTTTGGCGTGGCAGTAATTATTTACACGACCTGGGGAGGATTCCACGCGGTTGTGTGGACCGATGTGATGCAGGGCATCGTGATGGTTCTGGGCGTGATCATCATGCTGCCACTGGCCATCTACCAGGTCGGCGGACTGCAACACGCTACGGAGACGCTGGCACAGATGGTGCCCCCTCATCGGGCCGAAATTGTGATTCAAACTGATGTCGAAGACCTGGACGTCCCGAAGGGAACGTGGCTGCAGACGGATGATTCACCCTCGCGAATCTTTCGCATCGGTGAGGCGGCCGCCTTTGATGAGTCCGGTAGAGCAACGGTCAAAGGGATTGAAATCGTCGATCCGGGCGACCAGCAACGGATTCGGTCCGGCACGGTTGACGTCAGTTTTGAGGAATCGGTCGCCATCGTTGATGTCAGGAAGTCAACACCTGCCGCGTATCCTGGCGACGCACGTCCGGGAGTTTACGTGACTGCTCCCGGTCCGGATGCTACCAAGATGGACGGTATGCTGCCGATGAGCCTGGCGTTTTCCATGTTCTTCTACTGGGCGATTTCCGGCACTGGCCAACCCAGCAGCATGGTCCGCCTGATGGCCTTCAAAAACACTCGCACGCTAAGAATTTCCATTGCCAGCGTGGCGATGTATTTTTCCTTCATTTACTTTCCACTGGTTGTGATTTTTTGCTGTTCGCGGCTGCTGCTGCCGGGCATGGAGGTCGAATCCGATCGCATTATGCCGCAGATGGCCGTGACTCTGACTTCCAACATCGGCGCCGGGTGGCTGGCCGGTCTGCTGGTGGCGGCACCCTTTGCGGCTGTGATGTCCACCGTCGACAGCTTTCTTCTGATGATCTCTTCGGCAGTGGTGCGGGACTACTACCAACGGAATGTGAACCCCGACGCTTCTCAGAGAACGCTGCAGCGCATGAGCTACACCTGCACAATCGTCGTGGGCATTGGTGTTGTCATCGCGGCATTAAACCCGCCGGAGTTCCTGCAATACCTCATCGTGTACGTTGGCAGCGGTCTGGCCGCCTGTTTTCTGGCGCCCATGTCCCTGGCACTGTACTGGAAGCGCATGACAACGTCAGGCGCCTTTGCCAGCATGTTGGGCGGCTTTCTGTGCCACCTCTCGCTGTACATCGTGGGCTGGCTTCGCGGAGACGGCTTTACCAAACCCATGCGACCGTTTTCTCTCGATCCGGTCGTGATTGGGATCGTGATGTCGTTCTCGCTGGGCTTCGTTGTCTCACTGCTGACGCCGCCACCGCCAAAGGAATTGGTCGAAAAGTATTTTTACACAAGGCGGAAGAAAACGCCTGATGGCGAGCAGTAAGCCAGAGACCCGGTCTTTTGAAAAGACCGCGTCTCCTGGTCCGCGTGGAATTACTTCCCGATGACATCGTCCGGCAGAATGTGGCCCATCTTTTCTTTTTTGGTGGCCATGTAGCTGCTTCGGCATTCGTGTGGCGGAGCAACAATCGGCACCTGTTCGACCAGTTCCAGATCGACTGCGTTGTAGACGAAGTCTTCGGTCTTTTTGGGATTGTTCGTCAGCAGGCGGACTCGGTGCAGCCCCAGATCCTTCAGGATCTGCAGACCGACCATGTAGTCACGCATGTCGGCCTTATAGCCGAGTTTGTGATTGGCCTCGACCGTGTCCAGGCCTGTGTCCTGCAGTTTGTAGGCTTTCAGTTTCGCCAGCAGGCCGATTCCCCGGCCTTCCTGCGGCAGATAGACGACCGCACCGGCGCCTTCTTTGTAGATCATCTGCATGGCCATATGCAGCTGGTCACCGCAGTCGCAGCGCAGCGAATTCAGGACGTCGCCCGTGAAGCAGGACGAATGCATTCGCACCAGCGGTGCATCCACTTTTGTCAGGTCCCCCCAGACGATCGCCATCGGTTCCTGGTCTTCGTGCGTCACCTTATAAGCGATCACTTGCGGCGTACCACAATCGCGCATCGGAATACTCACTTCGACCACCCGAGTGATCAGTTGTTCCCGTATGCGACGGTATTTGATCAACTCCTCAATTGTGATGATGGGAATGTCGTGTTGCGCCGATATCGCATCCAGTTCGGCGAGGTCAGCCATGCCGTGGCCGCCCTGACTGCAGATTTCGATAATCGCCCCAACCGAACGAAGCCCAGCCAGCCGCATCAGGTCCACAGTCGCTTCCGTGTGACCGGCTCGACGCAGCACACCGCCGTCCATCGCCATCAGTGGAGACAGGTGACCGGGACGCACAAAATCATCCGGTCCGGCCTTCGGATTGGCAAGTTCCTTGATCGTCCGGGCTCGGTTTTCGGCACTGACGCCTGTGCCGGCTTTCAGGTGGTCGATGGTTGTCAGGAATGCCGTTTTATGCGGAGCCGTATTGTAGGAATCGCCGATGACCGGCTTGAGTCGCAGGCGGTCCGCTTCGTCTGCGGACATGGGCACGCACATCGTGCCGCGACCGACCCGCAGCATGAAGTCGACCTGTTCTGCAGTGATGGATTCCGCGGCGCAGATGAAGTCTCCTTCATTCTCGCGGTCTTCATCGTCCACCACGATGATCATTTTACCCTGTTTGAGCGTGGACAGAGCATTTTCGATGGCTTCAAACGGCACGGGAACACCATTTCTGACATGAGTAATGGAAATTGGCAGTGTAAAACCACCGGTGGTTGGAGCTTTCAGACCCAATACCGGGGCCGGAGGCTCCAGCCGTGAGGAGATCTGAAACTCGGCAACAAACCTGAAAATTGGCCCGACCAGTGACCGGACCTCAGGAGATTCATTCTACGGGTGACCGGTCAATCGACAACACGGCACTGCCTGTGAGAGAAAAAGCGTGCAGATTCGCCCGGAAAGTCAACGGCAATTAACGCGTCAGTTCCTTAGTTTCGCAGCCATCAATAGATCGGCCATGCTGTGTCTTGACTCTCATCGCTCAGCAAATACCCTAATCAGGTTGCAGAACTCATTGTTCTGTCCCACCAGGTTCTCCCTGACCCTCCCCTCCATGCGGCATGATGCCGTGCTCACCATCTGGAGATCAATTCATGATGAAGATCTGCTTCGTCTTTTCCGTTGTGGCCTGCGCACTTAGTGCGTCGGGAGCTGACGCCGATACACCGTTGCGGATCGGGCCTGTCGACGATAGCGGCATTGTTCAGATTCGCAGTCGTGATACTCGACAGCAGTTGTTCGTCACGCACTCCGCCGATACCAGTGAAGTCGATGTGACTCGCACGGCAACGTTTTCCGTTCAACCGGACGGTATTCTGCAGGTTGATGGTACCGGACTGGTGACTCCGCTGGCTGATGGAACCGCCGTCATCAAAGCCCAACAGGGCGATCACGCTGTCGAGCTGAAGGTTGTTGTGAGCGGATTTGAAAACCCGTTGCCGATCAACTTCCGTAACCAGGTGGTCCCGGTGTTTACCAAGCTGGGCTGCAACAGCGGCGGCTGTCATGGAAAATCCGGCGGCCAGAATGGCTTCAAACTTTCGCTGTTGGGGTTCTATCCCGAAGACGATTTCGAGTTCCTTCGCAAAGAATCTCGTGGTCGACGCATCTTTCCTGGGGCTCCGTCGGAAAGTCTGTTGCTGACAAAAGCCACCGGGCGTTCACCACACGGAGGCGGCAAACGAATGGGGCTGGACAGCTACGAATACCGTGTGCTGGTCGGCTGGATCGAACAGGGGATGCCGTACGGAAAAACTGAAGATCCCTATGTTACAGCAATCCAGTGCTATCCCGAAGCGCGGGTGATGCCGCAGAGCAGTGATCAGCAGATCAGCGTTATTGCCACATACAGCGACAGCACGACCGAAGACGTGACTCGGATGGCTCTGTACGAACCCAACGACGCCGAAATGGCCGAATGCAGTGAATCGGGGCTGGTCACGACTCTCGATCTGTCCGGCGAAGTCGCAATCATGGCTCGCTATCAGGGACAGGTCAGTACTTTTCGCGCGACCATTCCGCTGGGTGCGGATACATCCGGCATGCCGGAAGCCACCAATCTTGTGGACACGGCGGTGTTCAACAAACTGCGTCTGCTGGGTATTCCGCCGGCCGAACAAAGTGACGATGCAACGTTTCTGCGCCGCGTGTCGCTGGACATCGCGGGAGCTCTTCCATCCGATGCCAAGGTGCGAGCATTCCTGGCCAGCGATGATCCGGGAAAACGCGACAAGCTGATCGACGAATTGCTGAACAGCACGGAATACGCCGACAACTTTGCCAACAAGTGGAACTTCATCCTGCGTAACAAAAAGTCGAAAGGCGAGGACGCCGCCGGCACGCACCTGTTTCACCAATGGATCTGGGACAACATCTACGAAAACAAACCGTACGACCGATTCGTTCGGGAAATCATCACGGCATCGGGCGAACCACTGATGAATCCGGCCGTGACCTGGTACCGCGAAGTCGATCAGGTGGAAGAACAGGTCGAGGACACAGCCCAGCTGTTCCTGGGGATTCGCATCCAGTGTGCTCGCTGTCATCACCACCCCTTCGAAAAGTGGAGCCAGAACGACTATTACAGCTTGGCGGCGTTCTATAAACGTGTCGGCAAGAAGGCGATTCCTGGCGTTGCCGGAGGCTTCCGCGATCGCCAGATCTTCCACAACGAAGGTGTAGCCACCGCCAGCAATCCACGTTCCGGTGCGGCCTTAAAGCCGGCTGGCCTTGGAAGCGCGCCGCTGGAGATTTCCGCGGAACAGGATCCACGAGTACAGCTGGCGGACTGGATGAGCGATCCGAAGAACCCATTCTTCGCGAAGTCATTGGTGAACCGCTACTGGAAACACTTCTTTAATCGCGGCATCGTCGAACCGGAAGATGACATGCGGGAAACGAATCCGCCGTCGAATCCGGAGCTGCTGAATGGTCTCGCCAAACACTTCATCGAATCGGGATTCGACCTGAAGGAACTTGTGCGCACAATCTGTCGTTCGAAAACGTACCAGCTGAGTTCGTTGCCGAACGAATACAATGCCAGCGACAAGCAGAATTTCAGCCGTTACTATCCTCGCCGGCTGAGTGCCGAGGCTCTGTACGACGGATTCCACAAGGTGACGATGACGTCGGAAAAATTCGGTGGAATGCCGGCCGGAACCCATGCTCTGCAACTGGTGGATTCGTCCAACGGGCCTTACTTCCTGAAGGTATTCGGCATGCCTCAGGGCGACACCGCCTGTGAATGCGAACGCAGCCAGGACGCCAACCTTGCCCAAAGTCTGCACCTGCTGAACAGCAAAGAGATTCAGGACAAAATTTCAAAGAACGAAGCTCGAGCCGCGAAGCTGGCGGCGGATACGGAACGCAGTAATGAAGACCGCATGACGGAACTTTACCAGGTGGTCTTCGCTCGCAATCCACGACCGGACGAAATGGAAGTCGCCATCAATTACATTGGTCGCCACAAAGAAAATCCTCGGATCGCGTACGAAGATATTCTCTGGGCTCTGATTAACACGAAAGAATTTCTGTTTAATCATTAATCGCGGGCCTGGGGGCGGGTTGCACGGTTTCGTCCTGAATTGATTTCGGGGCGGTCTGCGTTTGCGTCGGGTTCAGACGTAACCGGCAGTCAGTCTGAGAGCGAGGTCAGCAGCCCCGCGCATCGCACGGTATTGTTTGGCCGAGTGCCCAACGAGCCGCCCGGCATCCCGGAACGCGGGGCGTTGCCCACGCGGTTAAACAAAATAGAAAACGATCAGCAGTCAGCTTCCACGACACAACTTTCTACCCCTTCCCTCCTCCCTCCCCCCGAAACGCCATGAAACAATTTCTGCTCTTCGGCCTTTCCCTGGTCCTCGCCGCAACCGCCCACGCTCAGCTGCCGCAGATCCGGATCACCGGTGTGTTTCCGCCGGGAGCTCAGCAAGGCACGAGTCTGGACGTCACCGTCACCGCTGGCACTGATCTGGACGAAGCCAGTGAACTGGTCACCAGTCACCCAGGCATCAAGGCTGCGCCCAAGCTCGATGGCAATGGCAAGCCGGTCGCCAATCAGTTTACCCTGTCCGTCGATCCTGCTCTGGCGGCCGGACTGTACGACATTCGGCTGCGAGGCCTGTTCGGCGTCAGCAATCCACGTATTTTTCGCGTGGACACAATCCCCGAAATTCAGGAAGCGGAACCCAACAACACAAACGAACAGGCGCAGGAAGTGAGCCTGAACACCATCGTGAATGCTCGATCCAACAGCGCTGCGGACGTCGACACGTTCAAGGTCGCTGCAAAGGCCAATCAAACGATCGTTTTTCGTTCCGAAGCCGCAGTACTGGATTCGCTGATGCAGCCGGTGCTGGAACTGTTCGATGCCGCAGGTCGCCGAGTTGCCCAGTCGCGACGACGCAAGAAGCAGGAAGCCGTCATCATTTACACCAGTCCCATCGAGCAGACTCTGCTGCTGAAGATCCACGATACCGTCTACGCTGGCAGCAACGATTACGGTTATCGTCTGAGCGTCGATTCGCGATCGGTCGTCGACTTTGCCCGACCGCAGGTCGTGCAGGCCAACGTCGACTCCACGGTAACAATCTTTGGTCGCCACCTGGTGGATGGCCAGCCGACCGACATGAAACTTGACGGCGTTCCGCTGCTGAAGAAAGACGTGACCCTGAAGTTCACCGCGCCGGAGGAACAAACTGTCGGTACGGACTCATCCGCTGCCTCCATCGACACAGCTATCTACGCAGGCTTTGACGGTAATCTGCTGCAGTTTGCCGTTCGCAACGAAGCCGTGGCCGCTGTCGTCGAAACGGAAGACGCCAACGCCTCGCAGGTGCTGTCGCTGCCTGCCGATGTTGCCGGCAGTTTTGCCACGGAACTTGACCAAGACATCTTTCGCTTTGATGCAAAGAAGGGTGAACCATGGCAGATCGACGTCCTGGCTCACCGACTTGGCAGCGGCGCAGATCCGCTGTTGATTGTTGAGCAGGTTGTCAAAGCTGCCGACGGTGCAGAAACATTGAAGCGGCTGGCTCGAGTCGACGTAAGCAAACAGAATCCCGGCGGAGCGAATCTGCCCACGTTGACCAACGATCCGTCGTTCCTGCTGACCGCACCCGCGGACGGGCAGTATCAGATCCGACTGAAGGATCGATTCGCCGCGTCGCGTGGCGGCCCGGACCTCACGTACACACTGTCGATTCGCAAACCGATACCCGATTTCCATGTGGTCGTTTTTGACTCCTTCGCCTCCGCAGATGGCAAAGCGCCGCCCAGCACCGGAGCGATCAGCATTCGCAAGGGCGGCACATATCAGGTGCCCGTCTATGTTTATCGGACTGGTGGACACAGTGCCGAGATTCAACTGCGAGTCGAAGGACTGCCGAAGGGTATCTCTGCCGCAGAAACAACCATTCGGGCCGGGGCCACTTCAACTCTGCTGGTCTTCGCCACAACTGCAGACGTTGGCGAAATCGTTGCGCCGGTCCGCATCATCGGTACGTCGGCCAGTGGTGATCAGAAGACGGAACACGCGGCAAAAATTGCCACTCTCGTTCACGCCGGAGTCAACGGGCTGCCGCGGACGGGCCGGGTTTCCAGGTCGCTGCTGGTCAGCGTGATGAAGGACGAAGCACCATTCCACATTCAGCCGGGGCTGGTGACGGCGGATATGACGCAGGATCAGCAATTGCTCATTCCTTTGAAACTGACTCGTCGAGCCGGCTTTGACGCCAAGGTTGACATCGCTTTTGCTGGTCAGCCTAAGAATGTTGACGTGCCGAAGGTCGCGATTGAAAAAGGCAAGGACTCTGCTGTGGCTCGCTTTTTCTTTAAGGAAAACGCTGCTGTCGGTCAGGCTACGCTGCTGATGTATACGACCGCGGCTGTGCCTTACAGCCGCAATCCGTGGCAGGTGGAACGAGCGAAGGTGAAAGTAACCCAGGCCACTGAGAAGCTGGCGGCCGAGCAAAAAGTGCTGACCGATTCGAAGGCCGCCGCTGACGCCGGGGCCAAAAAGATCACCGAACTGGCAGCCGCCCTGAAGACGTACGGCGAACAGTTGAAGGTCGAGCAAGCTGCGCAGACAAAGGCACAGGCGGATCTTAAGGCCGCCGTGGCCGGGAAGACCGAAGCCACAAAGCAACTTCTCGCGCTGCAGGAAACACTTAGCGCCGCTGCGGCGAGTAAGCCGTCGGCAGGCAAGGAATTGGACGTCGCCATCAAAGCCGTGCAGGACGCAGCGGCGGCCGTCAATAAGGCTGCAAAGCCGGTGGTGGCACTGGTCGCGAAGATCAACGCCGTCAACGGACAAATTGCTCAGAAACAAAAGCTCGTTGCTGCAAAGAACAAACAGATTGCAGACGCACAGTCCCAAATGACCGCCCAGCAACAGGTTGTCGAGAAGGCCAAAGCTGCCGTGACTTCCGCCGAGAAGAATCTGAAGGCTCGCGAAGCGGAGAAGAAGGCGGCTGACGAAGCGGAAAAAAAGGCAGCGGCTGCCGCCAAGCCAAAAAACATTAACGTCCGCACCATCGCGATACCTGTGCGTCTGACCGTGCACGCAACTCCCGGCAAGATTGCCGCTGCCGTTCCCGACAAGGGAGCGATCAAGAAAGGCTCCTCCGTCGAAGTGAAAGTGACTTTGACGCGGAAAAATAAATTTTCCGGGCCCGTGAAAGTGGCTTTGGTGTTGCCGGAAGGCACAACAGGTGTGACTTCCAATACCGTCGACATTCCCGCCGACAAAACGGAAGCCACGCTTTCTCTTTCCGCCGCTGCGGATGCTGCTCCGGCAGACATCGCCAACGCGGTTATTCGAGCGACCGCTGCCGATTTCAATGGCCGCATCGCCCACTTTGACGCCCCCATCGCCTTGAAGGTGACCGAATAATGAAACAACATATCAGATCCGCTGTCGTCACCATTTCCACGTTTGGGCTGCGACCGAATGTCCCTGAGGCTGTGCTTCGTTCGTTAAAGCTGTTGTCGTGTCAACAAAAACGGCGTCTGGCGTTGTGTGCCATTGTGGCCACGCTGGCGGCGGCGACGTCTGTCCACGCTGACGAAGAAGAGAAGTCGATTACACCAGAAGACGTCCAGCTCGGTCGCCCGGTAGAGTTCGAACGCGACATCTATCCTATTCTGCAGGCCAGTTGCATCGCCTGTCACAACAAGGTCAAGACCGAAAGTGAACTAAGCCTGGAGAATGCCGCGGCCATCATGAAAGGTGGCTCCGCCGGCCCGTCGATCGTTCCCGGAAAACCGGAAGAAAGTTATCTGTATCAGGTGGCCGCTCGAATAGAAGAGCCACAAATGCCACCATGGCCCAATGAAGTTCAGGCAAAGAAACTGACGCCGAAGCAGGTTGGCCTGCTGAAACAGTGGATTCTTGAAGGGGCCAAAGCCGGTGCTGCAGCGTCCGCCGCCAATATGCAGTGGCAGGCAATTAACTCGCAGTTGACAGCCATCTATTCGGTCGACGCCGATCCGTTCGGTCGTTTTGTGGCGGCTGGTCGAGCTGGCACGGTCAGTATCTATGACCTGCTGGCCCAGGACGATGTTGCCTCACTGATTGATCCAGCGTTGGTCAATGATAAGTCTCCTTCGCAGACGGCACACCGGGATTATGTTCACGCCATCGCCTTCCATCCCGAAGGTCAGATCCTGGCAACTTCCGGGTTTCAGGTCGTGAAGTTGTGGAACCGCGACATCGACAGCACCATCGCGCCGATTGCTCTGCCGAATACGACCGTCAAAACAGTGACCAGTGCGGACACGACTCTGGCGGCGGTTCATCAGGCCGACGGTGTTGTGCGTGTGGTTGATCTCAGCACAAACGCTGTTGTCAACGAAATCCCCGGCAACGATCCGGCAGCCACCACTCTGCTGGGCGTTAACGGTCCGGAAAATCAATGGATTTCTATTGGCAGCGCCGACGGCATTGTCAAACTTGTCAATCGTGCAGACGGAGCGGTCGCTGCCGCAAGCGAAGCTCTGGGTGCGAAAGCCCTTGAAGCGGTGTTCATTGCAGCTGGCAGCAAACTGGTTGTGTTACAGGAGGACGGATCACTTCGCCCACTGACATTTGACGCTGCCGCAAAAACGCTCGTTGCAGCGGAACCTGTCAAATCCGATAAAGGTGCAATTCGTCAGATATCTCTGGCCAGTGCAACACTGTTGTGCCGCATCGAAGGTCAGGCCGTGGAATTGCGGAAAACCGATTCGCTGAAACCTGCGATCAACATTTCAAGCGGCACAGCCCTGAGTCATGCTGCCATTTCCACGGATGGTACGCGAGTCGTGACGGTCACGATCGACGGCAAGCCGGAACTCTGGAATGCCGCGGACGGCAAACTTCTGGCAACCCTGAATACTGATCTGCTGACCGCACGAACATTGGTACATCGTACTGCAGACAAGACTGTTCGTGATGCACGAGTGACCGTCGTCAAAGCTCAGATCACTGAAGACGAAAAACGAGTTACCGAACAGAAAGCCTCTCTGACGAAAGCGGAAGAAGAACTCAAGAAAGCAACGACCGCCGTCGCTGAAGCAAAGAAGAAGTTCGACGAGACCGTCCCCAAAACAGCAGCTGCAAAGAAGGCCAGCGAAGAAAAACCCGAAGACGCAGCTCTGAAGAAAGCACTGGAAGCGGCTCAGAAGGCTGAGCAAACGGCCAAAGACGGCGTCACGACCGCCGACAATGCTTTGAAGTCCGCCAACAAGGGCAAACAATTGTCTGAACAGGCCATCAAGCGAGCCGAGGCCCGGGTGGCGGAACGCAAACAGTTGCTTGCTGCCGTTGAGCAGGAAGCAAAGACGTCGACCGAATCTCAGGTTGCATCTGATGCTGCGGCGAAGCAAACGATCACCAGCCAGTTTGCCGGCTTTGCCGGAACGTCCTTCGTCGCAACTGTCGACAACGCCGGTACCGCCCGTCTGTGGAAGACCAGCGATGGAGCTGCAGTCGACGTATTTCCTGGGGCTCTGTCCGAAGCGGCGAAGCCCGTCTACGTGGCAGGCGGAGTCAAAGGTCTGCTGTTGCAACAGGCCGACGGACAGCTCGCACGCGTGAATGCCTTTCCACAGTGGAAGCTGAAACAGATTCTCGGACCACAGGCTGAAGGCCAGCCGTCAGCTTTCGTCGATCGAGTTTTGGCACTGGCTTTCTCACCAGACGGGACCACTCTGGCTGTCGGCGGCGGCGAAGCGTCCCGCAGTGGCGAGCTTACTCTATGGAACGTTGCGGACGGCAAGCTCGTGCGAACGTTTGAAGACGCACACAGCGATACGGTTTACGGCGTGGACTTTTCTGCAGATGGAAAACTTCTGGCGTCGGCCGCAGCCGATAAATTTGTCAAGGTCTTCGATCTTTCCACCGGTAAACACGTTCGATCCTATGAAGGCCACACTCACCACGTCATGGACGTCAGTTGGAAAGGCGACCGGACGGCTTTGATCAGTGCCGGTGCCGACAATGCCATCAAAGTCTGGAATGCGGAAACCGGTGAACAGTCTCGGACCATTACGACTTACAAGAAGCAGGTCACGTCTTTGTCATTTATCGGCATGGAAGACGAATTCATCAGTTGCAGCGGCGACAAGCGAGTCTTCCGTCACAGAGCCAGTAACGGCGGCACCGTTCGTGAATTCAAAGGCTGCCCGGACTACGTTTACTGTTCGGCCACAACGGCCGACGGCGCCATCGTGGCCGCAGGCTGTGAAGATGGCGTGCTGCGAGTCTGGAACGGCAAGGACGCCAAAGAAATTGCCAGCTTTGCGCCAGTGGCGAATTGATCGCGATATCGTTCCACGCTGCTCGAGGAGCAATGTAATTTTCCTATTTGAGCGCCTGCTGGCTTGCCCTGAGCCATGGATATCTACACAAATCCGAAGATTGCGATCGAAGCATCTGCAAGCAGTGCGGTTCATGTGTTTACTCCCGGTTGCGGGAGAGTCGGGCTATCAGGTCCGGAGAGGGGCTGCTCTAACGGCAACCATACATTCGCACCTCGACGTTCAATGCCCCTCCCCGCTCGTTCCTCGCGACCCTCCCGTAAAGACGGGAGGGTAAAGATGTGTAGATGCCGATGTCCCGATCCAGCGTTGCGCTGGTCGACGTGCCGTTGATTTGGGATAAATGGAGGAGCGGCACTGCCCGCGCCGTACGAAGCCGTGTGCATGTTTTTCGCGCTTCATCCGGGTTGAACCGCCTTCCGACCAGGTGTCCTGCTTGTTTTACAGTCGCTACACTGGGGCACGTTTCTGCCAATAAACGGCGTTCTCCGGCGAACAACCGTCACGTCGAGTGCGTCCCGCCAGAAGATGTTTCGCCAGCCTGCCGTCTAAAGTACAAGACACTCTTCCGGAACAGAGAGTTTCGGTCATCCTTCGTCGCAGCGGTTTGTTAGTTTGTCCATGGTAGTTGTTCCTGATGAAACATCGTCATGTCATCATTGGAGTTTTGTTCTGGGCCGCTGCGGCTTGCTGCAGTTGGTACGTTCTGCGAACGGAATTGACCGCTCAGTCCAGTGATGTGTCACAGCTTTCGTCGGGGGTGACCCGGTGGCTGAGTGGGCAGTACCGTCATTCGCAGGCCGCCTGCGATTACAGTCTGATGATCGCTGTCGGTGACCCGGTGTTTCTGCAGTCAGAGAACGGGACATGGCGGCAGGTTGGTCTCGCGACGAATATTAACGGACAATTCAACCGCGACCCTGTCGCAAGCAAAACGACCGAAGTGCTGATCTACGAAGATGCGGTCGCGGCCTGCGGCGATCGTTTTCAGTTGCAGTATCACACGACGCCAATGTCACTGGACCGGGTTGTCATGACGATGATTCCTGTCGAACGGCAGAAGGAGATCACGCGGTTGATTGCCAACGAATGGCAGGCTCACCAGGAGGAAATCATGGGCCGGTTGCGGCCCGTGATGAAGGAAGGGCTGCGCAGGGGCATGAAAGCCGTCGAGGCCGAGCTGCCGCAGATTCTCAGAGACCACCGCGAGCAATTTCGGAAATTGGGTGATCGTTACGAAACGGAGATTCTGAAGGCCGAAGTCCTGCCTCTGGTTCGCGATGAGATTCTGCCGATCATTGAGGACGAGGCACTGCCGGTGGCCGAAGAAGTTGGCCGAGCACTTTGGAAGCGAGTGTCACTGCTGTCGTTTACGTACAGCTTTCTGTACGACAAATCTCCGCTGCCGAAACGTGATGCGTTGCGAGCGGAGTTCCAACGCTTCATTGACGAAGTGGCGTTGCCCGAACTCCGATCACGCAGCGATCAGTTTCTTCAGGTCACCGAAGACATTGTCAAACGGTCCATGGAAAACCCGAGGGTCAAAGACGCTCTGAAACGCAACCTGCGGCGGGTGGCGGAGGATCCGGAGTTTCACGAATTGATCAAGGCCATCCTCCGGGAGGCTATTGTTGACAACCAGACACTGCGGCTGGAAATCGAAGCGTATCGGAAAGATCAGGAAACGCGAGCAGCGCTGGGTCTTGCCGGAGAGCGACTTGAACCGGTCGTTCGGGAGATCGGTGATCTGATCTTCGGCACTCCGGAATCGGGAATCACTCCTGAGTTTTCCCGCATTCTGCGATCTCAGATTCTGAAGAAGGATCGTCGCTGGTTCGTGATGGTGCCGATAGAACATGACGTTGTTCCCGGCGAACCGATTGAGATGGTCTATGCAGAGACGCCGATGATCTATCCGATGGGTTTCGGTGGCCACGACCAGAGTCCTTTAACGCCGCCTCGTTGAAGGATTAAACGATGGAGCAACCGCAGCCGAACACACCACCGCCCGCTACGTCGAAACGGGCGTCCGATGAGAATTCGCAGCAATCGCCGTCTGCAGGAACGGAGATTATTCTGAGTGACTTCTCGCTGTCTGCCGGTGGAAAGCCGCTGCTCGACAATACGTCTGTGCAATTTCCGGCCGGCGAACTCACGCTGATCCTTGGCTGTAGTGGCGTCGGCAAATCGTTGCTGCTTCGTATCCTTGCCGGATTGATTGATCGCGAACACGCAGCGATCAGGTATTCGGGCGAAATACGTTTTCAGACGAATGGTGAATCCGGTGAATTTCGGGATCATCGGAATCACCCGGTAGCCGTCGTCTTTCAGAGCTTCGCCCTGTTTGACGAACTTTCCCCCGCGGAGAACATCGAAATCGCCATCGAACATTCTTCGCAGGCGGCGGCAGTCGCTTCGTCGAATCAAACGGCCCGGGAACTGTTGAAGGAACTGGCGGTTCCTGGTGATCGTCCGACTTCCGTACTCAGCGGCGGACAACAGCAGCGTCTGGCTATCGCCCGAGCGCTGGGGATGGACACGGACGTTGTTCTGTATGACGAGCCGACGTCCGGACTTGATACCAACACTGCCACTCAGGTGGCAGAACTTATTCGTAAAACGCAGACTCGTTTTGGGCGAACGTCGATCATCGTGACTCACGACTATGCCACGTTGGTGGACGTCGCGGATCACGTGGTTGTGTTGAATCACCACAACCGCAGCCTGCAGACGTTGCCGCGCAAAGACTGGGGGCGGCTGTCGGAGATTCTGGGGGTTCCTCCGGAGGCAGATGACGCAGCGCACGCGGATTTGCCGTTGCTGCAGCGAATGATCGTTCCCATTCGGAATGCCTTCGCCGCATCAGGTGAGTTTTTGGAGCAGTTTCTTCTGCTACCGATCGCTCTGCTGCCGCGCTGGCGAAGTCTTCGCTGGGGCGCCCGCCTGACCTGGCACTATCTGAATCTTGTGGCCGGCCTGTCGGCCTGCGTTTATATCTCGATTGCCGGCATGATCATCGGCTTTGTGGCACAGGACTTTATCTTTCGCTATCTGCCGTTCCGGCAATACACAGAACCATTGCTGATTGAAAATCTGCTGCACGCGACTGGGTTTTCTTTGTACCGCTTTCTGGTGCCGATTCTGTGCACGATTCTGATTGCGGCCCGGTCCGGCGCGGCTGTTGCGGCCGACGTTGGCAGCAAGGTTTATGGTAATCAGCTGGACGCGATGAAGACCATCGGCATGGATCCGTTGCGATCCGTGCGGACGCCGATCCTGTACGCATTTCTGGTCGGCACGCCGTTGCTGACGTTTTTAAGCTACGGGGTTGCCAGCATCACCAGTTCGGTCGCCTTTCTTTCGACTCATGCTACCGAAGGCATCGCCTTCTGGGACGCTCATTTTCATCGCGAACTGCGACTACCTGCAGCTGTTTTTCACAAGGGCACCGGCTGGCTGGTGGCGAAACTTCTGACCTGTGCCGTGGGTATTGCCATGATCTCCTGGAAGTGCGGGGCTGCTCCGAAACAATCTGCCCACGACATCAGTCGAGGCGTCACACAGACGATTCTGTGGTCGACGCTGTTTACACTGATGGTGCATTTCGTGTTCTCATTATTAGAATTCAAAGCCCCGCAGTAGTGCCTGGTTGGGTTGCATTAGAGCATTTTACTTTTTGTCGTAGCGGAAGCCGCCAAGGCTTTCGACCTGTCACTGCCGAAATTCCTGACGAATTCCGCTACAGAACGACCGCGTGATTTTGCAACCGCTGTAATGAATCGTTGTTTAGAACAGTAGGGTGCGTGCAAGCACGCACCCTACTCAGCTCGGACCAGCGCGTCTGTGGAAGCGTGTCGATTCACAGCGGCCGTGGTGCCTGGCGGTGTCTCAGCGCTCTGTGTTTCCGGTTGCTGGAACCATGTCGCTATCAGTACACTGCCGCGACTGTCTGGGGAGCTCTACACTCGGGGCTCATCTGAAGACATCGCACGGCTTTGCTGGCATCTGTGTCATGAACGGCGAGTGCGGATCGACAGTTTCCGAGCGGTAGCTCGTACAGACCGTCGAAGACGGTGTGATGACAGGCAGGAGGCCAACAGATGAAAAAGGTTTTTGGGATTCTGATGTTTGCCGGCGCCATTGGACTGGGAGCACTCGCTGATCGTTGGGTGTTGTCGCCCCAGGGCTCTTCCACGCCCGTCGATTCGCGTTCCTTCACGGACGCCGATTTCGTGGACGCTGCCACTCCGAGTGTTGCTGTGCTGCGTGATGACGTCGACGACGGTGTTTCGCTGGCCTCATTTGAAGAGTTCGCCGAGACCCGGCAGCCTGCGGCATCCGAAAATGCCGCCCATGTGCGTCCGTCCCGAAAGGTATCGCGGGACCAGGTGCGGACGTTGATTGAAGAACGTTTTCCGGGTTTGTCCCATGAAGCTGTGGCCGGCTGGACAGACGTTTACGAAGACGTCCCTCTGAGCGAATTGCATCTGCTGCTGGAACAACGGAAGGGGCTGCCATCCATTCTTCCCCGAAAATCATTTCTTTCAAACGTCCCGTCTGAAATCGACGATCTGCGGCCGACGCCGGTTGGCACCGGGGGGCGTTTTGCGTCCGCTGCGGCAATCATTCGTCAAAATCTCGTGCACGCGGCTACGCCGGGCTTTCGCAGACGAAGAATCCTTACGCAACTTGATTCTTTCTCAAGTGCGGCTGACTTGGCAAATGGGCTGCAACAGAGTGACTTCTTCGATTTGCAACCCGGTACGGTACATCCTTCTCAGCAGCCGTTTCACATGGCTATTGCCGATCACCCGGAATTGATGTTTCAGCTGGAACCAGGCAATCTGCTGACGCGCAGCGGCACTTTCGTTCGTCTGCCGGACGGACGGCTTGGAATAAGAAACAAAGACGGGGCTGTAGCGCTGTCAGCTCAGATCAGCATTCCTGAAAATGCTGCTGGCATTCTCGTCTCGACTTCCGGTGCGGTGCATTTTAGCGGCGCTGATGGAGAGCTTCAGCTGGCCGGTGAACTGAAGCTGGCCATTGTTACCGGACTAGCTGACTTTCAGAGTGCGAATGGCGTGTTCTTCACGACGTCGACGGAACCGTCAGTGATTTCCACCGCCGATTTGACTCCCGTTGTGACGCACGCACTGGAATCTTCGAACGTTGACATTCAGCACGAGTGGAAGCTGGTAGATCATTATGCGCGGCTGAATCGTCAATAAAGCGTCGCTGAGTAAAAAAGGTGGAGCCGATCCCAGCGCCGCAGTGGTGCAACACCCATCACTCTGCAATCATCTGCTGCAGACGCACGCCAGCGAATACACACATATCGAAAAAGGAAATGGGAATGAGGGTCAACGTGTCCGGCTGCACTCTGGAGCTGCTGCAGGGCGATATTGTCGAGCAAACTGTCGACGCCATTGTGAATGCTGCAAATTCGGAGCTGGCGGGTGGTGCGGGCGTCGATGGAGCGATCCATGCCGCTGGTGGACCGACGATCATGAACGACACGAAAACGAAGTATGCCGAAGGTTGTCCTACCGGCAGCGCCGTGGAATCTGTCGCCGGGCTGCTGTCGGCGAAACACGTCTTTCACGCCGTGGGGCCGGTTTGGCGCGGTGGCAGAGAAGGCGAACCGGAATTGCTGTCGTCAGCCTACCGAAAGTGTCTGCAACTGGCTGTCGACCACGATTGCAGAAGCATCGCATTCCCTGCCATTAGTGCCGGCGTCTATGGTTATCCGCTCGACCTGGCGGCCAACGTTGCCTTGAAAACGTGCATCGATTTTCAGAAATGGCACAAACAGCCGCGCGACGTTCGGTTCGTTTTGTTCAGCGAAGGTGTGTTCGGAGCCTTCGCTCGTTCACTGGAAACGCTGGTTGAGATCAAGTGAATTCTGTCGCCGAGGGCACGCCGGTTCTCTACTGCAAAAACAATTTGCCGATGCCCCAACTGCCGACGATTAGCAGGCTGAGGCAGGACGCAATCAGGAATGTGTCCCACAGCTTGCCGGGGCGCAGTCGTTTGTCCGTTTCACGATAGCGGAAGTACATGGAACTGAAGCCGATGATCGGCAGCATGGTCGCCTGGGTGACACCAGCGATCGCCACCAGCATCACAGGCTTCGGGAACAGGAGATACGCCACAACACAGGCCAGCGGCAGCAGGACCGAAAAGATCGTGACCATCTTCCTGCGGGCATCAGAGTCGGCTTCGGTTTTACGCAAGCCAATGACACTCAGAAAGTCGGACACCATGCGAGCGTTACTGGCGTTGGCCACGAGATACGTGGAATACAACACGGCGATGGCTCCGCCGAGGAACAGCCAGCGAGCGTAGCTGCCGAAAATCGGCACGTAGCTTTGAGCCAGCGTGCTGACCATGCGACCGCCTTCGGGGTTGCGGCCTTCGGAATGCAGAACGGCCACGCCCATCAGGTAGAAGGCTGCGGTCGCGATGGTATAAATCACCATTGACGCGAACGCGTCGTACTTCATCACTCGAAACCAGCCTTTGGCCCGCCTAAGCCAGGCGTCCGTGTTTTCGCGGGGGCCCACCGAACGAGCGTAGCCTTTTTCGAGGCACCAATACGGGTAACTGATCAGTTCCGTCGCCCCCACGCCGATAATCCCAAACGTTGCGAAGGCGGTCAGTAAAGCATTTGGCCCGTCCGGAAATCCAAAGCTCAACCCCTGCAGCAACATGTCGGCCGAAATTGCGTAACGGTCTGTCATTTGTAAAGCGATCACATTGCCCATGGTGATGATTGAAAACGAAACCACCAACGTCACAGAAAACCGTTCGATCAGTTTGTAGCGACCGACAAAAAGAACCGCGGCCGTCACCAATCCAACAATGATCACCCAGATCTTGTCATCAATCGTGCTGAACGAGGTCAGGCTGTTTCCTGATGAATCTTCCAGCGGCAGACCAGCCTTTGCCAGCTGAATCAATTCGACGCCGCGGTCACCCAGTTGCTCAAGGTCACGGCCTATCCAGCCCATCCGGGACTCCTGGATCTTTAGCGCTTCAGGCGAAAGTGTGGCAAGTTCCGCGGCGATGTCCGGTGTATTGACGGGTGCTTCTCCAGCCTGAAACAACTCCCAGTCGGCAAAGGCTCGAATGTCATTCTCCGCCGGCGTGCGTACTGCGACATAGAAATCGCCGGTGATGGGAATCGTCAGTGAAAGTGCCTGGCCCACACCGCCGACGATTCCACCAAGTTGTCCGACGGTCGTCAACATCATGAATCCCCACAACATCACGACCCAGTTCACACGACTGCCCCGCGGACCGGGAACCCGATTGAGTGAAGACAACGTTGTTTCGCCGTGACTGATGGTGAACCGCCCGAGTTCAAGCTGGACGAAAATTTTGACCACACAGCCCAGCAGGATCAGCCACAGCAACACAATACCCGCCTCCGCACCGGTCTTCGTTGTCATGATCAGTTCGCCGGAACCAACGATATTGGCCGCGATGATCAGTCCTGGGCCCACCTGTCGCAGAATATTCCGCAGCGTTGTCGGTGGCTCGACGATGTGTTCTGCTTTGCGACGATCGGCAATGGTGGAGTCAGCAGGTGTCGGTTCGGCCATGGAAGGATCGATTCAATACGTTGGGTGAATGCCGTTGGCGCTGGACTGTTGATGAAATGTTGTGTTCGCCACCGCGGTTTCTCTGCTCTGGTCGCGACTGAAAGACAGAGAACTAAATATTCACTTCCGATTCACAGGCCCGGGACGTAACGCTTTCAGAACAACGTTGATGGTTCCGCGTCATCATCATCATCTTCTCCATTGGCGTCCTCATCGTCCTCATCGTCCGCGTCAGAAGCGACGTTCTGTTTTCTGCTTAGCGTTGTGGTTGCATCGAATGGTGCAGTTTCGATCGCTCCGTCCGCGCCAATGCGAGTAAGGATCTCGATTCGCTGGGCAGCGTCATCCAACTGACGATGACATTGACCCAGCAGCCCCATGCCCCGTTCGAATTTCTGCAGTGCCACTTCGAGCGGTTCCTGACCGGATTCCAGAACCTGCACAATTTCCTGCAGTTCGTCCATGGACGCTTCGATCGATGGTTCGGCGTCCGATTTTTTCTTCCTGCCACCTTTGCCCTTGGCCATATCGTTCGCTCTCTCGTTGCTCACTGTTTTGTCGCTACCCGTGCCGTCAAATGCCTTCGGCAGGGGGAGACTTTATGCCGGAACGAGTCCATTTGGAAGCGTCTTAGCCGTTCGTTACTTCGTTATCCCTTGTCCAACCCAGGTAGCACCGTTTGCTCACAAACGGCGTGCCGCAGGCACAAGAGGCGGCGACAGAACGACGTGACTGCAATCAATGCCCCAGACATGGGCCTCCTGTTGCTGCGCAACTCTTGTTGCACGCAACAGGGCCACCCGTCCCTCTCGTTACTCATGCACAATCGCGGTCGGTATCCGCCACAGGAACCACATCCAGAAGTTCATGACCACGTTGCAGTAACAGTTCGCGCGCCGACGCCAGCACTTCGATCGCGGACTTTTCCATCGCGGGAAGTTTTACGCGTTGCAACACCTGGTTGATCCGAAAGAAGATGCGTTCGTCATCAGCGTAGTCCTCAAGGAATCGCTCTTCCAGGAACCGATCGATGAACCATGCCAACCGATCGGTTTGTCTGGTCGCCATTTGATTAACGGCACGTTCGATCATGCTGGAATCAACTGAGCTCATGGCCGCATAATAGCGACTGAGCAGTGTTTCGTCCCTCGCCGCCAACGCGGCGTCAAGCATGAGTTCCACGACGATGTGTCCCAGGAACCCCGGCCGATGATCGTATTTGTCGGGCATGTGACGGCGAAATTGTGCGCTCAGATCGGCCTCCATCTGTTGGAACGGCGCGCAACGATGAAAGGCGTCGTCGTCGTGATGATGCTGGAGAATCCCACGACCAATGTCGCGGACATCGTTGCAGTCCGTTGCGTCGACTACCGGCTGCACCAACCGACTGCGCGCGCGGACGCGGCGATTCACAACACTCAGCCAGTCCGGGACCGCTGTCCCCACCAGAAACAGGGGCGAATCGAGAAATCGATATCCGTGAGCAAGGTAGTTCATTGATTGAATCGAAAAGACTAGTGTCGGACACGTGGAGTCGACCAGGCATGGTAGAAGCAAACAAAATCTGAGCCTATGGCAAACGCTGACAGAGCCTGGATCTGGGTGCGCTCGTGGATGATTGTGGAGTCCGTGAGGGTGGGGGTTGGAGTGAGGCACGAAGGAAACCCCGGGGCTTCCTTCGCAGGCTCAGTCCAGCCACGGCCACCCAATAGTCCGGAACCGCAATCCCTGAGCGCACCCCATGGATTTGCCTAAGTGGATTCACAACGGCGCGGCTTCGTGCAATCATTATGCATCAAACTTCATAACAGGAACCATGTCATGATCCAAATACGTTGCTATGCCGAACGTCGCAACCCAACCTGTCAGATTCAGAAAACGAATTCTTGCCTTGTGAAACCCAGGGGACTCACATTACATGGTTCCTGGAAACACAAGGTGCGGTCGATCGCTTTAATTCTCATCTCCGTCAGCACTACGGTTGTGCAGGCAGCGGACTGGGCACAGTTTCGAGGGCCCAACTGCACCGGCATTGCCGAGGTGTCCGGTCCGTTGCCGGAAAAATTCTCATCCACAGAGTCCGTCCGATGGAAGGTGAATCTGGGTGACGGCATTGGCTGCCCGGTCGTGGCGGCGGGGCGACTGTTCACATCGGCGATGATTGACGATAAGACTGTCGGACTTTTTGCGTTTGATGCAGAGTCGGGCGAAGAACTTTGGAAACGCACCTGGCCAGCGGGCGACGTTGACGACATCCATGAAACCAACAGCCACGCCGCGACAACGCCTGCCGCTGACGCTGAACGAGTGTATTTCTATTTCAGCACGCTGGGAATGCTGACAGTTGATGCGGCGACCGGACAGGACGTCTGGAAAAAGGAACTGCCCGTCCCGTACTTCGTGTTTAAGTGGGGGGCCGGAATGTCGCCTGTGCTACACAAGGATCTGCTGCTGTTTTGTCAGGACGATGACCTGAATCCGGCCTTCTATGCGTTCGACAAACGAACGGGTGAACTTCGGTGGACGGATGATCGCAGCGACATGGCAGTCAACTATTCGCACCCGGTTATTTGCCAGACAGAAAGTGGCGACGAGATTGTCGTGGCCGGTACCGGGCTGCTGGTCGGGTATGATCCGGCAACGGGTCAACGACTGTGGCACGCTCGGACGTTGCTGCGAAACATCAAGACGACTCCAGTATGCGTCAACGGAATTATCTACATCTCACTGCAAAGTGGAGGCATCGCCAATCAGTGGCTGGCATCTGTTGATCGCGCCGAAACCGGCAACAGCGACGACCGGATTACTAAGGATGAGATCCAGGCATTTGTGGGCAAACGGCCGGTTCCGGAAAGTTTTTACCGCAAAACATTCGGCCGCGGTGATCTGGATGGGGACGGTGATCTGGAAGGCAAGGAACTGGATGCTGCCTTTCTGCACGCGGAAAACTTTGCGGGCGCCGCGTACGACGCAAAGGACCCGGCGGCTGAATTCATCCTGGCAGTCAAGGGCGGCGGACGAGGCGACGTGACAGAGACTCACGTTCTATGGAAGCACCGTACAAAGCACACCGATCATATTGTGTCGCCGTTGGTCGTCGGCAACCGCATGCTGCTGGTCAAGGGCGGCGGCATTGCCACCTGTTTCGACACAAAGGATGGCAAGTCCCTGTTCGGCCCGGCTCGCATTCGAAACGAAGGGAACTATTTTGCATCGCCTGTTTACGGTGATGGGAAAATCTACATAGCCAGTGAAAACGGCAGAGTCGTTGTTCTGAAGGACGGCCCGGAACTGAATGTTCTTGCGGTGAACGACATGGGCGACTCAATCCTGGGAACGCCGGCCATCGCTGATGGCGGGCTGTTCATCAGAACTCGAAGCGCCATCTTCAGACTTCAGAAGACGGAAGTGCCTGAGTGATGATCGAGAATTCCGGCAACTGACAGCCCCCACTCTGCGCCGCCTGCAAAGCGAGTGCGACAAGTTGGATTCTGATTCCTCTTCGCTAAACCACCAGCTCCGCTGGCAGAGTATTGAAAAGGCTCTGCCGTTCTCGGCGTACTGTCGTGGCCCCCGGGCATCTTTGCGGGCCCGCAGAATATCGAACAAGGAATTTCCAATGATGAAGCAGGACTTTTTTTCCGTACTTCTGCCTTCAATATTCCTTGTTCGACATTTCCACTACGCACAACAGTGTTCTGGCCCACGTGATTTTCGGGCGGTCGTCTACTGCGTATTACGCCGACTTGTGGCCGCGGCGAACGTCTTTCCCCTTGCGAGAGTCGTTTTGCCACGAGCCCGATGACCAAGTCCTTAAGAAAACTGCTCCAACGGAAACAGTTCAGTCGAACGACCCTGCCCGCTGTGGACGGCCCTACCGTGATATCGCCCTCAACGAAAGAATTGCCAGGCGATTTTTGGGCAGTTTTCATTTTCCTGAAGAGAACTTTTTTCTCCCTCTGAATGACCTGCCGGACGACCTATACTCAACCCATACCAAGCATGATTTATCAGCAATAAACTGTGCAAAGTGTTTTATTCTGTTTTTTTTCTGATCAAGTCCAATCACGGGACCGGTCCAATGCCGCTGCAACTCACACGCCCCGATGCTGCCGACATGGTCCTGCGCACTTTCGAGCGGCCTATACATCCGGAACTCTTCGATTCTGCAAAGCAGTGCACGATTCGTTTTGGCGGGCAAAAGGCTCAAATGCGCCTCGGGCCAACGGGGCACCTATTGGAATTTCAGACGGATCAATCCATCGTCACCGAAGTGGTCGCCACGAAGCACGAGGGGTTTCCGGAACATCTGAAATTGATTGATCGACGGTTGATCGGATACCGCACGCACATGATCGATCTGCCCCACGTGAGGTATCATTGCAGCTATCAGCTTGAGAGTGTTCCGCTGGATGTCTATCTGCAACTGCACCGGGAATTCGAAATCGATGCCCAGAACGCGACTACATCCCTGATTGTGCCAGGAGCAACTCCGCAAAGTCCGGACTGCATCAGTCTGCTGAAATGTGACGTGCTGCAGGAGGGACTCGTGGTTCAGGCCTTTCACACGTTTCCGGAAAACGCCGCGATCCTGCGGACTCAGACACTTTTCGAACTGCTTGACTGCTGACGGCGTGTTACTTTCGTGCGATTGAACTGCTGATTTCCGGGGGTGACAGTTCGTAGGGCCGGTTCCCACCGGCCGATCGACCCCCATAGAACGCGCGGCCGGTAGGAACCGGCCCTACGTCTATTGCCAAACAGTCGCAACCAGCTACGCGGGTTTAAGGTCTAGTCTCTTGAGCTCAGGCTTCTGATTTCCGAGGGCGACAGGATTCGGTCGAAGACCGCGACTTCGTCGAGGCGGCCTTCCCAGTTCGAGTCATTGTCACACCGGCCGCCAAAGAAACATCGGTCGCTTGTTAACCGTGCGTCGGAGGATACGACGGCTTCGAGTTCCGCTTTCGGATTCCCGTTCAGATACACTCGGACGTTAGGCCCATTGCGGACTAAAGTGACATGGTTCCATGTCCAGCGGGCAATTTCGGTTGAGCCCACCAGCGGACTGGCACCGTCTCCGCGTGCAAACACCAATCGCCCCGGCTGCGTGGCGGTTCCGCCGAGGCCCAGATGTTCACTGTCAGCGCTCAGTCCGTTGTCGTGGCCGCGGGAGAACATCCAGCCAGCGACTTCGCGAGCATCGTTTGGCATTCCATTCCAGAACCACATCGTCACCGTATACGCGTCATTCAACTCCGGTAGCCGCGCCAGCATGCGATCGCCGGCAAAATGGGCCGCCCGATTGGTTTCTCCGTCGGCACACAGTTTGTCAGAAGCCGGACCTTCCAGAAAATAGGCAACGGCAGGTTCGTAGTGTCCGTCCCGGCCGTGACCGGAGGAATCCACAGCGTACGATCCGGCCATTTCGTCCATTCGCCACCATGCCAGCGGTTTGGCCGTGGCAATGGCGACGGCGGCAGTCCCGCGACTCTGCTGATAGTGACGTCGCGGCTTCGCCGCAGATTCTTCCAGAAGCTGCAAAGCGGTTTCCGTGATTTTCGGTTCCGCCTGCACTTCCAGACCCGCGGAACGGGCGGCCCACGTGTTGTAGCCTCCCAGAACGTGCTGTTCCGGCGGTGGAATATAACCATCGCCGCCATTGGCAAGCTCAATCACCATCGTCTTCGGCAGCGGACTCTGCAGCTTCACTTTCAGTCCCGTGAGCGCGTACGTTTCGTTTGGTGTGGTGGCGATGCCGATGTCGCCGATGCGAATGCCCTGAACGACGACTTCGGTCGATTGCCGATCGTGCAGGATGATTTGCTCCAGGGCGTACACTTCTTCACGTGTCTTCGGCGGACGGTCTCCCAGTTCGTTCACGATCTTCTGTGCCCAGTCCAGACGCTGCAGGTCAGGCACTCGATACTTCAGTGTGGGTCTTGCTTCCGACATCGCAAGGTCAGCGTCCGCCTTGTGCTCGATCGTTGCGTACGCCTTGACCGCGATTTCAAGCAGCCCTGCGGTGTAGTCCTCGATTGTCTTGAATGGGTCCCGTTCTTCGGCAGGCTTCTTGTAGTCCCGTCGCCAGATATCGCCACTGCAGCCATGGGACATAATGCCAACAAAGGGCGGATGATCTCCGTCGGCCTTGCCAATTGTTTCCTGCAGTCCTTCACTGAACAGACCAAAATAATCTGCGGCCAGCGCTTTCTGTCCCGAGAAATAATGCATCGAGAAATTTGCCAAAACAGCAATCGGCCGGCCATCCAGCGCCTGCAGCGAAATCATTGAAAGATCAGGGTCTTCCGGTCCGGATTCGCCGGTGACGTCGTCCCAGTTGCTGCCGGCATGCATGCTGGCGCGAACCGTCATGTTGCCGAAGGGATCTTCTGCCAGTCGATCCGGTCGACGAATCCATCGCCTTAGTGCTGTGAAGTCAGCTGCGTTCTCGACAGCCCAGCCGACTTTCGCTGGTTCCAGGTTGGCCGCTGCTTTGACCAGCGCTTCGGCGATGCCGGCTCGAAGCACCGGCAGGTAATCGGTATCCGCATTCGTTCCCAGTGCCCCCATTGACGAGGGGGCCGTGTGTGTGTGCGTCGCGGAGATCAGGATTCGATTGGGTTTCAATTGAGTTTGCTGCGACGCCAGTTGCTTGGCTTCGTCCAGCAACGGTCGTGGCATCATGCAGCTGTCGACGACCACAATTCCGATTTGTTCGCGACCGTCGTCCAGCACAATGGCTCTAGCGTTGATGCGGGTGACCACTTCCGATGCACTGCGACTTGTCATGCCTCCGTTGACCAGTACCGGAAACTTTGATGGCGTCACATCGACAACGGCAGCTCCCGCTTTCAATTCGGCATTAACGTGATTTGCCGAAACCACGAATGCGGCTGCAATGGCAGGGAATATCAAAAGTCGCATGGGAAGGCCCTTCATCTGGTGAGCTGGCTGAGAACGCAGAACTCCGTTTTACGGCACACGCGTCCCACCGTCAAACTGTTGAAGGATTTACCCCGTATCTGACATCCGGTCATCCGAATGTCGTGGCTGTCGCTTTCTGTGACGGCGCTGTCACGACTCTGAATGACAGCACGGACGAGGGAGTTTGCCTGCAACGGTTGACGCCAGGCGGAAGGCGGCTCAGAAACGTTTTTTGCAGCTAAAGGTCGACTACCTTCCGCTGACTTCGAAGTTCCCGTTCACCCTCAGCGGACGTTGCATGAACAAAGCCTTTCGGCCCTGGTTGGGCCCAAATTTCCAGGGTCAGGAAAAATCGAACCACAATGGTGACGACTACACTCCACACCGTGGAAATCGAAGGGGACCATTGTATGATCCGCTGCCCAACATCATGATGGCGGTCCAGCAGACCGCATCCAGGGATAGGGAGCATACTATTGGAAACCTGCCATCTGATGTTCGGCTTTGGTATGGCTTCAAGTCCTACCGGTGGATCCTGCTGAAAAGTTCTGACGTACGGACCAGACATGTTGCTCGAGTGCCGAGCGTCTGACATTCACTGACAGGAATTCGAGATCTATCGAGGAAAGGGCTGCCATGAAGCGGACCGTTTGCAGTCTCAACTTGTTTCGTCATCTGAGATTCAGGCGGAGGAATGGCGGAGGTCGTCGCCGTCGAGTCAACACGTGCGAGGCTCTGGAGGATCGTACGTTGCTGGCGAATATCGCCGTGACGGACGTCTATCTTACAAATGGCAGCGGCGACCGGATCGATTCACCCCTGTACGGAACGCTGGTGCATGTTCAGACGGAATTCACAACGACGGATCTGCCGATCGGTGCGTCGTACACATTTGACCATACGATTGACGGCGTAACGTTGTCGAACACGGTGAATTGGGGCGCCGGACAGTCAGGTAACCATTCGTTCACCCATCGCTGGGGCGGCTGGCCGATTCTCCCGGATAGCCTGACGGCAACCGTGACTGTGGATTCCTCTGGTACCGTTTCTGAAAGCAATTTGAACGACAATTCCCTGACTGCCAACCTCATTCCTCAGGCACCACCTATATAGAGTTCGCATCTCCAATTGCGGGCATGGCTTATCAGGATTGGACCATCGTCAACTATTCGGACGTCGATTTCAGCGATGGTCGAGCCGACTTCCTTGGCGGTGACTATCAGTACAACCGCCATGACGCGCTGGATATCACGCTGGCAGACTTTCAGCAAATGGACGCTGGAGTTGAGGTGTATGCGGTGACGGCGGGAACTATCGTCCAGGTGCGTGACGGAGAGTTCGACCGAAACAACCCTGATCAGGTCAATCCGAGTTCGAATGCCAACTTCGTTTCCATTGATCACGGAGGCGGCCTGATTACCAACTATTTCCACTTTCGACGGGACACAATTGCGGTCTCCGTTGGCGATAGTGTAGCGGAGGGGCAACTGCTGGGACTGGTCGGAAGTTCGGGCAATTCATCAGATGCCCACCTGCATTTCGGTGTTCGATATGTTGGGGCGAATTTGGAGACGTACTATGCACCGGACGCTTGGTGGTTCGATCCGTTGCCCTACTCAGGAACACAGCCCGGCGTTTTGTCGTCCCTGGTCAAAGACTATGCCCCGACACGGCGCGATATGCGAGAAGGACCGTCTGTACCACAGGTTTACGATCAATCTTCGGGGCCATCACTTCGATTCTCTATATGGGGTGTTCACGGCCTGACCGCCGGAAAACCTGCTCAAATACGATGGTTCCGCCCCGATGGAACTGTGTTTCGTACTTACAACTGGACCACAGCCGTGGACCGTTACAGTTGGCGGTACTGGAACGCCAGTCTGGGAAGTGTCCCCGACATTGGTGTTTGGACCGTCACCTTCGAAGTGGAAGGTGAAGAACTGACTCGGGCATCGTTTGAAGTAACGGCCAGCGGCACACCGGAGATTAGAATCAATGACTCCGATGGTGTTCTCATTGGCGACAGTCGTTCAACACCGATTGACGTTGGCACTGTGGCACAAGGAGGATCGAATCCGAGTCAGACTTTTACGGTGACAAATCACGGGAGCAGTACGCTGGATCTCGGCGCCGCCATCATCTTGCCGAGAGGATTTCTCCTCGTCGACGGCCTGTCCGCGACTTTAGCACCGGGGGGGGCGATACTTTTACCGTCGCACTCGATTCGTCAGTCGCAGGCTACTTTGCTGGACAAGTCCGAGTTGCCAATAACGACGTTGACGAAGGCGACTATAATTTTTCCGTCGAAGGGCGTGTAACATCCGTAGCCGGGCAGAATATGACGTTCGGTATTGGTCGCCGCGAGATGGACGAAACAGGGCGAGTCGTCGCCAATATTCAACGCGGCGGCAGCACTGCGACACAATTGGTTGTCAATCTGTCCAGTAGCGACACCAGCAAAGTAGTTGCACCGTCCTCCGTGACGATTCCCGCCGGGCAGGGTCGGGTGGTCTTCTACCTCGATGCCGTGGATAACTCGCTTCGCGGCGATCCGTACACAACTGTATCGTTTACCGCCACCGCTCCTGGTTTTACACCGGCTACCAATGAAGTCGATATTATCGATGATGATGTGGCGACCTTAAACCTCAGCATCGCGGCAGCAGAGTTCAGCGAGAACGGTGGCACGACATCACTGCGGTGGACGACAGTATCGTGGACGACACTCAGACGGTGGCGATGACGGCGTCAGCTGCCGGTTACAGCGACGGCACAGACACGTTGGACGTGACAAATGATGATACCGCTCCTGCGAACCCAGGCAACGTTGACGGTGACGAGGACTTCGATGCAAACGATTCGTTCCTCATTCATCTGGTGAAACTTTCGGGGACTGATGCTCAAATTGGTCAGTCCAAAAGCAGCAGCCTGCTTACCGAAGCGCAGATCCGGATTGTCATAACGCAGCTGAATATTATGGCAGACGTCGACGGTGACGGAGACTTCGACGCCAACGATTCGTTCCTGATTCACCTCGTGAAGCTGGCCGGCACGGATGCGCAGATCGATCAGTCCAGGGGCGGCAGCCCACTGACGGCAGCTGCGATTCGAGCAAACATTAATGCTCTCGGAGGGGATTCCACCACCAGTTCCGTAGCATCCCAAAGCTCTCAGGTGCTGCAGTCCGTTTTGGCCCGTGTGCCGAAGAACGACGATGCCGGTGCCATTCTCACGAGTCGGTCTAACAACTGGACGCCTGTCGTCGACTCCTCCGACCGAAATCTCTTCGCGAATGTTGACGTGGACGAGGACGCTGTGTCAGTCGACATGGCAGGTGTCACGCTGCCGGACTCTACTGGCGAGTTTGTCTGGGAGGAATTCCGGCAATGGATCGACGCCATCTGATAACTGGTTTGCTGTCGCCGCAGAAACAACGTCGTCTCGTCAAAACCGACCCTAACTATCGCTACGGATTGCAGCTTCGGCTTCTGCAAGAATGTTTTCCATCTGTTCCGTGGCGTACTGGACAGAGCAGACGGCCTGCTGAAAGTTGGTGTGCGTTGACGCACTCCATGCATCCTGCTGAAACTGTTCAGCAGCCTTGCGGAGCTTCCCGATCTTCTTGCGAGCAAATTTGAAGTAAGCGTGGGGGTCTTCCGTCTTTGACTCAATCGCACGGCTCATGTCAAATACCGACCGCACGATTCCCATCAGTTCCGGATAGTCCTCAACTTCGTCGCAGTGCTTGATGAATGTTCGCACCATCCATGCGTGAGCCATCGTCTTTTGAAAACGTTCGACAAGCTGTGAAAGAGCAGGATCGGACATGGGGCCTCTATTCGTCAGCATCTTCCGAATGATATCGAATCAGGCTGTGAATCGTTGTGTCTCCCAACCGTTCACGGCCATTGAGAAATGCGAGCTCAATCACGAAGGCCGCGCCGACGACGGCTGCTCCCTGTTTTGTCGCCAGTTCCAGGCAGGCTCCGATAGTGCCGCCGGTGGCCAGCAGGTCGTCGACCAGCAGCACACGGTCGCTTGACTCGACTGCATCGGTGTGAATTTCCAGAGCGTCGGACCCGTACTCAAGGTCGTAGTGCAGTGTCTCAGTTTCAAACGGCAGCTTACCGGGTTTTCGGACCGGGACGAAAGCCGCTCCCAACTCCATGGCCAACGGAGCACCAAAGACGAAGCCCCTGGCTTCTGCGGCCAGCACAGAGGAAATGTTGGCGTCCCGAAATGGTTCGGCCAGTTGGTGGATCACTTCCTTCATGGCCGCAGCCGACTTCAACATCGGTGTAATGTCACGGAACATGATGTCGGGCTTGGGGAAGTCCGGTATTGATCGAATGTATTCTTTGAGGTCCATAACAAGTTTCGTCTTCTGGTTTGTTTGCTGATCAACGGCCCACGGCATGGAAATGTACTGAGGTGAACTTCGTCTGTCACGGCACCAGGCCGGCAGAACTGTTTTCCCCCTGATTGTTCTCCGCAGCGGTCTCCAACTGTTGCAATAGTCGGCGGCAATCGGTCAACTCGCGTGCGACGGTTGCATCCTGTTGGTACAGCTTGATAGTGGAACGCAGAATCGCGGCAGCCCGACCGATTTCGCTGTCCGCGACCAGCGTTTCAGCGCGGACTCGCATGGTGGCGACAAAACTGCGGCGACCGGCAATATTCTGCTCACCACCCCAGTCGTGCAGCGTCGCTGTCGCGAATTCGGCAAGATAGGTGTAGTTTGGGTCGTCACGAATAATCTCGTGAACTGTCTCCAGTTCCGTGCGTCCATCAGCGATGTCGCCATCGGCGTATGTCTGAAACGCGTGGCGGATCAGACGCTGTAATTCTGAGTCAACGGACGGGTCACTCGGGGTTGAGATCCTGATGTCTCGACAGAATTCGTACTGATCAACCCGCCGAATCCATGTTTCCAGATCCGCCCGACGATCGGGGAGCACATCCGCATCCAGTAGCGGGATGAGAGTTTCGTCGCGGACTCGCAACCATGCCGGAGTCGCATCCCCGAACAGAGTCTCTTCAGCCGCGGCAAGCTCTTCGGCGGGGTCAGGGACCGTGTCTCTGGACAGGTAGATGCCCGCCGCGATTACAACTGCAAACAAGGTCAGCAGGACGACCGTGTTGTCAAAGAACTTCGCAACCGGCGACTGTTGAAATTGCCTTTCAATATCGTCCCGTACAAAGTTCCGGACCATCGTTGCCGAACCTGGACGATGCTCTGCCTTACCATCGTCTGCAGTCGCACCGACAGTATGGTCGGATGCGCGGTCGGCGGTATGGTCCGACGCTGCTTCATCATTACCGATGGCGGTTTCTGCGTCGGCTCGAGTGGCGAATTCGATCCGTGCCCGTACGTTTTCCAGCTGTTTGATGGCGACCAATCCGTCAGGAAATCGGTCTCCCGGCTTCTTCTGCAGAAGTGTGCAGACGAAGTCTTCCAGCAGTCGGGGGAGTTCAGGGACATAGTGGCTCGGTTTGTCGAATTGTGCGAACTGATGTTTGTGCAGAATATCGTTGGCCATTTTTCCGGTGAACGGTGGTCGGCCGGTCAGCATGGCGTACATCACGGCGCCAAGGGAATACAGGTCGCTGTGTTTCGTAGCGCGTTGTCCGCGAGCCTGTTCGGGAGACATGTATTCGGCCGTTCCCACAACGCCGCCCGTGCGAGTCAGTCGGGTCGTGGCAAACATGTGCGCGACACCAAAATCCGTCAGCTTGATGTTGCCATCTTTCGTCAGCATCAGGTTGGATGGTTTCAAATCCCGATGCACGATGCCGGCGTTGTGCGCGGCCTTGAGTGCGAGGGCGATCTGTAAAGAGATCTCAATCACTTCCTGCCACGGAAGCTTCTTTCGCCGCGAAATCATGGCGGTCAGAGTTTCGCCGTCGACGAACTCCATCGAATAATAATAGCTGCCGTCATCGGAGGTTCCGTTCTGAAACAGTTTGACGATGTACGGACTGCTGAGCGTCTTCAACGCCTCAATTTCACGAGAGAACCGGATTACGAAACCGTCCTCTCGAGCCATCGAAGTCGGCAGTACTTTGATGGCCGCTTCCTCGCCGGTTTCTTCATGAACGCCCAGATAAACGTTGCCCATCCCACCAGAGCCGATTTTACGGCTGATTCGGTATGAGCCGATCCTGTCCGGGTGCATATCTGGCAGTCTGAGTTGAGATTAGGAACCGATCGGAGAACAGGCAGAAACCAAAATGATGGACGACAGATGATAAGCCCAGGCCACACCATTCTGCTATCCAGTGAATCTGTCACCAGTTTAACGAGGCTGATGCCCATATATCAGGGGACTCACGTCCCCCGCTCGCCCGTCAATCCGTCGCGAGTTTAACGAGGCTGGTCGCTCTCTTGAAGATCGTACAGCTTTCCCGTGCTGTGCGCGGGTCTCCCGACCCCGCACTGGCGTGACCGCAGGTCTCACCTGAGTGTGCTGGGAATGGCAGAGGGAGATGTCTGCGGTCGGTTGTTGGACGAGGTCCGGAGACCTTCGTCCAGCGCGTGCCGGACAGTAAATCGCTAACGCCATTCCCACAAAATCAGTCAGAAAGGGCGCAACAGCGCGCCGTCGTCTCCTGAATGTGGCTGCCGTACTGGTGAGGCCAGTTCGCAGTGGACATTCATCATGTTTCCGTAGACAATCGCGTTCTCCCTCCTCAGGTGCCCACCCATGAGCCACGCTCAACACGCATTCACTAATTATTATCCTCTGGTCAACGAAGGGCTGACGGTCCGTAGTCGTCGAAATATGTTGAAGGCCGGACTCGCGGGGATCGCGGGGCTGTCAGTGCCGGACCTGCTGCAGACTCGCGCGGCCGCTGTCGATCTCGGCAAGCCGATGAGTCAAAAGAGTGTCATCCTGCTGTGGATGACCGGTGGTCCCAGCCACATCGACACATGGGATCCGAAACCGGATCGACCATTCAATAATCGCGGGCCGTTTGCGCCAATTCCCACGGCGCTGCCGGGCACGTTTATCTGCGAGCATCTGCCGAAGCAGGCTGCGATGCTGGACAAATTCACCGTCATTCGATCTGTCGACCCGCGCAAAAGCAGTCACCAGCCGAATCAGGTCATGCAGACCGGCAATCGCGAAGCGGCGCCACGCACGAATCCCAAAGGAGACCGCCACCCGGCGATCGCTTCCATCGTGGCGAAGCATCACGGCCCCAACCATCCGTCGATGCCACCGTACGTCGCATTCATGAAGCATCCGACTCACATTGCGTGGGGCGGGTGGCTGGGCAAGCAATACGATCCGTTTATTGGCAACAGGGCGTCCGTGCTGCCTCAATACGACTTGTTGGGGAAGCCTCTCAACAGAACGAGCGGCGCTGACCTGTTCCGGCTGCCGGGGCAACTGAACGTGGATCGACTTGCTGACCGGCGATTGCTGATGAAGGATCTCGACCGAATTCGCAGCGGTCTTGATCAGTCCGGTTCGATGGATGCCGTCGACCAGTACGGACAGCAGGCCTACGACATGGTTCTGGGGCGGCGAGCACAAAAGGCGTTCGATATTTCGTCCGAACCGGAAAAGTACCGCCAGCGCTACGGAGATCATCTGTGGTGTCAGCAGACACTTCTGGCCCGACGTCTTGTCGAAGCGGGCGTCAGCTTTGTAACGCTGGACCTGAGTCATCACACCGCGTCCGGCACCTGGGACAACCACGGCATTCCTGGTGGCGTTTACGGAGGAATCTCAAAGGGGCTTAAACCATTGTTGCCCATCTTCGACCATCTGTTGACGACGCTCGTGTCAGATCTGGAGGAACGTGGTCTGCTGGACGATGTGCTGGTGATTGCGATGGGTGAGTTCGGCCGCACACCAAACATGGGCACGCAGAAAAGCGTCGATGGCCGGAATCATTGGCCGGTTGTGATGTCGATGTGCATGGCCGGCGGCGGTCTGCGTCACGGCCAGGTTATTGGATCCAGCACCAACGATGGTGGTACGATCAAGGAACGTCCGGTCACTCCTGCAGACCTGGCAGCAACCATTTACCGACACATGGACGTGCCACTGGACGGCACGTATCTTGACGAACGCCAGCGACCGCGGTTTTTCGTGGATGAGAACGGGCAGCCGCTCTCGGAACTGTTCTGATCTCATTCCGAAGGTACCTGACGTGAATCTGGTGACCATGAATCCCGCTGTGCCGAGTCTGACAACGATTCGGCGCGATGGTTTTCGCCGTGCGAAATTCGGTTGTCTGACGTTTGCTGTCTGTCTTGTTGTGACGCTGGTGAGTCCGACGTTGCCAGCGTTTGCAGATGAGTGCATCGGTCCGGCCAAAGGAACGCTGGTCATTGTCGGTGGTGGGGACCGGGACGGCATCGTCTTCAAACACTTTGTCAAACTGGCCGGCGGCAGAAATGCGAAGCTCGTGATCGTGCCAACGGCGTCTTCCAGCAAGGAGGAGTACGACTATTTCGGGCACAGGTCAGCTAAGTACGCCCGTGAAGATTGCCAAATGTCCAATGTAACCGTTGTCCACACCCATGACCGAACCGAAGCCGATACTGAAGCGTTCGTGCAACCGATTCGCGACGCGGACGCTGTCTGGTTCACCGGAGGTCGGCAATGGCGAATTGCGGACGCGTACCTCGGGACGCTGACTGAGACGGAATTCCGAAATGTGCTGCGACGTGGCGGCGTCATCGGCGGCAGTTCAGCAGGTGCGTCGATTCAGGGTTCGTTTCTGGTCCGAGGCGATACCAGCGGCAGCGGGATTCTGATCGGTGACCACCAGCGCGGGTTGGGGTACATCAGGAATTCGGCCATTGATCAGCACGTCATCCCCCGCAATCGCCAGCAGGGGTTGATCGAAGTCCTCACGGATCCTGATGGAAAAATGGATCCATCCATCGACCGCAAGGCGTTGTTGGGCATCGGGATTGACGAAGGTACGGGGATTGTCGTTGTCGGCAACCAGTTTAACGTCGTCGGAAAAGAAACCGGAGTTGTGTTGCTCTACGATCCAAAAACGTGGACTTCAGAATCCACGGACAGCGACAGGTACATGACGCTGTGGGTTGGTGCGAAGTACGATCTGGGGAAACGATGTGTCCTCAACCGCGGTACGCCGCCACCCCCTGCGGTCGCCGAGCCGTCAGAATGTTTCTGAATAGACATCTTTCCGGACGGCTGTCCTGGTTGGCGTTGCTTACAGCATTTCCGTACGTTCGCCCGATCCTGACGATCTGACGGACAACGTCTGATCGTCTTCTGTACCAGGCTGCAGAACATTTGTGGCGTGTACTTTGTATGTCCCAGCTTCGAATACGACGGGAAGGTTCCATGGGAAGTCGTCCGGGGACCCTCCATTTGTCAGTTCAGATTCGATCGATTCCGTGACGATGAAACGCGAGGTGTGTTGTCGTACCGCAGCATCGATGCTGGCGGCGCGACGTTTAAACAGGTCCTGCAGAATCAACGTGCACCAGTATCGTGTCGCCGGCTGCACTCTGAGTTCTCGAAAAACGTGAACGCTGTGAACGTTCAGGCAGGTGAGTTCGCCGTCGCTGACGCGCTGTTCGCGCAGGAAGTCGACAACCCGGCTCAGATCCTGCCACGCCGGAAACGTGCCGTGAGCCAATGTGGCTCGAACCTGTGTTGAACTTCCTTCGGACCAGCAACGCGGCCACATCGCAAGACGCTGCAGATTCAGGATAGGAGCCGCCAGCAGGGTCAGACACAGGAAGGACGCGGTGGCAACTCTGCGAGGTGCCAGGTCCAATCGCCACGGCCACACGCTGATCAGCAGCAGACCGAGAACGATTGGCGGTGCGTGGATATAGTCCATCGCGTGCTGCAGGACAATTGCCTGCAGTAACCACCCGACGTATACGGCGGCCACCAGACTCACCCTGCGGTCGCTCGCATTCCGGTCTCGTAGAGTGATGGCAGTTCGGATGGCTCGCCACGCCAGCGGTACGGCCACAAGATGAACAATCCACCACGGGTGAAAGCGGTAGGTCATCATCAGCCAGCGGTCCGGGCTCTGCCGCTCACGCCCGGCTTCCAGGTATTCAGGGTTCCACTCCAGCATCATTTCCCAGAAATGCGGCCACGCGCCGTTATCGATCAACCACCAGATTCCGGGCAGGGCCGCAAGAATCCCACCCGCAACTACGGCGGCAAAGTCTTTGATGACACGGCTTCGATTTCGTCGGTGTAGTGCGTCCACAGCGATGACAAACAACGCGGGCACCGCTACGTGAGGCTTGATCCAGAACGCGCAGCCCCAAAGTGTTCCCTCCAGAATTGCGAACTTCAGCTGGCGCGGGTGATCGGTCCCTGACCGCAGTCTAAGAAGCACTGCGGCCATTGCCGGCAGCAGCATCCATGTGTCGCGCTGGCAATGGCACCATTCGTTGCAACACACATAAAACACGGCGGCGGTGAACGCAAACAGAGATCTCGTCCGCCCGTCAGGCAGCGTGCGCATGCCGAGACAAACGATTCCCGCGAGAATCAGCAGATCAACCGCACGGATCGCTTCGGACGACCAGCCGACCAGTGGGCGAATCGCCAGGTGAATCCAGACAACGCCCGGCAGGTTCGGTTCCACGATGTCGCGATAAAGGACACCGCCTTCCAGAACGCGTTCTGCCTGAAGATCAAACAAAGCGGTGTCCGAGTTCAACGGCATGCACACGAACAACGGGCCCAGGAGCAACAACAACAGCACGCAGCCCCCACCAATCGTCCGTCTGGAAGCGATCGCTGAATCGTTGGCAACGGCTGGCGAAGTGAATGTTGGCACGGACTGTCCGAGTCTGGAGTGGTAATCTTTTTACCGCGCGAATGGTCTTCAGAGACTTAGGACCGGCCCCAAAACAACTGTGCGGTTTTACGTAGCGGAAGTCGCCCAGACTTTCGGTGCCGTACGTGAAATGCCGAAAGTCTGGGCGACTTCCGCTACGACACTAATTTTTTGCAAGCATTCCTTCCGACGTTCGGATCGCGGGGCGTGATGCGGGTTTCCACAGGGAAACCCTGTGTCACTGTATTGAGTTCGTCAATTGGAAACCGTCCGTGTGTGGCGTTTTGTCGACGCCGCATTTGAAGGGCGCGGCTTCTGTGACAACGACGATTGTGCAGAATTTACCATCTGAACTGCCTTTCAGCACCGCGCACACCTGGCCCGATGTTGCCAAAAATCAACATGATGTGTACGACCGTCATACTTTCCGGAACATCCGCACAATACGTCGCCGCTGCAGACGTCAGTCCGACCCACATCCGCACAGGTGGTACCTTCGTCCACGAGGCATGAACTCTTCGCTCAGGCGACAAAGTTCAGTTCGAAATCTGTTCTGTTTCGGAAAACACTGACACATGCAAGCCAGCCACCTGCAACAACTCGTCGACCTTGAGGACAGCTATTGGTGGCACGTCGCCAAGCGTCAGCTGGTAACTCGGCTGTTGCAGAAGTACTGCCCACCGCCCGGTCGTCTGGCCGAAGGCGGCATCGGCTCCGGTCGCAATCTGATCGAATTTCAGGAAATCGGGTACGATGTGACGGGCTTCGATCTAATGCCCGAATCGGTGGAACACGTTCGCAGTCGCGGCGTGGAAAATGTTCACGTGCACGATCTGGGAGACAAGTGGCCGGTTGAGGACGGTGGACTGAGGGCCGTTGTTCTGCTGGACGTGCTTGAACATGTCGAATTCCCCGTCCAGGTTCTGCAGCACGTGCATCGCGCTTTGGCAGATGATGGTGCTGTCATTGTGACCGTGCCGGCCTATCCGTGGCTGTTTAGTCGATGGGACGTGCAGCTGGGGCATTTTCGCCGGTACACGGCCAGAGAGTTTCGTCGCCATGCCAATGAGGCGGGCTTCCGAGTGCAATGGTTGAATCACTGGAACAGCTTTACTCTGCCCGCGGCGATGGCGGTTCGTGGTTGGGAAAAAGTTTTCCCCAAACGCGAACAACCCGATTTTCCGGAAGTCTCTCGCTTTACCAATCAGGCACTGTTGTCGGCAGCCGCTGCCGAGCGATGGTGCATGGACAAACTGCCGGTTCCAGCCGGATTGTCACTGGCAGGAGTGCTGCGAAAATGATGGCCGTGACCGACGCCCCCATCCGAGATCGTCGTGCATGCTTCGTTTCAGTGGTGATGCCCGTTTTCAATGAGGCCGCCATTCTGCGACAGCTGACGGACGCTGTGCGCAACGTGCTGGAGAGATGCTGCCGCACATGGGAAATTGTTTACGTAAACGACGGCTCGGCGGACGGCAGTCGTGCGTTGCTGGATGATCTTGCTGAGCAGGATAAACGGGTCGTTGTTGTCCACCTGTCCCGCAACTTTGGACACCAGCCGGCCGTGCATGCCGGTTTGCAGCACACCCGCGGTGCTGTCGCCATTCTGATGGACTCCGACTTGCAGGATGATCCACATGCGATTACCGAATTCCTTAAGAAGTGGGAAGACGGTTTCGACGTTGTTTACGCTCAACGCTTTAACCGCAAAGAATCGTTGCCGAAGAGGGTTCTGTTTCACAGCTTTTATCGCGTGATGAACGCCGTGGCCGAGAGTAAAATCCCCGAGGATGCGGGCAACTTCAGCCTGATGGACCGCAGTGTCGTCGATGCCATGCTGAGTCTTCCCGAACGGGAACGGTATCTGCCCGGTCTACGCAGCTGGACTGGGTTTCGCCAAACGGGTATTCCGGTGGAGCGTCTGGCGCGTCACGATGACCACCCGCGGGTTTCGCTCGTGGGCTTGTTTAAACTCGCCAAGACAGCCATCTTCTCATTTTCGTCATTTCCGTTGACACTTTTCTACGGCATAGCCGCTGTGTCTTCAGTAGTTTGCCTTACGTCCGTTGGTTTCGTTTTGTATCACAAGGCGTTGACCGGATTTGCCATTCCCGGGTGGGCATCCATCATCATCACGGCATCGTTCTTTGGTGCATTGAACGCATTTGGAATCAGCGTGCTTGGTGAATACGTGATACGAATTTACGACCAGGTCCGGGCTCGACCGATCTATGTGACCGACCAGGTGAGAAATTATGTGGACGCCACTGCTCAACACTCCGGCGATGACTCACGCAGACTTGACCGGATCCTTGAAGATGTCGATGCACGCTGGAATCACCAAACGTCGTCTGATGTCAATCACCATTCGCCAGCAGTTCGAAATTAATAACGCGGCATCGGCCGCAGCGAATCAGAACCACCGGCAGAGCCTGTGGTATGAGAACGGGGGCCACAATACAAGCTCGAAGCGCCAGCGAGTGGGTCTCGTGCGTTTTGTAAAAACACTTGCTTGCTCCACATGCTTGTATCAAGAACGACAGAGTACTCATGAGTGCTCTCAAGCAGAGCTGATGGTTTACGGTCGAAAAAACCAGAACTACAGTTTGGATCAATAACTGCGAACCGGAAATCAGCAATTCACGAAGTAACACAACGACTGAATGTCGCATTTGTTTAGGAAAGATCGATGAAAGTAACGATGATTGGGACGGGTTACGTGGGACTCGTCACGGGAACATGTTTCGCCGAAAGCGGCAACGATGTCACTTGTCTTGACGTCGACCAGAAGAAGGTCGACCTGTTGAACAGTGGCGGCGTTCCCATTTATGAACCCGGATTGAACGAGCTTGTGTCCCGCAACGCGGCGGCTGGTCGATTGCTGTTCACAACGGACTACGCCGAAGCCATCAGGGGCGCAAAGTGCGTGTTCATCTGCGTTGGTACTCCGCAGGACGACGACGGAGCGGCCGACCTGAAGTACGTACAGAGTGCGGCCGAACAAATGGCTCCGCACCTGGATGAGGGCGCTGTTGTGATCTGCAAAAGCACTGTTCCCGTAGGCACCAATCGGCGGGTTCGCGAGTGGATCGAATCGAAAACGGAGACGAAGTTCTTTTCTGCCTCGAATCCGGAGTTCCTGAAAGAAGGCGCTGCCATTGATGACTTCACCAAACCGGACCGAGTTGTCGTGGGGGTTGACGAACAGGCCGCGGCCGACGTTCTGAACGAGCTGTACAAGACATTCCTGCGGACTGAAAAACCATTCATTTCCATGGGGATTGAAAGTGCGGAAATGGTCAAGTATGCAGCCAATTGCATGCTGGCGACAAAGATCAGCTTCATCAACGAAATCGCCAATATTTGCGAAAAGGTGAACGCTGATATCAACGAGGTTCGCAAAGGCATCGGCCACGACGCACGCATCGGCTTTGCGTTCATGTTCCCCGGAGTCGGCTACGGTGGGTCATGTTTTCCCAAAGACGTGCGTGCCCTTGCTGCCGTCGCCGAGATCAACGGCATTGAACCCCGGATTCTTCGCACCGTGGACGAAACCAACAACCAGCAGAAAAACGTGCTGTTCAGAAAGCTAAAGGACTACTTTAACGGCGACCTTGCGGGCAAAACGATTGCCGTCTGGGGGCTTTCATTTAAGCCTCGCACCGACGACATCCGTGAGGCACCGTCTTTGATCTTGATTCGTGCGCTGTTGGATGCCGGTGCCAGCGTACAGGCATCTGATCCGGTCGCCGTGGAAAACGTCAGGCAGGAACTCGGCGACAGCATCACTTACTGCCAGCACCACTATGACGCGTGCGACGGAGCTGATGCATTGGCGATCCTGACGGAATGGAACGAGTTTCGCAGCCCGGATTTCGACTATATCAAGTTGAAAATGAAGGCTCCTGTGATTTTCGACGGTCGCAATCTGTATGATCGCCACCAGATGGCTCGCCACGGCTTTTACTATTCAGGAATCGGACTGGCGGCGTTGCCACTGGAGCAACAGGTGACTGCGTCATAACGGCGAACGGCGCAAACGCTCTGCCATCAATTGAGCGGCACGTTCAGATGCCTGCCCGCGGATGGTCTGGCGAACGGATGCGAAGTGCGCTAGACTTCAGGTACCAGCGACAGCAACGATTTCGGAACCACCAGGCATGGACGCCCGCAAAGCCAGACACTTCTGTGAATACGTCTTCTTTTGTACCGTCGTTTTCTCGCTGCGGTGCCTGCCGGTGCGGTCCGTCCGACGGATTGCTGATTCTCATGCCTGGTTTTTGCATCGCATCGTGCCGCGGCGACTGACTCGATACGGCATCGCTGCGGACAACATCCGTCGCGCCTTCGGCAACGATGTTTCTGACGCCGATGTTGACCGAATCACTTACGGCATGTGGCGACACCTGTTCCGCATGGTCTGTGAGATCATTCAGCTGGAACGTCGTTTTCGACTGTACAACTGCACCGACGTTCTTCGATTCCATCAACGTAACAAGTGCATTCAGGCCGTCGCGACTGGTCGCCCTGTGCTGTTTCTTGGAGGCCACTTCGGCAACTGGGAGATCTCCGTGAACACGTTCGGGCATTTCGATTTTCCGATGGGTGTCGTTGCCCGTGACCTCGACAATCCGTGGCTGCATTCGTGGTTTAAGCGATTTCGCGAATCCACCGGCAACTGGACGATATCCAAATCCGGTGCCAGTACGCAGCTTGTGGAAGAACTCACAGCAGGATGCAGTGTTTCGCTGTTATGTGATCAGGACGCGGGTCCTCGTGGTGTTTTTGTTGACTTCTTCGGAAAACCAGCGTCAACATTCAAGTCCATCGCGCTGCTGGCTCTGCAGTACGACGCGATCATTGTGGTCGGCGGGGCATGGAGACTGCCGGATCACGAACAATACAACAGTCGCTGGACGCAGTTTGAACTGGCCACCGAGGACGTCATTGACAGCCGTGACTTCACCACCGCCGGTGCGGTTGTACAGATCACTCAGAAATTCACGACGGCTTTGGAATCACTCATTCGAAGGGCTCCTGATCAGTACTTCTGGGTGCATCGCCGCTGGAAGTCGGCGCCGCGAGTTCGGCGGTCAAAAGAGGATCAGCAGGCCGCCTGAGCGAATTCATCGAGTCCCGGCAAGCATCGACAGCAGCGACCACGATTTGCAGATAACATACGACTGCGTGGTCAAGTCTAAGAACAGGGGTTGTTCCGTAGCCGAACTCGCCAGAGTTTGGAGGTTTTTCTGTATGTCGTCCAAAGTCCGG
>JAPYTO010000012.1 GCA_029941865.1 Fuerstiella sp. | reverse complement strand
GAGTATCGTCAGAATACCGTGCGGTTTCAACACTTCCAATGCTGCCGCGATCGCCTGCGTTGACGAAGCTGCCTTTGTGACAATGGTCTTGTCGCTGCGTGGCAGAAAACCCAGGTTGAACATCACCGCCGACACGGTTTCCACTGCGACTGCTGTTTTCAGTTCCGCGTGACTTTGTTGCTTCAATTCCACGTTAGCGAATCCGCCGGCGTTCAGTCGCCGAGTTGTTGACTCGATCGCGCAGTGCTGCACGTCAAAACCGATCACTCGTCCAGCTACTCCTACTGTTTCCGCCAGAAAACTGGTATCAAAGCCGTTACCTACCGTCGCATCGATCGCCGTCTCTCCACGTTTCAGCACTTCGCTCACCGCATGCTGGGCCAAAGTGGTCAACGGACGCTGAAGCGTTGTTTTCTTAGCCAGCAGCCGATCATAGCTTTGTTCTATGTCTACTTTTATGGCCCCTGTCATGCACCCCATCAGCTTCTTTGCCAGCATCGGTGCCTTCAAGGTCCCCTTTGACCCGAGTCCGTTCAGGATAAAAACGTTGGCCCACTTCGGATGTCGTCCCAATACCGGTTCGTAGTCCTTCATCGTGGGTCTCACCGCCGCCACCTGTTCCAGCACCTCCACCGGCCCGGCGACGATGCGACCAAGCTTTCCCAGTATTTCCTGACGACCTTTTTCTGTTGGTGCTTTGGATGTGCTGTTCCAGTCATATGTGCTGCCCACCGTCTGGATACCGCTCTGTTCGCTCGCTATCCAGATACTGCGATGCACGACTTCAGACCTATCATAATCCGGGATTCGTACTGTCAGTATGTCGCCTCGCGCTGGATTATTGGGCACCTCGGGGAACAACTTCGTGGTAGCTGCTCCCGTGCACATGATCAGTCGATCGGCGGTCACCGATTGTGTAGCCAAAGTGATCACCGTTCGACGATCTGTCTTGCCTGTGTTCTTTTCTACTGTCCGGCGACGCCCCTTCGCCTGCTCTTCCACGTGTTGAAACTCTCCGTCCGTCAGCTCCGTCTGACGATAGCTGCCTAGCCCTTCAAAGTAACTTCTAGTCGCCGACAGGTAGCTCGTCGTGTCCAATCGACCCGCTTGCTGCATGCGGATACCGTGCTGCACGCTGTGCCCTGCCTGCAGTTCACCTTCCCATGGTGATATCTGCAACAACTTTGCCTGGTCACTTCTCTCCAGAAACGCTGCTCTTCCTGCTTCATCTTCGAACAGCCTCAGCATCTCCACTTCAGTAAAAAATGTCAGCCCAGTTGCTGTTTCCACGCGCCGGTAAAAGCTCGTCGCCGCCGCTAAGTGTTGGTCATACTGCGCTGATACCACCAAGCGTTTGCCCGTCACTGGTGTGATGAGTCCGGCTGCCACTCGCGATGCGGTATCCGGTTCTGCTTTATCCAACAACAACACGCTCTGCCCGGCCCAATGCAACGTCCACGCCACAGCGGATCCGGCCAACCCCTGACCTATGATCACGTTTTCAAAGTGTTGCGTCGCTGAGGCCACTGTTTATCCCTTCTTCCCTTCCTTAGACCGCGATTTCCAGCAAAGTATAAGTGCTGATTCTTCTGCTTTTTATTATGTCCTGATCTCCTATTTTAAATCTCTTATCTTTGGTCTTCGCTGCTTCCCGCCTTTTCGTTGCCAATCGGGGGTCACTTCGCTTATCCTCTGGTCCTTGTTCCCTCCTCGATAACCCCGCCAGCCACCGTCCGTCTGCCTCAGCGGTAGCTCGCTTCCTTCGCGACTGGTGTCGCCCTCCCTATAGGAATCTCTTGATGAACAAACAAAATCGTCGTCTTTTCCTGCAACAGTCTGCCGCCACTGCCGCTGTCGCTTCCGGCCTTTACGTCGCCGAAGCCGCCGCCCAGGACAGCAAAAATACACTGGAAAAGCTAAATATCGCCTGTATCGGCACCGCCAATCGTGCTGCCGCTGATGTCGAAGGAGTGATGACGGACAACATCGTGGCCATCTGCGATGTTGACGCTCGGTACCTTGAGCGATCTAAGAATATGCTCAAAGAAAAGAACGGTCTGGAGCCTCGCACCTACGCCGACTACCGAGAAATGCTGGACGTCGAAGGCGATAAGTTCGATGCGGTCACCGTCGCTACCACTGATCATCATCACGCCCCTGCCAGCATCCTAGCCATCAACGCCGGTAAACACGTTTACTGCGAAAAACCGCTCACTCACACTGTACGAGAAGCTCGCATCATCGCCGAAGCTGCCGCCAAAAAAGGCGTTGCTACTCAGCTTGGGACTCAGATCCACGCTGGCGAAAACTATCGGCGAGTGGTCGAAGTCATTCAAAGCGGGGCCATCGGCGATGTCACCGACGTCCACGTATGGGTTGGTAAAGGTTGGGGCATCACTCCTTTGACTGGCGAAGAAGCCGACGCTCCGGACTTCCTGAACTGGGATCTGTGGATTGGACCTGCTCCTGTTCGACCATACGTCGCGGGACGCTATCACCCTGCTCAGTGGCGTCGTTTTTGGGACTTCGGTCAGGGTACCCTCGGCGACATGGCCTGCCATTATATGGATCTGCCGTTCTGGGCTCTCAAACTGCGTCATCCGACTCACTGCGAAGCCGAAGGTGCTGAGGTCCACGAACAAATGGCTCCCACTGGCCTGATCGTTCGTTACAAGTTCCCATCTCGAGGCGACCAGGTCGCTTGCAACTTTACCTGGTACGACGGTAACAAAATTCCTAAGGTTGTTGCTGGCGAACGAGTGCCGGCCAGCGGCGTCATGTTTGTCGGGACGGAAGGTAAAATGTTTGCCAACTACGGCAGCTACCGTCTGTTCCCGTCCGACAAGTTCAAGAGCTTTGAACCACCGGCACAAACCATCCCGAAATCCATCGGCCATCATCAGGAATGGATCAAAGCCTGCAAGGACGGGTCACCGACGACCTGCAACTTCGACTACTCCGGCGCTTTGACGGAAACCGTGCTGCTGGGCAATGTCGCCTACCGAGTCGGAAAGGCCCTCGATTGGGACGCCAAAAACCTGGTCGCTACAAACTGCCCCGAAGCGGATACCTTCATCACCAAAGCATACCGCTCCGGCTGGGAAGTTTGACCGGGACGCCCCGGCAGGCGATGGCGTGGTTGGTTTGTAAGGACCGGCCACGTCGAATCGCCGAGTGTGGTGTTTGAGCCAGCGATGATATTAGCTGGACCGAGATGTGAAGTCAGTGGACGTTTAGTGACAGAATACTTCACAGAAAAGAGAGTTGTTTTAGATATAGAAATTATAAAGTAGGAGTATTAGAAGAGGCACCGTCAGAGGTTGATAACTAAGGCCATCGACAACACAAAGGTGGGCGGCGAAAAGAGTTAGGAAGACAGGTAAAAGTGATTAACTGGTGCACAGGCAAGGAAGTCAACAAGCAAAACCAGTTGGTACATTAGTCAACTAGCAACAGCAGCGAGAACGGTTCCAGAGGACGTTTGATAGTTAGAGCTTCAACGCGGCAGCAAAAGAGTACCGGCCAACAGACTATCAACACAAAAGTTGATAACGCCAAAGGGCGGTAGCAAAGTGGTGAGGACAGAAAACGAGGAAAAGAAACCAACGCGTAGTCAGCACCCCGTCAGCGAAGATCAGGGGGCGATGTAGAGGAGCTGAATATCCGTGTTAGGAAGCTTGGGCTGAAGAGCGGCCACACCCTTCTCGGTGACAGCTGTCCGAGTGACCTTGAGATCCTTGAGCGTGGTCAGACCCTCTAGATTAACCAACCCGGCGTCGGAGACGGTGGTGGAGCCGACGTGTAGGAAGGTCAGCTTGGTCATGCCTTTAAGAGCAGGCAGCCCATCGTCGGACAGCTGAGTGTTGTCCAGATTAAGCCATTCGAGATTGGTAAGTGGAGCCAGTTTTTGGACACCAGCGTCCGAAATGGCGACCCTCCACAGGTTGAGCTTCTTCAGGTTTGTCAGAGCTGAAAGGTGCTCCAGACCGGCGTCGAAGATCTGAGCATTCTCACTGAGATCCAGTTCTTCCAGCGTAGTGATACCCGACAAATGAGCCAGTCCGGCATCAGAGATCTGATTAAAAGCGAGCCGCAGCTTTTTAAGTTTCGGGTAACGAGCCAGCAACAGCAGACCGTCATCGCTGATCGTGGTGGACTTCATGTACAGCTCTTCCAGATTGGTGAGCTTGCCCAGCGATACCAATCCGACTTCGCTGACCCAGAGCCCGTCCAGCGCTAGGACTTTCAGATTCGTCAACTCTGCCAGGTGTTCCAAACCACCGTCATCGACAGTGGTCGAGCCGCTGGTACCATTCAAACGGACAGCTTTTAGCGACTTAAGCTTCTTCAAATGTGCCAACGCATCATTGTCTACCGGACATCCGCGTAAGTCCAGATTGACGATCGGAGCTTTCCATTCTGCCAGATGAGCCAGGCCATCGTCGGTGATATCCAGATCATTAAGGAGCAGCGAAGTCACTTTTTTAAGGGCAGCGACGTGCTTCAGAGCATCATTCGTCGCCGCTGTCTCGCGTAAATTGACCTCGGTGATATAGCCATCCCCATTCCGCTTGAACGTAGCTGCCAACGCTTCCAGAGCGGCCACGGATTCAGCGTTATCCGGGGTGTCGGGCGACGGCAGCCGCTGGCCGGTACGGCTAGTCACGGGCTCAGGCGTAGTAGTGCTGGAAGAGTCGGCGCAGCCGCCACACACACAAAGAAGCAGCACAGGCAGGTAACGGTTGTTCATAGGACCGCATTCGACGAAGGGGTAAAGGTAGCTGGAAAGACAGCAGCGGGAGAGCGATCAGCAGTGTAGTCTTTTTCAACATCACCGTCAGTAAAAACACAAGAGACAGCGAATGGTCTGTCAGCATCGAATTAACAAATGCTGACGGTAGCGGAAGTCGCCCAGACTTTCGGCGTAGCCCCTCGTTTGCTGAAACTCCAGGCGAGTACCGCTACTAGTAAACTCAACATGGACAGACCACTGTAACGATCGACCGCAGCAGCCAGAGGCAAAAAACAGCTCACAGTGAGACAGTGATTACTGCTGCCCATCAAGAACAGTATTCAACGTCTCACTCGGTCGCATGGCAGCAGCCACTTTCGCTTCGATAGGCAGGTAGTAGCCGCCAATATCGACCGCAGCTCCCTGGGCGGCGTAGAGTTCATCGACGATTTTTGATTCGTTGTCGGCCAACGTCTTAGCGAGGTCGGAGAATTCAGATTTGAGGTCGTCGTTCTTAGACTGATTGGCCAGTGCCTGAGCCCAGTACAGAGCCAGATAAAAGTGGCAGCCTCGATTGTCCAGTTCGTTAACCTTGCGTGACGGCGACTTGTTGTTTTCCAGATACTTGCCGTTCGCCTCGTCGAGGGCCTCGGCGACGACTTTCAGTGTCGCGTTGCTGGTCTTTTCAGACAGATCTTCCAGGGAAACGGCCAGCGCAAGAAACTCACCCAGGCTGTCCCACCGCAGATGGCCTTCCTGAACGAACTGCTGCACATGCTTGGGGGCAGAACCTCCGGCTCCGGTTTCAAACAGGCCGCCTCCAGCCAATAGCGGAACAATCGACAGCATCTTGGCACTGGTGCCCAGTTCCAGGATAGGGAACAAATCCGTCAGGTAATCCCGCAAAACGTTGCCGGTCACGGAGATCGTATCCAGACCGTCCTTACACCGCTGGCAGCTGATTTTCGTGGCCTCAACGGGCGACAGGACACTGATGTCCAGACCGTCGGTGTCGTGTTCGGGCAGGTACTGGTTGATTTTGGCGATCAACGCGGCATCGTGAGCCCGGTGTTCGTCCAGCCAGAAGATGGCCATGTTGCCGGTGGCTCGAGCGCGACTGACGGCCAGCCTGACCCAATCCCGAATCGGAGCATCTTTGGTCTGGCACATTCGCCAGATGTCGCCGGGTTCCACGGTGTGTTCCAGCAGCACATTGCCGCAGCCATCCACCACGCGGACGGTGCCGGGCTGCGGGATTTCGAAGGTCTTGTCGTGAGACCCGTATTCTTCTGCCTTCTGAGCCATCAGGCCGACATTGGAAACATTGCCCATCGTGGTGACGTCAAAGGCCCCGTTTTCTCTGCAGAAGTCGATCGTGGCCTGATAAACACCGGAATAGCAGCGGTCGGGAATGATGGCTTTCATGTCGGCCAGTTTGCCGTCGGGGTTCCACATTTGACCGGACGAGCGAATGGCCGCCGGCATGGACGCGTCGATAATGACGTCGCTGGGCACGTGCAGGTTGGTGATACCTTTGTCGGAATTCACCATCGCCAGTCGAGGCTGGCAGGCGTAAACAGCGTCCAGGTCCGCCAGTATTTCCGACCGCTTGTCCTCCGGCAGATCTTCGATTTTGGCGTACAGGTCGCCGATGCCGTTGTTTGCATCGACTCCCAGTTCATCCAGCACGGCCGCGTGTTTTTCAAAAACGTCGGCGAAGAACACTTTTACCGCATGGCCGAAGATGATGGGGTCAGAGACCTTCATCATGGTGGCTTTCAGGTGCAGCGACAGCAGGACGTCTTTTTCCTTTGCATCGGCGATTTCCCGGGCCAGAAACGCTCGCAGAGCATTGACGCTCATGCGCGAAGCATCGATCACCTCGCCAGCCTGTAGAGCCAGCTGATCTTTTAGAACCGTGGTTTCTCCGCTTTCACTGAGCAGCTCGATCCGCACCGTGCCGGCCTCAGGTATCGTGTAAGACAGCTCGCTGCCAAAGAAGTCGTTGTCGCTCATAGACGCCACGTGCGTCTTCGAGTCGCTGCTCCATTCGCCCATCGAATGAGGATGCTGCCTGGCATACTGCTTGACCGGCGCAGCGACTCGGCGATCGCTGTTGCCTTCTCGCAGAACGGGGTTCACCGCACTTCCCAGCACCTTGGCGTAACGAGATCGGGCATCCTTTTCGGCGTCGGATTCCGGTTCTTCAGGAAAGTCCGGGATGTCGTAGCCCTTGTCCAGCAGTTCTTTGATGGCGGCACACAACTGAGGAATCGACGCACTGATATTCGGCAGCTTGATGATGTTGGCGGCGGGAGTCTTCGCAAGAGCTCCCAATTCAGCCAGAGCGTCGCTTTGTTTCTGGTCGTCCGTTAGATTCTCAGGAAAGTTGGCCAGGATTCGAGCCGACAGAGAGATGTCCTTCAGCTCCACATTGATGCCGGAAGACTTCGTGAAGGTTCGAATGAAGGGCAGCAGCGAACGAGTCGCCAGTGCCGGAGCTTCGTCGGTGAGCGTATAGACGATCGTAGATTCCTGAGACATGATTCTCTTTGGCAAATGGCAAGTTGAAGAGCAGCTCACGTTGCTGCAAGGTGGCGCGGGACCGCACAACGAGTCGTGGATTCTGGCGAATCCAGCGATCTCTGCCACTCGAAAGTGGTACAAACACGCGCGTTTTCAATGCTTGGGAAGCCAGGAACCGCTGGAAAGACATGTCCGTTGATATCGGAGAAATTCTACAAGAAGCAGATCAGTGGTCAGGGCCGTGGCATACTGCCCGGCATCTTTCGTAGCGTATTACGAGCATTATCCGCGCCCTATGCTCTATTTATGTCGCTTCGGAACGCCGCATTCAATGTAGGATTCATGAATTCGACAGCGGTTTCCGTGCCGGTGATCGCTATCGGCAACCTGACGACGGGAGGGACCGGAAAAACGCCGATCGTCGCCACGGTCGTGAAAGCACTGCAGGAACAGGGGCTTCGACCCGGCATCGTCAGTCGCGGTTATCGAGCCGACAACACCGGCGAAAACGACGAGAAACGCGTGCTGGAATTGCTCTGTCCGAACGTGCCCCATGAACAGAATCCGAATCGCGTTACCGCGTCAGAGAAGCTGATCGCCTCGGAGGGCGTTGACGTCATCGTGCTGGATGACGCTTTTCAGCACCGGCGAATTGCTCGAGACCTGAACATAGTTCTGATCGACGCGACGAACCCGTTTGGATACGGGTACCTGTTGCCACGGGGTCTGCTGAGGGAGCCCGTCAGCAGCCTGAACCGGGCAGACATGGTGTTGATTACTCGATCAGCTAACGTAACAGAGGACGCGCTTCAGGAAATCGAAGCCACCGTCCGGCGGCACAACGCGAAGCTGGTGGACCATACTTACCGCGTCAGTTTTCGCCCGAGTGGGTTGATCGCAGGATCCGGGGAAGACGCGCGGACAACGGATGTTGTCGCAAATCAGCCCGTCACCGTCATGACAGCGATTGGCAATCCGGAGGCGTTTGTGGCGACCTGCCGGCAGATCGAAGCCAATATCGCGGCGACCCGGTTCTTTCCGGATCATCATCACTACACACAGGATGACCTGGAAGAAGTTCAGGAACTCGCTAAAACAGCGGGAACGCCGCTGATTCTGACGACCTTGAAGGACCTGGTGAAAATAGCGGATGGGTATGAAAATATACTGGCCGTGCAAATAGAGACGGTTTTTGAGCCGGCGGAAAAAGAGCCCATGTTTCGTGACGAACTGGGGCGGGCGACCAGGGCGCACTTCACCCGCGGCTAGTGCAGCCTCCACATTAAGTTTACTAATGCTGACGGTAGCGGAAGTCGCGAAGACTTTCGGCGTTTCCCCCTTGTTTGCCAGGACTTTCGGTGTTTCCCCCTCGTTTGCCGAAACTCTGGGCGAGTTCCGCTACTGGTAAACTCAACATGGACAGACCGCTAGCGAGTTCCGCCACGGTTCTGCTGCGAAATTGCTAGCCGGACCCGCTACACGTCCGTGCGACACGCACTAAGATCCAGTAGCTGACAACACGAAGGCTTACCTTTCCGGACGGGGAATCCAATCTCGGCGGTGGGCTGAATACTCAAACGATCAAACAACAGAGATCATGACCAAACCCACGACTCTTGCTGAACTCAAAGCCAGCGGCTGGACATCCCGTACCGTCAAAGAAGAAATCCGAGCGAATTTCCAGCAAGCGCTGGCGGACGGAACGGAACTCTTCCCCGGAATCCATGGCTTCGAAAACACGGTGATCCCGGAAATCAGCCTCGCGATGCTGGCAGGTCACGACCTGCTTTTTCTCGGAGAAAAGGGGCAAGGCAAGAGCCGTCTGATGCGTGAGATGTCGCGGTTTCTGGACGAAGAAATCCCGTATCTTGACCTCCCGGGCTGTCCGGTCCACGAAGACCCGCTGCAGCCGATCACAGCCGCTGCGAAGCAGTTTCTGGCTGACACGCCGGAGGACCAGGTGGCCATCAAATGGTGGTCGAAAGACGACCGTTACGCCGAACGTCTGGCTCCGGGAACCAAGTTTGCTGACATCGTCGGCGAAATCGACCCCGCTAAACTGGCGGCCGGAGCCAGCATGTCGACCGAAGACGCGCTGCACTTTGGACTGATTCCACGGATGCACCGCGGGATCTTTGCCATGAATGAATTGCCGGAACTGGACGAACTGGTGCAGGTCGGTCTGTTCAACATACTGGAAGAACGCGACGTCCAGATTCGCGGATTTCCCGTGCAGTTTGACATCGACGTCATGATCCTGTTTTCGGCCAATCCCGCGACCTACAACCGCAGCGGCAAAGTCATTCCGCAGGTGAAGGACCGCATTGGCAGCATCATTCATACCCACTATCCAAAGGAACGTGATCTGGGAATACAGATCATGGAGCAGGAAAGTGATCTTCCTCTGGACGGTGATTTTCCCGTGACCGTGCCCTTTTTCATGAAGCAGATCGTTGAAGAAATCAGCCGAGCGGCCCGCCAGAGCCGCTACATCGACCACCAGTCCGGCGTGAGTGCTCGATTCAGCATCGCCAATTATCAGACCATGATCGCCAGTGCGCGCCGCCGTGGAGCCGTGTTAAACGAAAAGCCCGCCGTTCCTCGCATCAGCGACCTGGGCCATCTGTATTCGTCTTCGCTGGGGAAGATCGAAATCGATTTGATGAGCAGTCACCAGATGACCGAACGTCAGGTTCTGGATGCCGTCACGGCGGAAGCGATTAAGACCATCTTCGAGGAATATGTGGAACAACACGGTCTGGAAGAAATCAGCCAGATCTTTGCCAAGGGTGTCAAAATCGAAGTCGGCGACATGTTGCCCAGCGAACACTACGAATCTCTGCTGAAAAGGGTCCCCCCAATCTGGGACAAAGCCTTCGAGCTCAATGCCTCCGAAAGCGCAGCCGTTCGTGCTTCCTGCGTGGAATTTATCCTGGCAGGGTTGCACGCCACGGACCAGATCAGCCGAGCTCAACGGCATGGGGTCGTGTCCTACGAGACATAGTAGGGATTCCCCTGGAGAAAGGAATATTTAAGAGATTCCGGAGTGGTGTCGTTGACATTTCCACGTAAGGGTGGTAGTATGCTGCAAGCGTCAAACTTCGCAGACCCTTGCTTCTACAGGAGATTTCCACCATGCGGCGTTCCGTACACCGATTCCTTGTCCCCCTGCTGGCCATCGCCATAACTGCTGGTGCAATGACGGCGCTGGCTCAAAAGTCGTCGTCGAAGTCATCCGCCAAGGATAAGGCGGCTTCGAAGTATCACCGCCTGCCAACCTATTACGGGCGGCTGAAGCTAAAGGATGAGCAGAAGGAGGAAATCTATGAGCTGAAAGAAAAGTACGGGTCGCAGATCGACGAACTGCAGGAACAGCTGGCAGAGCTGAAGGAAGAACAGGCGGAAGAAATCAAAGACGTTCTCACCAGAACTCAGGTCACGGCGTTGAACAAACTGATCGCAGCGAGATCGTCGTCCAAAACAAAATCATCGTCGAAGAAGTCTTCGTCAAAGAGCAAATCGTCAAGCAAAGACTGAAGAACAGATGTTCCAAACACCCGGCCTGCTCGACTCGAGCAGGCTTTTCTATGCGAGGCGACGTAGTGCCCGCTGCCAGCGGGCGACTACGCTTCTGCACTAACTGCTCAGGCAATCGACGATCGTCTTCGTATCAATGCCGCCGATCGTGTCCACGTGGCCGATGCGGTCGGGCAGAACGAACTTCAGGTCGCCGGCGACGGTTTTTTTATCCAGCAGCATGCACTTCAGGATCTCGTCGGGCTTTGCCTGAAGATCCTGGGGCACGTCAACCGGCAGTTGCACGGCTGTCAGCAGGTCGACTTGTCGTTGAATCTCGGCGTCGCCAATTCGTCCCAGCGATTTGGCCAATCGGCTGCCGCAGAGCATACCGATGGAGACAGCTTCGCCGTGCAGCAACACACCGTAACCGGCCAGAGCTTCGAAAGCATGAGCGTAGGTATGACCGTAGTTCAGGATGGCTCGCAGGCCGGTGGTTTCGTACTCGTCTTCCTTGACGACAAGGGCCTTCAATTCGCAGCAGCGGGCTACCACCTGTCGCAGCACGGCAGGGTCGCGTTCGTTAAGGCCGACGATATTGTTCTCCAGGTAGTTAAAGAATTCAGTGTCCTGAATCACGCCGTACTTGATCACTTCGGCCAGTCCGGACCGATACTCCCGGTCGGGCAGAGTGGCCATGGTGTCAGTGTCGATCAGAACTCCGGCTGGCTGGTGAAACGATCCAATCAGATTTTTTCCCCGCGGATGGTTCACCCCCGTCTTGCCGCCGACAGAGCTGTCCACCATTGCCAGCAGAGTTGTCGGAACCTGCACAAACAGCAGACCGCGAGCATACGTGGCGGCGACAAATCCCGCCAAATCGCCCACCACTCCGCCACCCACTGCCAGCACGACGGTTTTTCGATCCGCCCTGAAGTCAACCAGCTCGTCGTAAAGATCGGATGCCTCGGCGAGAGATTTTGATGCTTCGCCGGCCTTCACACAAACCACCTGCACTTCGGCTCCGGCGTCGGAAAGAGCGGATTTTACGGCATTTGCATGAGGTTGCAGCACGTTGGTGTCTGTGACGATGAAGCACCGCAATGGCTGATCGGGCGATCGTCCCAGCCATAATCGGGTCAACTCGGCGATTTGCGGCAGGTTACCGGCATCGATCGAGATGTCGTAGCTGCGAGAACCGAGGTCAACATGGACAGTCTGGCCGGAAGAATTCATGGTGGGAGGGGATTTCGAACAGGAAAACACGGGAAAACGTGACCAACAGCGGTTCCGGGTTGACCGGACTTTGGCTCAACGGTGTGATAGGATCCGCTGGGGGTCATCGAGAGTCGCTTTGGCGTTCAGCCGCCGGGCTGCAACTGGCAACCACGATCACGAATGAAACACTCGGTCCCGCCAAGCGCCCTATTTACGGCACGGATCTTTAAGTCGACAAACCTGCAAATAGTTCCGGAACACGTTGCATGCTGGCAAAGCGTATCATTCCCTGTCTGGACGTTCACGCGGGACGCGTGGTGAAGGGCGTGAATTTTGTCAATCTGCAGGATGCGGGCGATCCGGTCCAGATTGCTCAGAAGTACGAACAGCAGGGGGCCGATGAGCTAGTATTTCTGGACATAACGGCCAGCCACGAAGAGCGGGATATCATTCTGGACGTGGTGGCCCGTACGTCAGAAGTCGTGTTTATGCCGCTGACGGTGGGCGGGGGCATCCGGACCGTTGATGATATCCGTCGTCTTCTGAGTGCCGGCTGCGACAAGGTTTCGATAAACACCGCAGCGGTCACAAATCCGGATTTCGTCAGAGAAGCGGCTCTGAAGTTCGGCAGCCAGTGCATCGTGGTCAATCTCGACCCGAAGCGAGTACAAAAAGACGGCAAGGAATTCTGGGACGTCCATATCAACGGAGGTCGCAAGCCCACCGGACTAGAGGTCGTCGCATGGGCTCGGGAAGTGGAAAGACTTGGAGCCGGTGAAATCGTCCTGACCTGTATGGATGCAGATGGAACCAAAGACGGTTACGATCTGGAAATTACCCGAGCCGTCGCGGACGCCGTGTCCATCCCGGTGGTGGCCAGCGGTGGCGCCGGTTGTCCAGCGCACCTGTCGGATGCCGTGACCATAGGTGGAGCGAGTGCCGCACTGGCAGCCAGTATTTTTCATTACGGTGAATACACAATTGAAGAGACAAAGCGATACATGGCTGACCGAGGTGTACCGGTTCGGCTGTGAATCAGGTAAAGCGTTCTCGTGGCAGTGCCGTGTGGTGCTGTCACATCGAAATTAAGATCGGAATCACAAAATGGTACAGGCACGTGACTGGGTGAAATCGAATTTTGATGCCCAAGCGGATATCGAGATCAATAAGATCTTTCGCATGGGCGTCAAGATGGGCTGCTCGGACATCCATTTGCAGGCGGACCGTCCACCGATCTTTCGTGTCAAAGGTACGCTGGCCCCACTGGATATGCCGCCTCTCAGCGAGAGTGCGCTGGTCAAGCTGTGTTTTCCCCTGATGGACCAGCGAAACCTGGACATCTTTCACAGAGATGGCGGCGCCGACTTTTCAAAAGTGGTGGAATATAACGACGAGCCGTGGCGCTATCGTGTCAACCTGCTGACGCAGCTGGGCAAGGTTGGCATGGTTGCTCGAAAGATTGAACGGTTCATCCCGCCGTTTGAAGGGCTGTATCTACCACCCATCATGGAAGAACTGTGTAGGTTTGACCAGGGAATGGTGTTGCTGGCGGGCGTGACAGGTTCCGGAAAAAGTACGACCATCGCGTCGATGCTGGACTGGGTCAATCACAACATGAACAAGCACATTCTGACCATCGAAGACCCCATCGAATTTGTTTATACGTCCGACCAGTGTCTGATCAACCAGCGGGAAATCGGACAGGATGTGATCGACTTCTCTGTCGCCATGAAGCACGCGGTTCGAGAAGACCCGGACATCATGCTGGTGGGCGAAATGCGAGACAAGGAGACTTTCGAGACAGCCATTCACGCAGCCGAAACCGGTCACCTGGTGTTCGGAACGATCCATGCTTCCAGCGCCCCGGGCACGATTCCTCGTATCATCGACCTGTTTCCGGCAGATATGCATGCGGCGGTGCGAGCGGCAATCGGCATGAGCATGAAAGCGATCGTGGGCCAGAAACTGCTGAAAACAATCGTGGACAAACCCAGTCGAGTCCCCATCATCGAAATCATGAGGTTCAACCCAACGGTCACGAAGTGTGTCATGGAAGGCGAAGACGAGAAGCTTCACGGAGCGATTCGTATTGGCCGCGACGAGGGGATGCAGCTGTTCAACGACAGCCTTTACGACTTCGTCAACAGAGAATTCGTCAGTCGGGAAGCCGCCTTCGAAGTCTCACCGAACATCGAAGAACTCAAAATGCGACTGAAGGGTATCGAAGTCAAGGGCCCGTCGATTCTGTAACCGCGCTGGCTGTAGTGCACGCAGCCTGCGTGTTGTTGAACGCGGAGCCCGCTGGCAGCGGGCAGCTACGTTGTAACGTGGCCCACGACGTGGGTCACGAAACGTTTACGTGAATAGAGTCGCGAAACGGCGGCAGCAAATCTCTAATTGTTGACATGCGGGTAACGACAAGGCTTGCACACACCCTACGGCTTTTCAGTCGGAAACAACGGATATCGTGGATTGGGTGTGTGAGCACTCTCCATCAGCTTTGTCATGCTGCTGACATGGTCCACGTGCCGGTCGGCCACATCGTTGTTTTCCGCCACGTCGTCCGCCACGTTGTACAGTTCGAAGTCCGACGGATTGTCCGTGGCCACCCGCAGTTGGACCAGCTTCCAGTCACCTTTCAGTACCGCCCGCTTGCCTTTCTGCTCACTGAATTCCCAGTACAGGAAATCGTGCGCCTGCTGCACGCCCCTGCTGGTCAGCTCCGAAACCATAGAAATCCCATCCAGATTCTCTGGTACGTCTGCACCCGCAATTTCGGCAAGCGTCGGTAGTACGTCCTGAAAGCCGCTGATGTGGTTGCTGGTGGTACCGGCAGCGACCTTGCCTGGCCAGCGTACGATCAGCGGAACTCGCACACCGCCTTCATACAGATCTCGCTTCATGCCACGCAGGTCGCCATTGCTGTTGAAAAATTCCATTTGATGTCCGCCTTCCTGATGCGGTCCATTATCGCTGCTGAAGATCACGATTGTGTTGTCGTCAATGCCCAGCGATTTCAGTTCATCAAGAATCCGCCCGACGTCCCGATCGATATTGCGCATGATGGCGGCGAAACCTTTTTCGGGGCCGGGCCAGTCTTTGTCCGCGTACGGCCCGAAGTCAGGCACTTCCATGCCGCGTTCAGCAGCCGGGTTGTGACGCCCCCCTTCGTTGTTGGCGTGCGGCACGTTCAGGGCGTAGTACAGGAAAAACGGCTGCGACGTGTTGCCGCGAATGAAGCCCAGCACCTCTTCTGTCAGCAGATCCGGCACGTAGTCGACTTTCTTTGTCGCCACACCGCGACCGTCCTGGCCCTTCCATTGTTCCTGACTGATATTTCGCAACGCTTCAGGTTTGCCGTTTCGGATCAGAAACTCCGGGTAGAAATTGTGAGCGTGCCACATGCTGATGTAGCCATAGAACTCATCAAAGCCCTGATCATTTGGGTCGGACAGCGGGGGTGGAGCTCCCAGGCCCCACTTGCCGATGCAGGCCGTGTGATAACCAACCGTCTTCAGAACTTCGGCAACAGTAAGATCTTCGTCCAGCAATAATCCCGGACTGTTGCCGCGAACTCGGCAATGGCCGGAGTGCAGTCCTGTCATCAGCACGCACCGCGACGGCGCACACACCGTGCAGCCGGCATAGTGACGAGTAAACTTCATGCCTTCGCTGGCCATGCGGTCGATGTTTGGCGTCGGCAGACGCGTTCCGCCATAACATCCAAAATCGCCGTAGCCGGCGTCGTCCGCAAGGATGTAGACGATGTTAGGTTTTTCTGCCGTCGAAGTTTCGGTAACGAAGAACAGGAACGTCAGTGTTATCGCGAGACAGCGCATATGAATGCTCCACAGTGAAAACGGCATCGTAACTGTCCGGCAGGGGAAGACCAAACGGAGTCCTGCAAATCACGAGACGATAAGATCGCCCGGATGTAGATCTCGCGGTCATTGTCTTCATCATTCCAGAGTCGAATACCATTCCCGAAGCTGCTATCGTTCCGCGAGATCGGCCAGAGGCATTGGCATCTACACGTGTCGCTTCACCCTCCTTTCGGGAGGGTCGCGAGAAACGAGCGGGGAGGGCGGTTGCTGCAATCTTGTGACAACACGTAGGCGAATAAACCCAGTAAACCCTCCCCTCGCTTAGGCTCGACCCTCCCGGACGGAGGGTGAAATCTGTCGTCGAGACTTAAGGAATGAAGGGGTCGGGAATCAATAGTCGGAACGGCCCTTCGGGTGCTTCGCACTATTGATTCCCGGCCCCCTTTTCAAACACCCTTTGTTATCCCCTGAAACCCGGACTCATTCAAAATGGAAAAGCGTCGTCTGCAGAATACGGACATGGACCTGACGGCTCTATCGTTCGGAGCTTCATCCCTGGGTGCGGAATTTCGAAAAGTCGACATTGGCGAAGCGTTGAAAAGCGTACACGTCGCCATTGATCGCGGCATGAACTTCATCGATACCTCGCCGTTTTATGGCCGCGGCATGAGTGAAGTGTTGCTGGGTCAGGTGCTGCCCGATATTCCTCGTGACAGCTATTACCTGGGAACCAAACTGGGGCGTTATGCCGGGCAACACTTTGATTTCAGTGCCAAGCGAGTGGAAGAAAGCGTGGACATATCGCTTGAACGCATGCGGCAGGATCACCTGGACATCGTGCTGTGTCACGATCTTGAGTTCGTCGAAATGTCTCAGATCGTTGAGGAGACTCTTCCCGCACTTCGCAAACAGGTCGAAAAGGGAAAAGTGCGATACATCGGTGTGAGTGGCTATCCGATGAAGATGTTCAAGTACATCCTGGCCAATGCTGATATCGACGTTCTGCTGACCTACAACCATTACACTCTGCAGAACGACATGGCGCTGGAACTGGTACCGATTTGCCAGGAGAAAGGCGTCGGTCTCATGAACGCCGCCCCGTTTTCAGCACGACTGCTGACCACCGCACCGCTGCCGGAGTGGCACAAGGCCACTCCCGAAGTTCGGCAGATCGCGAAGAAAGCTTCCGACCACTGCACGGCCGCCGGAATCGACATCGCTCAGTTGGCGCTGCAGTTTTCGATTGCCAGTCCGGACATGACAACGTGCGTGACCGGGTCAGCAAATCCCGGCCGAGTTTCTCAGTGGGTGGACTGGGCGGATGCGCCGATGGATGAACAGCTGCTTGCTGAAGTGCAGGAGATTCTGAAACCGATTCACAACTGGTTCTACATCGAAGGTCGTCCGGAAAACAACGACGAACCAGTGAGCTGAATGCCGTTGATTCTTTGCCGCGACATCGTCTCAAGTCAATCAATAAAGTAGGCCGAACCAGGAGCCACAGCGCCGCCGCTCCGGCAATGGGGTGGTCAGAAAAGTGGGCTGGACGATGCCGGAACAGCGTTTCGCTCGGTCCGGCCTACAATGAAGAATAAACTGGCGCTGGCCAGCTAAGGCGCCTGATGAATCGTGTTGTGAATGATTCGTTCGAACGCTTCGCCGTCGGCAGACTTCAGGCGACACTTGATCTCCATGCACCACGTCGGCGCGAGGTCCGGGATCTGCAGAGTGACGGTGCGACCGTCAGCGGCAAGCTGCACTGCAGTCACCGACAATTCGTGATCGTCATAGTGCTTCGAACCGTAATTCGCCGTGCGTTTCAGCGACCACACTTTCACCGCATAGCTATTCGTCGCTGTCGCAGTAGCGGCATCCAGTGAATCGGTGAACGTAATTTCAAGTCGTTTGTCTCGGGCCTTCAAGCCGACAGGCATGTTGGACGCTTTGCCCGTGTATCGCAGCCGATAGAAGCCACCTTCCTGTGCCTGCTGACTGCTGCCCCAGGCGAACATACCGGATAGATATAGTCCGTTGTCATGTGGACTGATGCGGCCGCGGGCAGTCCCCGTGGGGAACTGCGGTATCGGTAACTGGCACATGCCGCCCTGCATCTGTCCGTCGATTTCTTCGTGCGGCACGACGTAGACCTTGCCGTAGCCGTACGAAAGATTCAACAGCGATCCGTTCAGTGGTCCCCAGGCTTCATTGTCGATCCACATCAGTTCGGCCGGCGAACGATCAAACGCATTGGTAATCCAGCACAGTGGCTGCTCCATAGCGTCGTCAGAATCGTCCGTAACATCGTGGTAGCCGAACATGTTGCCATAGAAACCACCTTCGCGAACCCAGTTGATGCGGTTCTTCGGATTCCAGTGGCCTTCCTGGTCAGTGACGATGAACGAACCGTCGGGGTTCAGACAAACTCCATTGGCCGCTCGAAATCCCGTGGCCAGGATGTCTGTGCGGGAACCGTTGGACGGGATTCGCAGCAGAGTACCGTGATGCGGAACGATGGCTTTCAAAGCGTGGCGAGCCGATTTGGCGTAGTAGAAGTTGCCGATTTCGTCGCGCTGCAGCCCCATCGCGAATTCATGAAAGTGTTCGGTCACCTGATGATCGTTGTTGAAGCATTCATAGAAATCGGTTTCACCGTCACCATTTCGGTCCCGCAGAATCACCAGCTGATCCCGGCAGGTAACATAGATATCATCGGCAACGACCTTAACGCCCAGCGGCTGGAATAGCCCCGAGGCGATCCGCTGCCACTTAAGCAGCGGTGCAGGGGCCTTTTCGCCCAGCGTCTTTAGGCCGCTTACCATCCAGACGTCGCCGTCCCAGCTGCACACCGCCACCCGGTCGCCATCAGCCAGAAAATCGTGACCGGTCAGGCGAATTCGAGCGAACCATGGGTTGGCGATCGGAGTGGACAGGACATCAATGGCAAAAGGACCAGTTTCCGAACCTATGATTGGCACTGTTGCAACAATTTCCGGCCACCGTGCCGGGCCGCTCTGGAGAATCCGCTGTTCCAGATCCGCGACCTTCAGACGGTCCTCAATTCGGGCCGCAAGTTCTTTCAACGCGTCGTCCGTCGTGTCAGCCGCTACAGCGACGGTCCATATTGCAATGTTGCGACGTTGGTCGCCGGAAGGAACGTTCAGACAAATCCGATTGTCCTTTTGCAGTAAGGCAAACCCATCGCGGTCGCCGACCACTCCCGCCATGATCGCCGAGCGACTTTGCTTAACGGAGCCCAGGATTTGTGCAGCATCGTGTTTGTTGCCAGTGACATCGGAAATTGCGCCCGCTGCCGCGGGACGCGTCAGATCCCACGCCGCCACAGCTGCACTGGCGGCGTTGTCCTGCTGACTACTCTGAAGATCTTCGCCTTTCAGTTCGCGGCTCCAGAAAGCAACCGTCTTGATATCACCCGTGAAATACGAAGTGCCTGGGAAGTTGCCGGACGTAAATCCGATTTTTGCCACATGCCCGAAAACATCGCCCTTTGGCTTCAATGTGCCGCCGCCGTTCTTTTTTCCATCCACATACATGGTGACCCGGCTGGTGTTGTGATTCCACGTCATGGCCACGTCATGCCACTTACCGTCGTCCACTTTTTTCTTTGATTGCACGGCGCCAACCCAGCCAATGTCGTAGCACAGGCGTCCGCCTCGCACAAAAAACGTTTTACCGTTGGGCACCCAGGGTCCCTGGTCGTTCGCTTTGCAGAAGATGGTGCCGTCCGTCATTGTGCGAATCCGAGCCGTGATACTGAAATCACTGGACGTCATGTTGAAGGCTGTGCCGCCTTTGATCACCAGATGCGATGCACCGTTGAATTCAGAAGTGGCTGCCGAGTTCGGCCTTGCAGCGTCCGCAGCGAGTACCACGCAGTGTTCAGTCAGCTTGCGAAACGCAGCGTTTTCCTCAGGGTGAGTTGCCACCAGTGCCAGTAAGCTGTTCGGCACAGGCCCCAGCGTCATGTTCCTGGAGAAGACGTTGGCCGACAATTTTTCGTCTGTCGAGATTGCCTGATGCCCCATCCGCTCCAGCACTTTGGTATCAGCGACGCTGTACTCCACGATCGTCTGATCGCCCACCTGATGCAGTCCGCGATATTTTGCCCAGTCCCGAGGCAGTGGTCCGTAGTTTCGACCGTCGCGTCCGACCACCCGCTGGTTGTCATCAAATGACCCCGTCTCCGGGTTGGCCCATCCGGGACCCGTCGGGTTTTCGAACTGCAGATCGCCAGCGATGCGCGGATGTGCATTGTGACGACCATCAAAGTGGATCCCCTGCCAGCTGATAAAACCGGACGCTTTTGACTGTGGTGGGCGTGACCATGCGGCTGCCAGCCGCAGCGTGTCGTGATCAAAGATGGCCCAATGATTTCCCTTGGAAATACCGCCCGGTCCCTGATCCAGTCGAACCGCGATACCCTTGTAGGCGAAATTCTGCGCGTCCGAACCGACTTCAAACGTATTGATCATCGACGGTCCGTAGTTCATGTCAGACCACGGCGAGTATTCGATGGGTTCCGGGCCAAACGTATCGCCCTTCGGCAGCGCGGCCAGATACTCGTCTGTCACGTCGCGGTATTGACTTGAATTTGCCTTGCGGACATAGCTTTCGCGAATGTAGTGAATCACGTCGTACTTCTGCTGCGGCACCATCCACATCTGCGGCACCATCAGGCCAAAGCCATGAGTGAGTGTTTTGTACATCGCGTGAGGATCGCCGCCACTGCGAAACTTGCCTTCAGCAAATCGTAGTGCTGTCGGCAGTGAACCAGGCCGTTTTCTGTCGCCGTGACAATTAATGCACAGCCGGTTGTAGATGTCCTTGCCACGATCAAACGCCGCATCATCCAGGCCCCGAATCAATCCGACATGGTCAACGTGACTTTCGTACTCAGGCAGCTTGAACGCGATCAGGCCGGGAGGCGGCTGTAGCTTTCGGGCGGCGTCAAGGCCTCCATCCCGCATGTCCAGCAGATATCTCACCAGATCCAGAAACTGCTGTCGGCCACCAAGCTGATTCACAATGCCCGCTGGCATGATCGACAGCTTGCTTGCCAAAATCTCGTCGATTTCGTTGGCAGTGATCGTGATTCGGTCGCCATTTCGAGCCGGGTCACGCAGCACGACGCCATCATCATTGCGACTCACCAGCAAGCCTGTCTGAGTCCGTCCGTCGACGGTCACAACGGCAATGGCTTCGTAGCCCTTGCGAATTTCACTCGACGGTTTCAGCAGCGACGTCACGACGTATTCATCGGTCGCCGATTTTTGTTCGCTCAGCTTCGTCAGATCCGGTCCCAACGAATTGCTGGTACCGTCAACGGCATGGCATTTGATACACCCAATATGCACCTGATGAAACAGTATCGCACCTCGCCGAGCATCCCCGGATTGCCGGGCCTCGGCTGCCAGCACGCCTGGTGGCTGGTTCGCAAGCTGCTGCTCAAGAGTTTGTGCCAGCGCGGCGCGGTTGCAGAAGACCAGCAGAATCAGGAAGAAAAGGCGGGACATATTAAGCTCGTCAGAAAGGAATGATAATCGGCAAAGCGAAGCCGACCAGTGGCAGGAGGGCCCAGCCCGGATTACAGGATACTCAGCGTATTTAACCGATTCACAGCACACCCAGCAGTTTCAGAAACTCGCGACAGAACGCAGGATGAGCGGGCCACGCGGGTGCGGTCACAAGGTTGCCGTCCACGTGAGCTCCGTCGATGGCAATTTCAGCGTAAGTTGCACCGGCCAGAGTCACTTCCGGACCACAGGCTGGGTAGGCGGTGCAGGTGCGGCCCGACAGGATGTCGGCTGCCGCCAGAATCTGCAGACCGTGGCAGATCGCGGCGATCGGCTTCTTTGCCTGGTCGAATGCTCTCACCAGATCCAGCACCGCGGGATTCAGACGCAGGTATTCCGGTGCGCGGCCACCGGGAATAAGCAGTCCGTCATAATTGCCGGCGTCAGCACCAGCAAAGTCCGCGTTGAGTGTGAAATAGTGCCCGGGTTTTTCGCTGTACGTCTGATCGCCCTCAAAATCGTGAACGGCCGTACGGATCTGGTCGCCGGATTTTTTATCGGGGCACACGGCGTCGACATCAACGCCGACCGTCAGCAATGTCTGGAAAGGGACCATGATTTCATAGTCTTCCACGAAATCACCGGCCAGCAGCAGAACTCGTTTGTTGGACATGGAATTCAGTTCACAGGGAATACAAAGGGATTCACACCAGAGACCCGGTCTTTTCAAAAGACCGGGTCTCTAAGGAATCGTAATCATGCCTGACGTCGTTCGCTACGAATCGCTAGACTTTGAGGCCTGCTTTTTTCATCCGGCATCGTCCCGTTCCCTGTCCGTTCAACGCATCTGACGCTGTTTCAGCGAAAATTCATGCGGTTGCCAACACAATACAGCCAGCGAACGCCTCTGCGGTTCAATATCACGCCATTGATCGACGTGGTGTTTTTGTTGATCATCTTTTTTCTGGTGGCCAGCCACTTCGTGAGAAGCGAACTGGCCGAACCCGTGAACCTCCCGGACGCGACGGGCGGCGATACTCCGCACGATGAGGCGTTGCATCGGTTGACCGTAACGATCGATCGTGACGGTCAGATGTTCATCAGCGCGGAGGCCCAATCGCAGCAGTCTGTCTTTCAGCGGATCGAGGGCCTGCAAGTCGCTGCCGCAACAGCCGGTGTGAATCCGGAAGTTCGTTTGCGAGCCGACCGGGACACAGAGTGTGGTTCGGTGCGAAAACTGATCGAACATTGTGCCGCCCAGAATATTCGCAGCATTCGGTTTGCCGTTTCCGTAAACGGAAGTGACTGACCGTGCGCATTCCCACCCATCGAGATCGTCGCGCACCGCTGGACAACGAGAGCATGACGCCCATGATCGACGTCGTCTTTCTGCTGTTGGTGTTCTTCGTGTGCGCGTCGGTCGGCCAGGAGCCGGATTCGCTGTTACCGGCCGAATTATCTGCGGGGCAGACTGAAGCACAGGTGGATCTGCCGCCGCAGGAACCCGATGAATGGCAATCACCGGAAGTCCGCATTTACCTGGACCGCGACGCGGCCGGACAGTTGTCGATTCTGTTGAATGAACGGCCCGTCAGCAGTGCCGCCGAGCTTGATGTCCGTCTCACGCAACTGGCCGGATTCGATATCGACTCAAAGATCATCATCGGCTTTGACGACGCCGTGGCTTTTCAACATTTCATCGACGTCTATGATCGCTGTCAGGCGATCGGGTTTCAGTCCATATCGCTGGCGGTAAAGGCCGGCGCAAAGTAATGGTTTTCAATGAGCAAAACGTTCAACAGGCTAGCCACGCTGAGTGTCGATCAGCGTTGGTTTGTCGTGCTGTTGGTGAGCATCATCACAGCGATCGCTCTCGTCGGTTACCGCGACCCGCAATTGCTGCTGCAGCTGTTTGAAACAACGGACGAACCCGACGACGCGGCGCCTACAGTTGTCTCCGACGACGACAGACCTCAGCGGCAGGTCCCAAATGTCAGCCCGTTCAGCCTGTCCAACGGCGATGTCGTCGTGGTCGTACAGGGCGAGGACTTTTTCAACGCCGACTGCGCCAAGGCGCTGCGACAGGTTGTGGAAGATCTGGAGCAACTGGACCAGGTCAGCAACGTGCTGTGGATGGATCGCGTTCCCACGCTCAACATTTTTGGTCTGCCGGAGCCCTTGTTTCCTCGATCAGAAGCATCTGCGAATCGCTTTGCGGCAGCCAGACAAAAGGCCATGAAGCACCCGTTGGTCGGCGGTCAACTACTCAGCGGTGACGGCCGGACATTGCTGCTGCTGTTGGGCCTGGATTACAACCACGTACTTGATGATGCGGAAGCGACCACATTGTTGCGGGAAACGGCTGAAGCGGCGGCGGCTCGTTTTCAAGGCGTGGACCTGACGTTTCAAGTCACTGGCCGTGTCCCCGCGGCGCTGGCGGCGATCGAGGCGCACGAAGCCAATCAGTTGAAGTATCAGCTGATTGGTTACGGCATGATCTTCATCATGACGTTGATCCTGTTCCGCGGCATTCGGGCGGTGATGATCGTTGCCGCGGCCCCGGCCCTGGGTGTGTTCTGGACCATCGGCATGGTTCGGTATCTCGGCTACGAACACAACCCACTTGTCGACGTGATTCTGCCGGTGCTGGTCAGTCTTGTCGGCCTGACGGATAGTGTTCACCTGATGGTTCAGATTCGCAAACTGCGTGCCAGTGGGCTGCCGGAAAAAGAAGCGGCACGGCTGGGGATTCAGCAGGTGGGCATGGCCTGTTTTCTGACATCGTTGACCACCGCCATCGGATTCGGCTCTTTGACACAGGCCGATTCGGAGATGGTGAAGGAGTTCGGGGCATGCTGTGTGATCGGCGTGACGCTGACATTTGTCTCCGTAGTCACCATCATCCCCTTTGCCTGTTCCACATGGCTGGGGCGAAAAATCCACGTTGGTCTGGACAACAGTCCGATCGATCGCAACCTCGGCCGCATATCGGCGGTCGTAGACGCTGTTCTGCGGCGGCGGTCGCTGGTCAGCAAACTGGCAATCGTCGCAACACTGACGCTTTTTGCGATCTCGCTGACGCTAAAACCTGATCAGCGACAAAGCGATGGTCTGCCGGAAAAGGCCGAGGCCACAATCGCCCTTCATCATCTGGACAAAGCGTTCGGCGGTCTTGAATTCTCCCGGGTGGAAGTCAAATGGACAGATGACGTACCGTCGGATTCGGCGGAGGTGCTGATCGTGGTTTCCGCGGTCGACGATCTACTGCGCGCCGAAGAATTAATCGGTCACCCGCTGTCGATCCGCAACCTCATCGATGCTCAGCCAGGCAGCGGTCCGCCGGAAGAACGCATGTCGATGATGGAGCTGTTGCCTCCTCCGCTGAAGCGAGCGTTCTTCACCCCGGAACGCAACCAGGCCAAAGTCACCTTCCGCGTTCAGGATCTGGGCATCGCCGCGTATGGTCCGGTGTTTGAACGAATAGAGGCTGGCTGCGCAGCAATCCAACAACAGCATCCTGGTTTTGACTTTGAACTTCGTGGCAATGCCGTTTGGCGGTGGGAACATTTGTACCAGGTTGTTGTCGATCTGGCGACCAGTCTGGGCACAGCCTCTGTGGTTATCTTTTTCGTGCTGGCCGTGGTTTATCGTTCCATTCGAATCGGGTTGATTTCGATTATTCCGAACATGTTTCCGCTGGTGCTGACGGGCGCGTATCTGGCGTTGACGGGGTACAACCTTGAGATCGTGATGGTTTGCAATTTTACCGTGTGTCTGGGCATCGCCGTTGACGATACCATTCATTTTCTGACCAGGTACCAGGAAGAAAACGCGAAGACCGATGATCAGGATGAGGCCATCCGCAATGCCTTCACCGGCGTGGGAACGGCTCTGATCATGACCACGACCGTGTTGATAGCGGGATTTGGTACGGTGATTCTCAGCGAATCCCGCGATCATAAAATCTTCGCCACCATGGGCGTGCTGACGATCGGTTCAGCCCTGTTCGGAGATCTCATATTCCTGCCGGCATTGCTGGGTCGCTTCGCGTCGAAAAAGGATAGAGACTCAGTCTCTTCAAAAGACGGACCTGCCCCCGCGGGTGGTGCCTGATGGAAGTCAATGCTGGCGAAATGTTGATCATCAAGCGACCAAGTCAGCTGTCCATCAAGCGAGTCAAACGGTGGCGGGGGCGGCAGATGCGACAAGGGGAGATGAGCCCGCAGAAGACGTAATTATCAGTTGCAAAAAACACCCGGCGGCATCAATGGCTTCTCAGTGTTTTGAATTCCGATATGAGTTCTTCGCTTTCATATCTGTGGAGTTGTGGGGATCCAGGTTCAGTCCATGATGTAAGGCAAGAAACGAACGGTATTTTGCCCTGCTCGTTCGTGGGACCTGTTTCTGTGCAGAAGTTCGGTGAACGCCATGTGTCGTATGTGTCATCGTCAGAATTCTTCCACCGTACCACTTGGAACGAATGGTCACACGTGTCCGGTTCAGAGAATCAATGAGTATCAAATCGGCCCGTTTCGATCACGTGATCTGGGCCGAGAGAAACCTCCAGCACAGTCAGCTTCCCATCGAGCGTTCGGTTGGGCGCGATCTACCAATGAAACTCGTCGATTTGTTCGTGCTCCCCCGCGGCTTCACTGAAGAACGTACCCATTCCGTTCAATTCGCCGAAGACGCGGCTAACGTGCTCAGCATCTTCAATATTGCGAATCGCTTTTTGGTTTCGCGCCAGAAAGGCAAACACCTTTCTGCACCGATATTCCGTAAAACGAAAGTTCCAATTCGCACCGCCTGTCCGCGAGACCGCCCAGACGACCTCGCGGACATACTGCGACACCGGTATGCCAAAAAGGGAACGAGCTGACCGCACGTTTAGAAAAAAGTAATCTGGGAATTGTCTTTGAAGAAACGTTGACGTCACCTTTGAAACAACGAGATTCACCGTCCGAGTCTCGTAATAAAAGGCGAGATCCTGTTTGAACGCGTCGAATGCACCGACTTCCGTATGAAGAAGACCGGACGCTGATATTTTGAGAATGTTCCGATGGCTCCACGACTGGTGAAGAGCGTGCAGCACGGAAATCGACAGAGCCAGAGCAACGCCCTACTGTACGGAATTCCGAAGTCGCCAACGTCGGCCCACGGTAGTTCTGCCGGAGTTACACATCATCATCGCCTATTCTTTCGCACGGCGCTGACGATGCCGTCTGAATTCGTGGTCAGAGTGAAGTCAGTGTACTTACCCAGTGACCATTCCTGTTGTCGAACGAGTTTTACAGCGAAAAAAACGCGATCGCGTCGAGAGAGTTCGCGCAGCGTGTGCTGGAGTAATTCCGCGTCCTGTTCAGTTAGTAGTTTGAACTTAGCATCAACGAGAAGCCTCGCGATCCGTTCCATCGCATCTCCAAAATCCCATCGAATATGGTGGTTGGGACCGCCATCAAGTGGAATTGCATAGACATGCGTCGGTTGATCGTAGGCATTACTACGGTGCCGGTAAGTCAGATCAACCCGCACAAAACTGTAGTCGGGAAATGCCCGTGTCAGGACCGGAGACCGCAGAATCTGGATTCCCCCGACAGGTATTCCATTTCGATAAGCTTCATTTCTCGCTTGGTTGAACCCCGCCCGGGCTTCGGCTGGCAGGTCAGTCGGTGGTGCGACCTCACTGTGAAAATTGAGTCCGGCCATGCCACAGATCCACAACAGGGCAGAGCATACCGCTATGACGATCACAGAGTGTGTGGCAATCCAGTAACTGGTTTGGAGTTGACTCGTCGACACCGGCGCCGTCGACACGATTCAGGGAGTAATGAATCGGCAAATGGAAAGGTGTGCGACGATCATCAGGATGCCCCATCCAGAGAATTGAATGACGAATGCCAGATACCAGATTCCCAGAGGTAGAAGATCGCTTAACGCCCAGCCAATCGGAACAGGAACGCAACAGGTTGCGACAAAACAGACGGCGAATTGGAATCGCGTCATGTCGGCAGTGGATTCGGATTGGCCCATTCGGTCGCCCAACGAAGGAACAGTCTCACAATGTGTCGTACGAATGCATTCCGGTTCAATTGTACGACCAACCAGTTACTCACATGGTCATCGACAGGATCCCACTTGGCAGCTTCGGGCACACTGAGTCATCGCACAAACCTCACCCTGAGTGTCCGCTGAACTGGCTGGTCATGGTGTAAGTATTACCCAAGGGGGCTCGGGAAGCCTCCAGGTTTTTAGCGTGTTTGGGCCCAATCCAACGACGCGGACTGGGTTAAGCAATTGCATAGGCCCCGACTGTTGTCATAGAGCGGCGAGGGCAGCGATCGTGGCCAGCATCTTCGCCACAGTCATAAAACGACCGTTGATGGCACGCGGGCGCAGGGAAGAACACTTGCAGCATGCGCCTTCGGAGCGATTAAACCCTGCCGGCAAGTTCCGGAATTGGGTCGCCTTTGGCAAAGATCGGATTTCGACGACCAGCGAAATTCTGCAGCCCAAGCTGCACCATGTCGAATCCCAGATGGTGAAAAATCGTTGCCAGAAAATCGTGAGGGGTAACGCGACGCGAAATAGGATCCTCGCCGCGTGCGTCCGTAGCGCCAATCACCTGTCCGGTTTCAATGCCGCCCCCGGCAAACAGCATAGTATTGGCACGCGGCCAGTGATCTCGGCCGGGCTGGACTGTTCCTTTCGCCGCACTCGCTACTCCGCCACCGCTGCTCGCGACGCGTGAAATGCGTGGTGTGCGTCCAAACTCGCCTGTCACAACCACCATCACTCGCTTGTCCAGGCCACGGTCGTAGATGTCTTCGATCAGTGCAGAAACAGCCTGGTCAAAGAACGGTGCACGGTGGGCGTTGGCGTCGAAAACGTGATGGTTGACGGCATGGTCGTCCCAGTTGGCAACGCGTCCACACAACGGACCGTCGAATTCCGTGGCCACGATGTCGACGCCAGCCTCCACCAGTCGCCGCGCCATCAGGCACTGCTGTCCCCAGCGGTTGCGTCCGTATCGCTCACGGATACTGTCGGTCTCCTGCGAAATGTCGAAGGCCCTGGCGGCTTCGGGGCTGGCCAGCAGTCGCAGAGCCTGGGCATCAAAATTGTCCAGAGCGTGCATCAGGCCGGTCTGATCGATGTCACGGCGCATACGGTCAAGTTTACTTTTTAGTTTGCTGCGTTCGTTCAGGCGGCGCTTGTCGTCTTCGTTCTTCAGTCCAACGTTCGGTACAGAAAATCCCGGCGCATTGGGATCCCCCGTCACCCGGAACGGTTCATAGGATGGACCCAGATATGCCGGACCAGCAATTCGAAAAGAGTCGTAACGATCGACCGGATTGATGGCGACATAGTTGGGGATCTGTTGAGTCGGGTCCTGTCGCAGATAGCTCACGATCGACATCCAGTCCGGATACTTCGGCGTCGGCTTGTCGGCGGAAGCGGGATCTCCACCCAGCACTCGCAAAGAACCTGCCGGGTGTCCACCGGCATTATGAGCGACCGACCGCAGCAATGAGTATCGGTCGGCACACTGCGACAGACGCGGGTAGAGTTCTGTGATCTGAATGCCGGGCACGTTCGTATCAACCGGGCTGAACGGACCACGATAGTCGGACGTCGCCAGCGGCTTCATGTCGAACGTATCGAGATGACTTTGTCCACCACGAAGCCAGACCAGGATAATCGCCGTGTCCGACTTGCCGCCGGCATGAACCGACTCGGCTCGAGCCCGATACAGGCCGGGCAATGTCAAACTGGTGAAGCCGGTGAGGCCGGCCCGCAGCACCTGCCGTCGGTTCGTTCCTGCCATTTTCGGCCTTTCATAGACTTGGCGCAAACACACAGACAATTGCCTTTGATTCTAACGTCGCAACAGATGGACAGCAAGTTGAGACAAGCCCCGACGCCGTATCGGGTGCAGTAACGGATTGTGATATTCGACCGTAGACCATCGTCCCGTCGAGTGATTTGCTTCAGCGCGGGACAATGGTCCCAGGCTACGTAACTGCCGGGCTTCACACCATTCATGACTGCCCCTGCCATCTCCGATGACGGCACGACGTCTCGAACACTTGTGAACAAAATCAAAAAGCAGTTGTCGCGGTCACAAGTCAGCTGAAAACGCAGTAAGCTTTCACCGCTGGAGGGCGGCTACCAGCGCGTCGATGTGATCTGCACTTTGCAGCAGCACCGGATGATGCAGAATCATCAGTTCTTCGTGCAGCGCGGATGCATTTGATAATTCTCCCACCGCTCGGAATCGGCGCTGACTGTGAGTCTTATGCAGAGTGGGAAATGCCGGATCCAGAGCCACTCCGTTTTGACGAGCCTGGGCCGCGAATTCTTCACGGGATCGTCCGTCCGTTTTCTTCGGCTCGTAACGAAATGCCACTTTGTAGAACGCCGGCACGTCGTCGACATTTTCTGCGGGATGTGGCAACAACGCAGGCTTCAGCGGTGAGTCCTCCGGCAGGGTGTTCAACAACTGCCGAACTCGCAGCAACCGTACTTGCGTCCGTTCGGCCAGTTGCCGCAGCTGCGGCAGCAGGACGGCAGACTGCATTTCGGACAGCGGATACGCATCGTTACCTCGTTGTGAGTACAACCGAATTCGTTGCGCAAGCGTGGCGTCATTTGTGAGCACCGCCCCACCGCGACCGGCCGTCAGCAGTTTGCTGCCGCCAAAGCTCAGCACGCCGACGTCACCGATCGAACCGGCCACCTTTCCAGTAAGACGCCCTCCGGCTGCCTGGCATGCATCTTCAATCACGGGAACACTACGCTCCGCAGCAACCGCACGTATGGCAGCCATGTCCGCGAAGCAGCCGTGCAGGTGAGAACAAACGATCGCTTTTGTTTTATCCGTGAGGGCCTGCTGCAACTGATCGGGATCCAGCACCGGCACGCCCGGTTGCGTGTCCACCAGAACCGGCGTTGCCTGCAGCATCAACACGTTGGCAAAGTTTGCCTTATAGTCGTAGGCTGCCAACACCACTTCATCGCCAGGCTGTACTTTCACAGACCGCAGCGCCAGCTCGACAGCAACCGTGCCGCTGCTGCAAAGAATCACGTGTTCCACGTCATGAAATTCGGCTAGCGCATCACGAAGTCGATCACAATGCGGGCCGTGATATCGTCCCCAGCTGCCGTCCTGCAACATTGCTTCGAAGACGTCACGGATCGCATTGTCGGTGACGGGCCATGTTGGCGGTTGATTGTCTGGTTCCGTCGAGTCGATGGGTGAGCCTTTCAGCTGGGTTCCCCGGAAGATTCCTCATCAGTCGACGCCGAGCCTTTCGCAGCGGGTGGATCGGGCAGCGGCACAGCAACCTGAATCTCGTTGCCCTGCAGACGGACGTCGTACGTAGGTGTCTTGATGCCACTCTTCGAGTTGTCCAGCCACGTTCCATCCTTGATGCTGAAGCACCACGCATGCCATGAACACATCACGGAACCGTCCTCAGCGATCGGACTCTCCGACAATGATGCGCCCATGTGAGGGCAAAAATCATTGATGGCGAAGTACTCTCCCTGATGCAGAAACACGCCGACCATAGTGCCGTTGACCGGAAAACAGCGTCCCTGACCTTCCGGAATGTCGTTTACGTTTGCAACCGTCTGAAATTCAGACATCTTTTCTCCCGTCGACGAAATACTGAACGCGGATTGTGGTCGCGTCAGCAGTTCGGGTCAAATTCAAAGCGATCGATTTACTTGACTGGTTGGCAACGAACACCCAGCCACACTTTTGCATCGGTAAAAGAGTTGTTAAAACGCTGGTCCAGGAGGCTGTCCGGATACCAGAGACAGTGAGCCGCAAGACGCTAGCCGCGGGTGAAAACACTGCCAATAACCGGCGGCTAGCGCCGTGCCGCTCACAAGAACAGACGTTCGCCGTGGCCGCAAGTCAGCGTAATACGCTGTAAACCCGATTTAGCGTACCGGCCACTATGACAGGCGGTCTGGACGCGACCAAACGCTGAACGGTGAAGAAGTCGACCGTTGCGAATGGGTTGCGTTTTCTACCGACTTTGAAGGAAGAAACAATGTTACGTACCACATCTTCGGCTGCTGTCGTCGTTCTGCTTGGATTGCTGTCTGCCTCGGCGATGGCGGAAAAAATCGGCCCTAACACCCTTGGGGTGTATGAAAAAGCAGGCGGCTGGACGCTGCTGTTTAATGGTAAAGACACCAGCCACTGGCGCAATTATCAGAAGGATACGATCAGCGATGGCTGGAAAGTCGAGAACGGTGAACTGGTTCGTAAGGACAAGGGCGCGGGCGACATCATCACGAAAAAGCAGTTTGACGCGTTTGAAATCACGCTGGATTATAAGATCTCAGAAGGCGGTAACAGCGGACTGATGTTTCATGTCACGGAAGAAGAAAAAAAGCCGTGGCAGACGGGTCCGGAAATTCAGATTCAGGACAATGTTGACGGACACGATCCGCAGAAAGCCGGCTGGCTGTATCAGTTTTACAAATCAGAAACGGACGCCACCAATCCGGCGGGTGAGTGGAACACACTGCGAGTGCTGATTACACCCAAAAAATGTGTGCACTGGATGAACGGCAAGAAGTACCTTGAGTACGTCAAGGGATCGGACGACTGGAACGAACGTCTGGCGGCCAGCAAGTTCAGTAAGTTTCCGAAGTTTGGTGTCGCCACGAAGGGACACATCTGTCTGCAGGACCATGGCAATCTGGTGTCATTCCGCAACATCAAGATTCGCGAGGTCAAGTAGATGGATCTTGGCCTGCAGGACAAGGTAGCTCTGGTAACCGGAGGTTCGAAAGGCATCGGTCTGGGGATCGTACGATCCCTGATCGCCGAAGGCGCGCGAGTAGCTAACGTCAATCGCAGCGAAGCAGAAGGCCGCGCGCTGGAAGCCGAATATTCGCAACAGGGACACGATTGCTATTTCATCCAGGGAGATCTGACGGACACATCCGCCTGCCAGAACGCTGTGGAACAGACTCTGCAGCGCTTCGGCAGGATCGACGTTGTCGTCAACAATGCGGGCGTCAACGATGGCGTCGGTCTGGAGGACGGACCGGCGGCGTTTCTGGAATCGCTGAAGCGAAACCTGATTCACTACTACGCGATTGTTCATTTTTCGCTGGACGCATTGAAGAAGTCCAAAGGCTGCGTCATCAACATTGGATCGAAGGTTTGCGAAACGGGGCAGGGCGGTACGTCGGGCTACGCCGCGTCCAAAGGTGGTATCAACGGCCTGACGCGTGAGTGGGCCGTCGACCTGGCTGCTCATGGCATCCGGGTGAACACTGTTCTGCCTGCCGAAACATGGACGCCGCTGTACGAAAAATGCCTCGCGGCGATGCCCGATCCCGCAGCAGCGAAGGCAGAAATCGAACGGTTGATTCCCCTGGGTCAGCGTTTTACGACGATCGAAGAACTGGCCGACATGGTCGTGTTTCTGGCGTCGCCGCGATCCAGTCACACCACAGGACAGATCATTTTCGTCGATGGCGGTTACACCCACTTTGACCGCAAATGCACCAGTCCCAGCGATATCACGTCGTTCGGCGCAGCGGCGGACTGATCCGGGTCAATTTGCCAGGTAGTCGTCAGCGTATTGATTGGCAGCAGGCTCGTAATCGCGTGCCGAGGCGGTGAAACACCACCGAATTCCCCATTTCACGGCAACAGCAACCATAGAGGGAATCGAGTATTGCAGATGTCCGTCAATGACGACGGGGGGAGCCGACAGTACAATACTTCAGCAGCAGAACCATGTGTCGCTGTCCCGCCGAAAAATCCCCGGTGCTATCTCATGAGAACCGATTCCGCTTTCGTCTGTATCTGCTTCCTGCTTTCTACCAGTACATCATTGGCAGATGATGCCAGTCCGGATGCGCGTATCGGATTCAACGAACACATCCGACCCATTCTGTCCGAGTACTGCTTCGCCTGCCATGGGCGGGATTCCGGAAGTCGAAAGGGAGAGTTGCGGCTGGATGTTCGAGTAGCAGCGGTCGAAAGTGGAGCTGTTACAGCCGGTGATGCCGAGAACTCTGAACTGATCGCAAGAATCACCAGCGACGATTCGGAACTGGTGATGCCGCCGCCCGATTCTCACAAGACGTTGAAGCCTGAACACAAACAACTGCTGATTCGGTGGATCAACGAAGGTGCCGAATACGAAAACCACTGGTCGTTCATCAAGCCGAAGCGACCGGCGATGCCAAAACCGGCGGACAACGCAGAATGGTCGGGCAACACAATTGACCATTTCATACTGCAGCAACTGGACGGACTTGGATTGAAACCAAACGCGGCGGCCGATCGTCACGTGCTGGCCCGTCGAGCGGCCCTTGATGTCACCGGGCTGCCACCCACGGGCGAAATGCTACAGACCTTCGTTGGTGATTCATCCGACGACGCATGGTCGAAATACATTGACCGACTGCTGAAGTCAGAGCACGCTGGCGAACACCGTGCACGGTACTGGCTGGACGCTGCACGATACGGTGACACGCACGGCATGCACGTGGATAACTATCGTGAGATGTGGCCGTACCGGGACTGGGTCGTGCGTGCTTTTAACGCCAACATGCCATTCGACCGGTTTGTCGTCGAACAGCTGGCCGGTGACCTGTTGCCGGAACCGACGCAGGATCAGCTGATCGCTACCGGGTTCAGCCGTTGCAATATCACGACGTCCGAAGGCGGAGCAATTCCTGCGGAACTCGACGTGCGATACATGGTGGATCGCGTGGAAACGACGGCCACCGTTTTTCTGGGCCTGACGGCCGGTTGTGCTGTGTGCCACGATCACAAGTACGACCCGATCAGTCAGCGGGAATTTTATCAGCTTGGTGCCTTCTTCAATAACACCACCACACCCGCGATGGATGGCAACCAGAAGGACACGCCACCGGTCGTCACGTTGCCCTCTGACGAATTCGCGCAGGAATGGAACGACCTGCGGGCGCAGCGAATTCGGCTGGGCAGCGAATTTGACGCGTTGAGTTCAGATGTTGCTGAATGGTGGCCATCACGAACCCGGGACGTCGCACATCCAGTGTCGGTGGACGAGCTTCTTGCGTCATTGCCACTGACGGAGGGCGAAGCAGACACCGTCAAGCTGCCCGAGTCCGCCAACTGGGCCACGGAGCATCCAGCCGGCCGGCGAGGAATGCGGTTCGGCGAGAAGGGACAGCTTACGGCCGATCTGCCCAGCCTGCGCACTGACGAACCGCTGTCGATCAGTTTCTGGTATCGGACTCCTGAGCGGCTGATGTCGACGACGGTGTTCGATCAGACAGCGAAAACAGAAGATAAGAAGACCATCGGGTGGAAGATCGCCGGCAATACTCAGGGAGGACTGACCTTCGAATTCAACGACGGACAGGGAAAGAAAATCCGCGCTCTGTTGCCAGGCGAAGAAGCACTCACGCCGCGATCGTGGCAGCATGTCTGTGTCCGCTATTCCGGTGGTCAATCTAATTCGTCCATCACCATTCTTGTCGATGGGCGTGCTGGCGTGCTGCGGAATTCGACAGAAGACCTGATGGGCGCGGCTGAAGTGCCGGCCGGTCCGCTGAGAATTGCCAGCCGACTGCCAACCGCCGGACTCAGCGATATTCGCATCTTCCGTCGCTGGCTGACGGACGAAGAAACACAACTGCTGGCCCACGAATATGAGTTGATGACTTTGTTTCAATCAGACGCAGCATGGGCCGACCTCGACAAAGAGCAACAGAACTCGGTCACGGCGTTTCATCGAGCGACGGTCAACGCCGACGGCATCGCCAGGCTGCGCGAGTATGGCAGCTCTCAACGCCGACGGGATTTCATCTATTCCCGATCGACGACGACTCTTGTGATGCAGGAACGTTCCTCAAAGCCGCGTGCGTGGGTGCTGGCACGCGGTGAATATGATCAACGCCGTGAAGAAGTTGCTCCGTGGATTCCTGACGTGCTGAACTTTCCCGGCACAGGTTTTCGGACAGCGGACGGCGGGTCAGGAACGCAGCTGACAAGTCGGCTTGATCTGGCGCGTTGGTTGGTACATCCGGATCATCCGCTGACTGCACGCGTCATGGTGAATCGTCTGTGGCAGTCCGCCTTCGGCACAGGCCTTGTGAAGACATCGGAAGACTTTGGCGTGATGGGAGACCGCCCTTCACACCCCGAACTGCTGGACTGGCTGGCGGTCGAGTTTGTGGAATCCGGATGGAACGTGAACCACATTCTGAAACTAATTCTGACATCATCGACATACCGACAAAGTGGCGCTGTTACAGCGGAGAAACTAGCGCAGGATGCGGACAACCGATACCTGGCCCGGGGACCACGCATTCGACTGGATGCAGAAGTGCTGCGTGACCAGGTCCTGGCGGTCAGTGGATTGCTGCGGCGAGACATGGGCGGCCCGAGTGTCAAGCCTTACCAGCCCGCCGGGTTGTGGAAAGTCGTTGCCATCACGGGCAGTAATACACGCGTTTTCTCACGCGATACAGGCGACGCGTTGTATCGCCGCAGCGTTTACAGTTTCTGGAAACGAACTGCCCCTCCGCCATCGATGGCCGCCTTCAACGCACCGACTCGCGAACTATGTACCGTTCGCCGCGAACGTACGAACACGCCCATTCAGGCGCTGGTGCTGATGAACGATCCTCAGTTTGTTGAATCCGCAAGGCGACTTGCGGAAAACGCCATCCGACAGGAAGCCGACGACCAGGTTCGGGCGGAATGGATGCTGTCGACTGTACTCAGCCGGCCGGCAGAAGCTGTGGACGTGACTGAAATGACGGCTGCGGCCAGCGAATTCCGAACGATGTTTCAGCAGAAGCCGGAGGCTGCGAAGAAACTAATCAGTACCGGCGACACCAAGCCAGACGAAACACTGGACGCAGCGGAACTGGCAGCGTGGACGCTGGTGGCAAACATTCTGATGAATCGCGATGACTTCGTAAACAAATAAAGCCGGTACCGGCCGGCCGCTGCCGACCGGCGGCGGATGCGAGCTAACGCTCGGAAGATACAGGTCGAGTGAGCAGGGCAACACAGGAAGCCGCGAACGGATTAAACATTTTTGACGGTCACACGGTCATTGAATCATGAATACAAACCCGATCGATCAATGGATCAATTTGGAAACGCGGCGGCAGTTCTTCGGTCGCAGTTCAAAGGGACTGGGGGCCGCGGCGCTGGCAGGATTGCTAAGTCAGCAGGCCGCCGGAAACACTACGGCAGGCAATCCGCATCAGCACTTTCCGGCTCGGGCAAAGCGAGTGATCTGGTTGTTCATGGCGGGTGCTCCGTCGCACCTGGACACGTTTGACTACAAGCCGCAGATGGTCGACTGGTACAACAAAGACCTGCCGGAATCCGTCCGCAAGGGACAGCGGTTAACGACGATGACCGCGTCGCAGGCACGGTTTCCCATCGCACCGTCCATGTTTCGTTTCGACCAGCATGGCGACAGCGGCAAGCGGGTCAGCGAGTTGTTGCCAAAAATCGGTTCTATGTCCGATGACATCGCTACGATACACACCGTCTGGACAGAGGCCATTAATCACGATCCGGCGATCACTTTCATCCAGACGGGCAACCAGATACCGGGTCGACCAACACTCGGCGCATGGATCAGCTACGGTCTGGGCAGTCTGAATCGCAACCTGCCGGAATTCATTGTTTTGAATTGTGAACCTCGTGGCCAGGCGCTGTACTCGCGGTTGTGGGGCAGTGGATTCCTGCCGTCAACGCATGCCGGTGTGGCCTTTCGTGCTCAGGGAGATCCCGTTCTGTATCTGTCGAATCCTGGCGGTGTGACTCAGGAAACCCGCCGTTTGATGCTGGATCGCCTGCAGGTGATGAATCACCGAATCCACGACCAGCTGGGTGATCCGGAAACGCAGACACGAATTGCACAGTACGAAATGGCATTCCGAATGCAGTCGTCCGTTCCTGATCTGGTGGATGTGTCTGGTGAGCCGAAACACATCCTGGACATGTACGGCGACGACGCATTGAAACCCGGCACGTTTGGTAACAACTGTTTATTGGCTCGACGAATGGCCGAACGCGACGTCCGCTTCATTCAGATTTTCCATCGTGGTTGGGACCATCACAGTGGTCTGCCGACTAATATTCGCCGTCAGACGAAAGAAGTTGATCAACCGGCCTGGGCATTGATCCAGGATTTGAAACAGCGAGGTTTGCTGGACGACACGCTGGTCATCTGGGGCGGTGAATTCGGCCGCACGATCTATAGTCAGGGCACGCTCACCAAAAACAACTACGGCCGAGACCATCATCCGAAATGTTATTCGATGTGGCTGGCCGGTGGTGGAATCAAAGGCGGCACGACTCATGGGGAAACCGACGAATTCGGTTACAACATCCTGCGTGACCCCGTCCATATCCGAGACTTGAACGCCACAATTCTCCATCAGCTGGGCATCGACCACGCACGTTTTACGGTCAAACATCGCGGGCTGGACGAACGCCTGACCGGAGTCCAGGAACTGGCCCGTCCCGTGTTGGAAATTCTGTCGTAACGACTTTTCTTCTTCTCGTTCCCAAGCTCCGCTTCGTCGTTAGCTGGCGCTATCGCCAATCGGTCACGACATTGATCAGACTTTCCTGCCCGGCATAGTTCCGAGCGCTGGACCACCTCCAATGCACTGGGTCGTCGACGAAGCCTCGGTTCACCGGGTTGTTGTGGCCGTATTCAACTTTCTGCTGCATCATTTTATAATTTTTTATCTGCTTCGGCGTTCTTCTCGTTCGCAAAGATCCGGCGTGGGAACGAGGAGAATTCAGGGACGTGCGTAGTAGTGAGCCGCTGGAGCAGTTTACTTATTGTCGTGGACGATACTGGCTCGTGGGGGCAACCAAACTGCTATTGAAAAACGATCTTAGCGGCCACAAGTCAGCGTGAAACGCTGTAATCTCATATCAACTGCAGCAACGACGAATAGGTTGAAGGAGCTCAAACATGAGTCCATGTTGTCTGAAAACCGGGTACGCACTTGTCTGGATGACCACAGTGATCGTGTGCGTCGGAGGTGTGGTATCAGTCGGTGTGGTATCAGTCGGTGTGGCTCAGGAACGTGTGGAAGCCAGCGTAGCCCACCAGGCCGTTGTTGATGCCGAAGCGTCATTGCCGGAAATACTGGTAGGTCACAAGCAAATCGCTGCTGTGCCTGGCAAAAACGGTGGGCAAAAGATTCCCATCGTCGTTGTGGTGATAGCGGGCGCCATAGCACTCGTCGCAGGCATCATCCTGATGGTACGCCACTTCGAAAAGAAGCGGACAGCAGCCCTGAATGTGATCGCATCGGAAATCGGTTTGGCATTTTCCGCAATTCAGGATGACGAACTATTGGCCAGGGTGCGGGTTTTCTCTTTGTTCAACAAAGGGCACAGTCGCAAAATGCGTAACGTGATGAAGGCCGAGGGCGAAAGCGCAACGCTGGCGATCTTTGACTATCAGTACACGACTGGCAGCGGAAAGCACCAGCAGTGTCATTCCCAGACCGTAGTTTCTGTGGAATCAGATTCGCTCAGCCTTCCCAGCTTCACGTTGTGGTCCGAAGGGCTGTTGGCAAAGTTAGGTGCCATGATGGGAGCTCAGGATATCGACTTTGATGAACATCCAGAGTTTTCGAAATCGTTTGTTCTGAAGGGAGACGATGTGCCTGCGATCCGGGATTTCTTCGATGTGGAGAAGCTCGATTTTTTCGCGGAACGAAGGGGTGCGTACATCGAAACGGCTCCCAACCTGTTCATCTATTTTCGTGGCAAGCGCAGGAAGCCGGAACAGATTCGCGAGCTGATGACCGATGGCTATACCGCTTACGCCGTTTTTGGGGGACGCTCGCCGAACGGATCGTCGCCGGACTCCTACGACGTATAGCAGCGCGTCGACTTGATTTATTCGTACGGAGCTACTCGGTCGACTCCTCCATCGCATTCCCTTCCACGCGGACACCGGTCGATTCGGCGATTGACAACGATTCCTGAGCTGTCGGACTGATCGAATTCATCGCCAGCAGATTGCCCTGACCTTTGCCGGAAAACCGAACGGCGTGTTTGGACTTCCGCGCAGTTCTGGTCTCGTGGATCGAACACCCGTTGACATTGACGTTACTGCAGTCGACGGCGTCCAGTCCGCACGGGACACCGTCAATCAACTGGCTACCGGAGATATTGATGCGGTTGCAGTTTACCAGTTCCAGCAGAGACGCTCCTGATGGCTGACCTTCCGGATGTTCGTCCAGGATCGAGCATCCATTCAATGTAATGTCGGACGATCCAACAATTCGAACACCTGTTCCCATGGCTGGAGTGTGGCGTCGGAAGGTGTTATTGCCCACGTTGATCTGTCTGGAATCTTCGATCAACAGATTGCGGTTTGAGCAGGAATAGATGCAGTTACCGCTGATGGAAATGCCGTAGCACCCGGTCAGGTGCACGTTGTTTTCCTGGCTGCCGATGATGTTTCCGGAAATTGCCCACAGCCCTGGCGGACGCTCTTTGTCGCCGTTGGATTCATGGATGCGGATATTGCATCCGCCTGCCGATGGCGTGGCCTGAATGGTATTCGATGCAATCGTCACTTCGTTGACGCTGGCGCCCGGCGCGGTGGTATCGACGTAGATTTCTGCGGTCGGTTCCGGTTCGGTTTTGTGTGCGGCATGGTTGTTGTATTCAATGTCATTGCCGGTGATCTGCAGGTTTCGCACCTGTGATCCTTCGACGCGAATGCCTCCCAGGCGATTGTAACTGATATGGCTGCTGGCAATGTTGATCTGATGCAGATTGATGCGGTCCAGGAATATGCCGACGCCCGTGTTGTGATAAATGTGGCAGTGACTGATCAGCACATTTCGATTTCGCTCGAACAGGTGAATGCCATGCCGACAACGGCGAATTAGTACGCCCTCGAGGACCGATTGCATTGTTCCGACAAGCTGGATGCCATCGGATTCAGGATGCACACCTTCGATTTCGATGTTCTTAATCGTTGGCAGCCGCTGGCCTGGATACACATTGCCTTTGACTGAGTTCGGGTCGCCGGTACCACCGTGAGTCCCCACCAGTCGAAAAGCGGGCCCCGGCCCATCCATCAGGATCCGCGCCGTTCCGCTGGTGCCGTCGATTCCCGTCGGTCCGGCGTTTTCCAGGTCCACTTCAATCGGTTCCGTGATTCGATAGCTGCCAGGCGGAAAATGCAGCACGCCATCCCCGTCCTGCAAAGCATGTCGAATGGCTTCAGTGTCGTTCGTGACTCCATCACCCGTGGCGCCGAATCGTTGCACATTACTCATTGTTGTTTTGATCCTGTGGAAATGTAGATCGCGGAAACGGCAATCCTGTTGCTGCCGACATTCCGAGTTTGTAACCGTGGCCGCTTAATCAGGCACGTTCCGCGCCGGGTTTGCCGTTTTCGATAACGAATGTGGCCCGAGTCAGGCAGGGTGATTCTGGTTCGGTCACAACCGGCACGACTCGAAAATCAGTCTTCCATTGACTGGGAGTCAACTCGCAGCGAACGTAGCCTCGCTCAGCGTTAAAGAACTTCACGAATGGATTTTCGGCCAGCATGGCGTCCGTGTTTCTTCCCTTTTCAACACCGTTGCCACCCGACGTAATGGACGTTCCGACAAGTTCCGTAGCGACCGCGGCCGCCGTTTCGTCATCAAAGTCAACCTTGATGTCGTTGACCCAATTTGTGTGAATGTCGCCCGTGAGCACAACGGGATTCGCGATCTGGTGATCGGCGAGGAATTGAACAAGCCGCTGTCGCCCCACTTCGTAACCCGCCCACTGGTCCATGCTGAACGCCACAGCCTCACCCGGTTTCTGGTCGACGCGGGCCATCATGACCTGCTGGGCCAGAATGTTCCAGCGCGACGGTGATGCCGCCAGACCGTCGCATAACCACTTCTCCTGAATGTCTCCCAACAGAGTAGCGCGTGGATCGAAGACGCCTTCGCACTGCGGTTCTTTGCCGTCGCCACACGGCTGGTCTGTTCGGTATTGTCGGGTGTCGAGGACCGAGAACTGAGCCAGTCGGCCATATGTCACATTTCGGTACAACTGCATCATCGGGCCGTGAGGCAACGTGGACCGTCGCAGTGGCATGTGTTCGTAGTACGCCTTGTACGCGTCGGCCCGCCGCTTCAGAAACTGCTCTGCACTCACACCCCGTTGCTCAGAAATGTCACCGGCGCAGTTGTTGTCGAACTCGTGGTCATCCCACGTTACGATCCACGGAAACGCGGCATGAGCCGCCTGCAGATCCGGATCCGACTGATACTGCGCGTATCGATTGCGGTAGTCATTCAGCGAAACCGTTTCTGCGCTGTTATGTCTGCGGGTCAAATTCTCCGAGGTGCCACCTTCATAGATGTAATCGCCCAGGTGCACAACGGCATGCAAATCCTCGTCCGCCAGGTGTCGCAACGCATTGAAGTAGCCGTATTCGTAGTGTTGGCATGATGCGAAGGCGAAACGGAAACTGTCAGGCATCACGTCGGCTACCGGTGTCGTTCTGGTGCGACCGACACCGCTGGTCTCGCCAGCGGCACTAAACTGATACCAATATGTGCGGTCCGGTTGTAGTCCCTGTACTTCGACGTGGACGGAATGAGCCCAGTCTTTAGACGCCGTGGCCACGCCTTTGCGTACAACTTTTGTCATGCCTTCATCGGTCGCAACTTGCCACCGCACGCGGACGTCCTCATATGGCATGCCGCCGCCATTCAAAGGATCCGGTGCCAGCCGAGTCCACAGGACCACGCCATCGGGCGCCGGATCGCCTGAGGCAATGCCCAGCTGGAAGGGATAGTCTGCGGTGTGAACCCGCCGGTCGGCCGCTGTGCCGATCCGAATATTTGCCAATGGCCAGGCGATCGTGGCAGACGTAGCTGCGAGAAACGAGCGGCGACTTCGTTGACTTGGCTGTGTCATGTTTTTCGCTATCCGTAGGCGGGGGGCGGCGTGCAGTGGACGTGGACAGAGTCTGGTAAGTTGTGGTGGTCGTTGACCGGAGAAACCATCGATTCCTGAAAGCCGTAAGCGCGCATTCATGTCGAGGGACAGCCTCGCATTTTCCTATGTTAACCAGAGGCCCGGAGCAGATGCCACTGGGTGAGCAAACAGGCAGACATGCGCGGGACGAAGGTCTGCTGATCTCGGTCACACCGCTGGTGGCAGGTCTTCCGCTGGCCAGCGAGTACGTTGAGACCTTCGGTCATCAATGTGCGGGGTCGGCAGACCGACCCTCGCACAGCGCGGGTGGCGGCTTCCGGGTTCAGAGCACGCGTCCAACCGCCAAGCGGGTTGAGCGTTTCGTCAGCTTGCGATTCCACGGATGGGCATGCCGGCCACGGTCACGGTGTGTGCGGTTCTGGATTCGACCGGAAGTAATCGTCGGACTTGGCCAATGGATCATCAGTACCCCACATGATGAGCTTGTCCTTCTTTTCCAGAAGTGGCACATGTTTTGAACAGTGAATATAGGCTTCATCGATGGTAATCACGACCCAGCATTCAACAGCAGAGTCCAAATGTAGTGGTTCGCTGTCGAGATACGCTGCCAGTGTGGAAGGCAGTTCCGTGGATGAGTACCAATGCGCAGCACCATTGACATGCAATCCTACGGTCGTGTGGAAGACATCGACGAATACCAGGCCAAGGTGCGGATTCTCGCTGATGTTTCCCAGGCTCGCAAAGACTCCGTTGCCTCGGAGTTCGGGGTACGCAAGCGTCCTGTCATCCAGCACAAGAACGAATCCCGCCTGTCCAAACCGTGGCGAGCAGTCGCAGTTTCCGTGCGCATCGGAGGTTGCGATGAACATCATTTCCTGCCGACGAATGAGCTCAACCATCTTTGCGGACAGCCGGTCGCGCATTTGACGGTCATAGAACCGTTTCGCACGCACCTGGCTATCCAGTTGGGTTTGCACTTGGCGTTCACCAGGAGTTCCGTGATTCACCATTTGATCCATGAAATATTGTTTAGTGAGATGTGACGGCGACGTTACGCCAGAATTTCAAATGTCGCCCGGTCCGCTGCAATGTGGAACCAATCGGTCTCTTGAAGCGGACTACAGCGTTTCACGCTGACTTGTGGCCGCGAAGAACGCTTTTCAGTAGCCGTTTCGTTACCCCCACGAGCCAGTATCGTCCACGACAATAAGTAAACTGCTCTAATGAGGAGAATACGTCGTCACACAAAACGCGTCACGCCCAATGTCACCAGTCCATCCTGCTTGGTCCTCATTTCCGTTTCGTGATTTCAATGGCAGGGACCGTCTCATGGAAAGCCTTTGCCAAGGTCATGTTGTTGACGTTGCCGAAATTAACGTTACTGTTTGGTAACGTATTGAGTTCCGTTTACATTTCTAACGACCGGAGGCTTTCCTCATGATCAACACGAAAAAAGTCACAGGACGGCGGGAGATCCGATACGAATCGATCGACGACTATGTGGCTGACGCTGAACGCCTGGCCGGTCCGAACGTTCATACACTGGGAAACTGGTCGCCGGGCCAGATCCACGAGCATCTTGCCACGACCATGAATTCGTCGATCGATGGCTTCAGCAGCATGCTGCCCGCTCCCGTTCGTTGGCTCCTGACACTGCTCATGAAGCGAAAGTTCCTGACAAAGGGGCTTCCCGCAGGGTTCAAAGCACCGTCCAACTTCGTACCGGCAGCGACGTCAGTTGAAGACGGGCTGGCAGCGATGCGAGCTGCGGTTGCGCGGCAGAAAGAAGAATCCTCGCGAGCCCAGCATCCGGGGTTTGGCCGGCTTACTCATGACGAGTGGAATGATTTTCATCTGCGGCACGCGGAACTGCATATGAGTTTTTTGGACGATAGTGATTAGACAGGAGTTGTTCGTGCACCCCAGCGTATTCCGCTGCACCAACAGCGGCGGTGCGACCACGCCAATTCAATGACACTGACTTAAGGAGAATCACTTTGGCTGAGATTCAGGATCTCACGCTCGACATCACCCAGAGCCTGGAAATCAAGGCGGCCGTTGGCGACGCATGGTCTGCTCTGTTAGGCCGATTGACGAGCGAGAACTCAACCCCCGACAACAAGCCGATGCCGATGGTGCTGGAAGAGTGGCTGGGCGGACGCTGGCTGCGGGACCTTGGCAATGGGCACGGCCACCTGTGGGGATTCGTTCAGGTCATCAAGCCGCCGAACCTGATCGAGATTCAGGGCCCCATGTTCATGTCGTACGCCGTCGCCGGGCACCTGCAACTGCGTTTGTCGCAGATCTCGGGTGGCACGGAATTGTCGTTGCGGCACCGAGTGTTGGGAATGATAGATCCCAATCACCGTGAGGGGGTCACCCACGGCTGGGACTTCCTGCTGCAGTCTGTGAAGCAACGGGCTGAATCTGCCGCGTGATTCCGAAGGGTTGAGTTTCGCAGAGAGAATGCAATGGCCGAAGACCTGGACCACATCTGGAAAGCGCTCGCCGATCCGACACGTCGAGAGATACTGGATCTGCTTCGCGATGGACCGCAGCAGACGACGTACATCGTTGAACGGTTTCCGCAACTGTCAAGATTCGGCGTCATGAAACATCTGGAAGGGCTGCGCGAAGCCGGTCTGGTCAACACGCGATCAGAAGGCAGACTCCGCATCAATTCGCTCAACGCCGCACCGATTCGGGAAATCCTCGAACGGTGGATCGGCAAGTATGAAGCCTACTGGTCCAACACACTGCTGCGGGTCAGGGAAGCTGCGGAATCCGAGCCTGCGGTGCAGACGAAACAAGGGAAAAAGAAGGCGTAACACCATTCAACCAGTCTTACTTATCGGGCTGCGGTCAGCACACTGATGACCCACGAACGATGTCTCAAGAACCATGGAAAGAAACAAGCCAATGTCTGATCATCCTGTCGTCTCCGGCGAAGAATGGTTGACGGCCCGCAAAGAACTTCTGCAGAAGGAAAAAGAACTCTCGCAACTGCGCGACGAACTGACTCAGCAGCGTCGTAACCTGCCATGGGAGAAAATCGAAAAGGACTACACGTTCGATGGTGCGGCCGGAAAAGTGAAACTGCTCGACCTGTTCGGTTCCAATAGTCAGCTGCTTGTCTATCACTTCATGTTTGGACCGGACTGGAAAGACGGTTGCAAGATCTGTTCGATGCTTGCCGATCACTACCATCCGCTGGTCGTGCACCTGAACGCTCGTGACGTGACTTTGGTCGCAGTGTCGCGAGCACCGATCGAGACGCTTGCTTCCTACCAACAGCGTATGGGTTGGAACTTCGAGTGGGCGTCTTCAATCAACAACGACTTCAACCAGGACTTCGGCGTGTCATTCACGCAGGAGGAAATGGATGAAAGCCGGATGAACTACAACTACCAGGTCGGACGTTTTCCGTCGACGGAGTGTCCCGGCATCAGCAGCTTCGTCCGCAACCAGCAGGGCGAGATCTTCCACACTTATTCCGCATACGCCCGTGGTCTGGAGAACCTATTGGGGATTTACAATTATCTGGACCTGGTTCCGAAAGGACGCGACGAAGCAGAACTGCCCTACGGCATGGCCTGGGTTCGTCATCACGACCGCTACGACGATGACTCGTTTGTTGATCCCTACGCATAACGCGTGCGGCATGCCGTACAACCGGGAGGGTAGCCGGTGGTTGGAGCGAGGAACGAGCGAAACCCCGGGGCTTCCTTCGCAAGCTCAGTCCAGGCCACCCGACGTGGCACGTTCACGAACAGATTTGAACTACGGTTCGAGTACACGTGGCCCACTTCCGTTTTGCTGAATAAAGGCCAGCAGGTCCAGGATCTCATCTTTCGAGTACGTCATCAACAGGCCGTCCGGCATGGTCGATTGTTTGGACGGGATCAATTCGTCGATCTGTTCTCTAAGAATCGTGACGATCTGGTCGGGTTTCAATGGGTTCGGCAGCAGGGTGATCGAGGTGTCGTTCTGTTCAGTCATCAAACCACTCAGGACGGTGCCGTCGTCACGGACGGCGATCCAGGTCTGGTACTGTTTGTTGATGTCGGATGATGGGGCCAGAATCTGCTGCAGCAGTTTTTTACCTTGGAAACGCTTGTTGACATCAGACAATTCCGGCCCCAGCTTTGCTCCCTTGTCCTTAATCCGATGGCACTTGATGCAGCCAGCCTGATTGAAGACTGTTTCGCCATTGGCAGTGGATCGTCCATCGAGTTGTTCGGTGTGTATTTGAAAATCCGGCATCGTCCATCGTTTTACAAATCGACGCGTGATTTCATCTGCGGCTGGTGGTGGCAGCGGCTGGTCGTCCGGCAATATGTACAGGCTGCCGCGCATCACTTTCCAGTGACCGGGATAGGTACACAGAAATCGGTAGCGTCCCGTTTCCTTCGGCGCTTCAAAGTACACGGTGTACTGGTCTCCAGGGGTCAGGATCGGCGAGAAACAGATTTCCGCCGGATCGTCGGGGACGTAGTGAGTCGCGATGGCTCGAGGATTGCTGGCCAGCACCATGGACTGTTCACCGAAATCTTCCATCGCGTCGGCTTTGACGACCACGACGTTGTGCGGCATGCTGGGATCGGTGTTATGGAACGTCAGTGCGACTCGTGTTCCCGGTGCCACTTTAAGGCGGCTCGGTTCGTACTGCAGACCAGTGACAGCGTTCAGCGTCATTTTCTTTGCACTGGACACCCAGCCAAAGTTGGTGCCGAAGGCATCCTGTTCGATGAGGCGAGGATCCTGTTCGTATTTTTCTGCATGAGGAAAGCCGGGCCAGCGGCGTTTGGCGATCAACTGATAGCCAGGGAAGTCCGTAAACGCTTCGCCCATGGCGTAGATCGAAGAGTAAGCGTCCGGAGTGAATGCGGCACCGTCGGCAGCCGTGAGCTTCATGTGAAAGTGGAACTGCATGACCGGGTGCAGCTGAGGAATCTCGATAAAGACGCTGCGTTTGTCTTTCAGCAGATGTACTGATCGGACGGGAACGTAGTCGTGTCCCTGCCGGCCTTCGTCTTTGACACTGTATTCCGGCGACCCGTAGGCGCCGCTGTACAGATAATTCCATTGCTGACAGAAGACGTTTTCCTGCCGGACGGACTCGGGCGAGATTTCTGTGTTGCAGTGGACGATCAGGCCGTTTTGTCGAGTCTCAATTCGTGTGGGCAGAGGCAATGGATTGCCGGTCCAGCGAAGTCTCTGCAGACAGCCGTTTTCTGCGGCATAGCTTTGCCAGCCTTCAGTGCCGGCGACGTATATGTGGCCATCGTATTTATTGAACGTCACGCGACACGCTCCGCTCAGGAACTCGCCGGGCAGGGGCACCAGGCCGCCCTGAACGTGCCCGTTAACTTCTTCACGCAGAATCATGTAGTGGTTGCAGTATCCGTACGATGAACCGATGACCTTTCCTGCCAGTGGACCGAGGCGTTTGTCATCCGGCAGAAAGCGGATTTCTCCGGCCGAGTTATCGATACCGCGCGGAACAAAACACTGCGGCAGGTCGTAGCCGAACTCGCCAATTCCTTCGCGTGGACCACGATGACCGTGAAAGCTGCCTGCACCGACGTTGAAGATGGCCGTGCCGGGTGCCCAGGTGCCTTCCTGAACAGTTGCCAGCGCGATGCTGCCATCGGGCGATACGCCGATGCCGTTTGAGTTTCTCAGGCCGGACCCGAGTGATTCGGGTTTTTGCCCCTCCGTCAGCCTGGTCAGCCCGAAGTCACCGGAAGCGGTGGCCCAGTAAAGTCGCCCTTCGTTGTCCTGTTGAAGTGAGGTGGCGAAGTCATGGCCTCCGGTCGTGGGGTAATCGTTGGTAACGCATTCATAAAAGTCGGCCTCGCCATCACCGTTAAGATCGTGCAGCCGGGTAATCTGATCGTTGCCGCCCAGAATGATCTTGCCGGCTTTGATGGTCACTCCCAGTGGCTGATACAGACCTGCGGCGACTCGTTGCCATTTCAATTCCTGCAGAGCGTTGTCTACTCCGCTGACCACCCAGACATCGCCCAGAAGTGTGGACACGGCGATGCGGCCGTCGTCCAGAGCTGCGGCGCCGGCCAGACGCATTGGCGTACGGAATGGATTGGCCGTTGCGTAGGGAATGGTCAGAGTATCGATCGCGAAGGCGGCGGATTCGTCGCCGAGTTCGCCGGTTGTCGTGACAACATCTTTCGCCCACTGTCCTGGCCCGCCGGCAATCAGCAATGTCGGTGCGTGAGGTGAATTGCCATCCACCACTTGCAATACTGCAGCACCAGTTGACGATTCCTTGCGAAACTGCAGGTGCAGCGTCGTGGCGGGAGTCACATCGTTAAAGGTCAGAACGGCGGCGGCTTTCTTACCCGTTCCTGCAACCAGTTGCGGGCCGCCGACATCAAAAAATCCGACGGACGTGCGGCCGACCTTCTGATCAACCACGAATTCGTGGTACTGACCAGACCGTGTTTGTTGGGGTGTGCTTTTTGTGCCAAACAATGACAACCGGGTGTCCGGCGGAAGTGTTCCATCAAATTGCAGTGACCGGACCAGCAGACCATCCAACAACCACATCCGATCGTAGACCGTTGCCGTGCCAAGCTTGTAGGTGAACACGACGTCAGTGCCGTTTCGGTAAAAGCCCAGATAACGTCTGCTCGTATTCTTCGGTCCGTTCCAGCGGCTGCCGCCGAAATCAAACAGCTGTTTGCCGACTGCTGTAGCGCCGGCGTGAACGCCGTATCGGCTGGAGCCTCGGGAAACGAAGCCTCCCTGCCACGAATCGACGAATGACAACGACAGCGGATCAAACACGACGCTGACGGCGTCATCGCCATCGCTCAGGCGGACCGCCACTCCCTTCTGGGTGTTCGTTCCGAAGTGAATCACGCGACTGCAGATGACGTTCCCGCTGTCGACTTCGTTCAGCGAATTGTCGATGCTGCGTTCAGGGGGGTTCTGTCCCCAATGTCCAAAGGCCCCGCCATCCAGACCGGGGAACTGACGCAACAGATTAGGAATAGGCTTGCCCGAACTCAGGTGTTGTTCTGCCTGACGAAAGTAAAAGTCGCGGACGCGGTTTTCCGGAAACGGAGCAAAGCCGTCCTGTGCCGTCGCGGTGTTCGCCGCAAGACAAAGAAGAACGGAGAACACAATGGAAGTTTTATGCATAACGAAGGATCGGCAGCCATGGGTGGGCAAAAAGAAATGTCAGCAGGCACTCGGATTGTAGAGACAGTTCCAGCAGGAGTCCCGAGGGAACTCGACGTCAGTGCCGCATTTCGGACACGTCCAGCCCGGAACCACGGATGGCACTGCGCGGGCGTCAGAATTTTCCAGAGGATCGTTTTCGACCGAATCATTTTCAGCGTTCGCGTCACTTGCAGCTGTTTTATCGTCGTTGTTGTTCATGGAGAAACGTTTCTTGTGATCGATTGACGGTCGAAACTACCCGGCAACTTCGTACCCCGGGTGCATCGAGATGTTCATCAGCAGTCCCACCGCGATACACGTCGACAGCAGGCTGGACCCACCATAGCTGCACATGGGCAGAGTGATTCCCGTAATCGGCATCAGTCCGACGGTCATGCTGGCGTTGATGAGAGCCTGAGTTGCAATCATCGTGACAATTCCGACCGCCGCCAGTCGACCGAATGGTTCCTTTGTTCGTTTCGCGATCGCGAGACCCTGCACCACGATCACTAAGTACAACAGCAGCAATACGGCCGCCCCCACAACGCCGTAGCGTTCAGCGATGACGGACAGGATGAAATCCGTTCTGGCGGCGGGCAGCACATACGCAGACGGATCGTCGATAATCGGTTCGTCATGGCTGATGCTGCCCCACAGGCCTCCCAGCGCAAACACCTGCTTGGATTGGTGCAGATGAAATCCATCTCCGGATGGTGCCAGGCCGCCGTCTGTCTGGTTAAAGACCATCACGACGCGGGATTTCTGCTCGCGGCTCATTTGCTGCCACATCAACGGCAACATCGCGACACCGATCAATGCCGCGACCAGCAGATGCGTCGGTCGGGCGCCGGCTACAAACAGCATGGCGTACAGAATTGGCAGAAACAACATGGCTGTTCCCAGGTCCGGTTCTCGCAGAATCAACAGCAGCGGCAGCATTGTCATGACGAATGGCGGCAACAATCCTCGCACGGTTTTCTGCGAATCACGGTGCATCAGATAATGCGCGAGCGCCAGAATAAAAGCCAGTCGGGCTGGTTCGCTGGGCTGAAAGTCAAACAGCCCCAAAGGAATCCAGCGTCGTGAACCGTTGATCGGCGGCATGAACAGGACAAACACCAGTAGCAACAGGCTGCCAATGTACAGCCATGGACTGAGGTGTCGTAACGGACGATACGAAACCAGGGTAACGGCCAGCATTGCCGGCCACGCCATGCCGATCCAGATCAGCTGTCGTTCGAACAGTCTGGACGCCCCGTACAGTTCGTCCGCTCGCTGCAGGCCAAACAGGCCGATCACAGAGATCAGCATGCAGGCGGCAAGAATGCTGAATGGGACGTTGCGAAGCCAGTGAATCACGAATGGAGCGTTCTGAGGACGAGTTGTGAGCGGAAATCGAGTACGTCAATTCTTACCTGATCGCAATGCGAGTGCCAAGGCGTGAGGAGAGTCAACGCATGGCCAACAGACGTGTCACGCTGAGTAACGACCGCTTCATCGCCATCAATTTCTGCGGAACGTGAAGTACGCAGATTTTGCGGTGTCAGAGTCGGGCTCACCGTTGCGCCTCATGGCAACGTTGGTTTCGCCGGCGTGGAGCCGTTTTTCGTTGTGACGGGATACAGAGCGTTGTGTTGTTCGAGGCTGGCTGTCAGTTCCTGCATCATGCTGCGGAGTCGGTTCGGTTCTGTTGACGCAACGTTGGTGGATTCAAATGGATCGTCGGCAAGGTTGTAGAGCTGATAGTGTGAGTCTTCGGAAACTTTGGTCGGAAAGTAGTGGTAGATGACTTTCCAGTCCCCGTTTCGATAGCTGGTGAAGTAGTCGCTGCGATGCGGTGCATGCGGGTAGTGCATCAGAAAACTCTCTTTGCGAGATTGATCGCGGTTACCGGTCAACAATGTTTCCATATTCAAACCGTCAATGACGTGATGCTTCGGCGACTTCGCCCCCACGATGCTGGTGATGGTCGGGAACAGGTCCTGCACGGCGGCCAGTTGAGTGTGGATTGTTCCGGCTGGGATGGACAGTTTCTCCTGGTGGGGATTGGCGGTCGCAGGTTTTGCCCACGCGGCAATGAACGGTACTCGCATGCCACCTTCGTAGTGAGCTCCCTTCTTGCCACGCAGTGGAGCGGCACAGGCGACCGCGTGCTGATGACCAAGCGGCGCGTCAGATCCATTATCGCCCAGAAAAAAAACCAGCGTGTTTTCAGCAACACCCAGTACTTCCAGATGATCCAGAATATCACCCAGCGATTTGTCCATCCCTTCAATCAAAGTGGCAAACGCCTGTGCACTCTTCGGTTTGCCGGAGTCCACGTAGTTGTCAGCGAAACGCGGGTCGGAATGAAACGGTGCGTGCACGGCGTAGTGCGACATGTACAGGTAAAACGGTTCGTCGGCCTTCACTGTGTCCGTCAGACGCTGCTTCGCTTCGATCGTCAACGCTTCGGTCAGAAAGGTTTCTGTGCCGTGATACTTCTTCAGGTGCGGCACGGCGTGGTGCTCTCGTTTCGTGCCAAGACCGTAGTTCTCACTGCCGTAATAACTTCCGGGTGCTCCAAAAGAAGCTCCCGCCACATTGACGTTGAACCCCAGGTTAAGAGGTTCCGCACCAGGCGAATCGTCTGGCCCAAAGTGTGCCTTGCCCACATGAATCGTGCGGTACCCGGCATCCTGCAGCAGGCCTGGCAGTGTCACGCTGTTACTTTTCAGTCCTTTCCAGTTCCAATCCGGCGGCCCTTGCGGTCCGCGATTGTCGCTCCGTGGATTGATCCAGTTTGTGGCATGATGTCGAGCGGCGTTCTGCCCGGTCATGATGGAGATACGCGTCGGCGAACACACGCTCATGGCATAGAAGTTGTTGAAGCGAATCCCCAGCGCAGCCAGACGCTGCATGTTGGGCGTGCGGTAATAATCGTTGAGCGGATAGCGTTTCGGCTGTCCGGCGTTGTCGGTCAGAAACGGTACCGAGGTATCCATCACACCCATGTCGTCGACCAGGAAGACGACGATGTTGGGTCGTGCCGGAGCCGCTGCGTTTGCGCTTGCCGAGCCAACGATGGTCAGGAGCAGGACGGATAGTACAGCGTGGATATGTTTCATTGTTCAGCCTGTTGGAGGAAAGCGTCCGATGTGCGGACCACTCAATGCCAGTCGAGTTGCAGTTTCCAGATGAATGCGGACCATTCATTGTCGCAGAAAATCGAATCGATCCCAACGCGGCTGAAGTATCTTTTCAATTTGCCGGTTCCGGATCAGACCAATAATCCGTTGTCTTGTGGTACCCTGCGGCACGAACACGTTGTTGAATGTCAGATTTCCGTTGGGTTTTCAGGTCGCAAGGCTGCGATGAAATGAATATCAGCAACGACTCGGTCAGCAGCGCTGCTTGCGGCAGCAGTTCATCAGGAAGGGTTACTCATGACTACGATTGCGATCGTTGGTGGAGGGTTCTCCGGCACAATGGCGGCAGTGAATCTTGCCCGCCTGAGTGACCATGACATGCGGGTGGTGATCATCAACGCGAAGCGACCGCTGGGGCGCGGGACGGCTTACGGGACAACGCGTGTCGAGCATCTTCTGAACGTTGCCGCGAGAAACATGTCAGCATTGCCCGACATGCCGTCGCACTTTGTGGATTGGCTCCGGTCGCGCCATGACTTCAGGAACACGTCGGAGGCAGAACTCCGCCAAATGTTTGCGCCGCGCCGTGTCTATGGTGATTACATACGGGGGCTGCTGGAAACATGTCTGCATCCCATTGACGCGCGGTGTCGGGTCAAGGTTGAGTCTATCGACGACGAGGCGGTCGACGTTGCAGTCAATCACGAAGGTCTGACAGTCCTGTTGAAGGGCGGCGACACCGTCGATGCCGAACAGGTTGTGTTGGCCACCGGCAATCAGCCGCCAGGTGCGTTCCCGTCAACGTCGCCGTTGCGACACGACCCCCGGTATCGCTCGGATCCGTGGGACGACTGGCTCAGCCGACTGCCGCCCCCAGGAGGCAGGGTTGTGCTGCTCGGTACCGGCCTGACCATGGTGGACATCGTCCTGACACTTGCGGAAATTGGCTGGGATGGAAAAATCGTCGCTGTGTCACGGCACGGGATGCTGCCCAAGTCGCACTTCCGAGGTATCGCTTACCAGGACTATCTTCCTGCCGAGGTCGATTCAATGGGGCTGGCGGAACTGCGAGCAATCGTGCAACAGCACCGAGATCGACTGAGGCAGATGAGTCAGAATTCAGCGATCGCCATCGACAAACTGCGGCCACACACGCAGCGGCTGTGGCGGAACCTGTCGACAGCGGACAAGAGAGAGTTCCTGAAACGCGACGCCGCTATCTGGAACGTCACTCGCCACCGAATAGCGGTGTCGATTCACAACAAGGTGACCGACGCTCTGGATTCGGGAAGATTACAGATTGTTTCCGGCACGATTGAGAACCTGATACCAGGCGAGCAGCACATTGACGTCGTCCTGCGCGATGCCGACGGAAACGAGTTGATTCAGTCAGGTGATCTGATCATCAACTGCACGGGGCCACAATCACATTTTCACAAACGGGACTGCCGCTGTTCGATAATCTGTTGGCAAAGGGATTGGTTTGTAGTGATGAACTCGACCTTGGTATTCAGATTGACGACGATTTTGCCGTCATTGACCGCGAGCGCAAGGCTTCATCGTGTCTGTATGCAATCGGTCCGCTGCTTAAAGGCACGCTGTGGGAGACCACTGCCGTTCCCGAACTTCGAGGCCAGGCGATGCGAGTTGCCGAAGTCCTTCTGCAGCGTGAGCCCGCGTCGGTTCCGGAAGCAGACGTCATTGAGTACTACATCTGAATCGAGCCGGGGCTGAGTGTTGAGCCTGCCTGGAACGGCAGTTAACATCGGGGCGGTGGTTCGAATTCTCTGATTCGCGACAGCCACCAGTTGAATACTCTCTCAAGGCTCTCACCATGTTCCGTCTCATTCTCATTGCCGTCGTGATCACCGTTGGTCTGGCCTTCGATGCGACCACAGCATCAGCCGATCAGGCCAACGTTGTCTACATCATGGCCGACGAGCTTGGGTACTACGAGCTTTCGTGCATGGGTAATCCGAATATCAAAACGCCACGCATCGACGCGATGGCGGCGGAAGGTATTCGGTTTACACAGGCATTGGCCGGTTCCGCCGTCTGTGCTCCGACGCGCTGTTGTCTGATGACGGGCAAGCACAGCGGACATACTTCTGTCCGTGTTAACGGCGGCGGCACACCACTGCGTGCCGATGAAGCAACCGTCGCATCGATGCTAAAGGACGTTGGCTACGCAACCGGCGGGTTTGGAAAATGGGGCTGCGGCGGACGCGGGTCGACGGGCGTGCCGGAAAAACATGGTTTCGACACGTTCCTGGGATACTACGACCAGGTTCACGCACACACGTATTACCCACCCTACCTGGTTCGTAACAGCGAAGAAGTTCCATTAAAGAACAATCACGGCAACAGTGACGGAGAAACGTATTCGCAGTATGTCATTCATGACGCTGCGAAAAAATTCATTCGTGACAATCAAGACCAGCCGTTCTTCTGCTACATGCCGATCACACCGCCTCACGGGATTTTTGACATTCCCGATGCTGATCCTGCGTGGCAAATCTACAAAGACAAAGACTGGCCCGAACAGGCAAAGCGTTACGCGGCCATGGTCACGATGGTCGATCGGGAAGTCGGCGAAGTCCTGGACCTGTTGCGCGAACTGGACCTGGAGAAGAACACGATCGTCTTTTTCTGTGGCGACAACGGAGGCAACGATTACTTCGGCAGCAAAGAACACCCCCGCGGTTTTCACGGAGCCAATAAGGATCCAGCAACCGGCGTTGAATTCCGAGGCCGCAAAGGTCAACTCTACGAAGGCGGTTTACGAATCCCGATGATGGCTCGCTGGCCCGGCAGAATTGCACCCGGGCAGGTCAGCGACTTGCTGTGGTATTTTCCGGACTTCATGCCAACCGTCGCTGAACTGTGCGGCGCCAAAACACCATCCGACAGCGACGGAATCTCGATTGTTCCCGAACTGCTGGGCGAATCTGCCGCCGGGCGGAAGCAGGAACAGCACCAGTATTTGTACTGGGAGATCGGCGGACAGACGGCCGTTCGCATGGGCAATTGGAAAGCCATTCAGCCACGGGGTAAAGCGTGGGAACTGTACAACCTGGAAACGGACGTCAGTGAAACTACGGATCTGGCCGTCGAAAACAATGATGTTCTGGCCACAATGATGGGCTTTGCGAAACAGGCTCACACGCCAGCCATCGAAGGCACTTTTTTTGATCGTGCCATACACGAACGTGACCGGCAGGCCAAATTTGGCGGTAAACCAAAACGATCATCGCAGGCCAACGTCCTGCCCAAAGAGGGTCTGCTGCCCAACGATGATTTCCGCATCCTGCGGTTCAGCAGTCAGACCACCTCTCACAAAGCGATCGACATTCTCGACGGCAACCCCAAAACTCATTGGCACACGAGCTTCAATCCAAAGCCACTTGTGCATCCGCATGAGCTGGTGATTGATCTGGGCAAGGGATACGAAGTTCGCGGCTTTCGTTATCTGGCACGACAGGACGGCGGCTGGAATGGAGCGATCAAAAACTGCGAGATCAGCATATCGACGTCGTCTGACAAGTTCGACGGACCTGTCACCAAAGCGACGTTCCGCAAAACAAAACAAGCTCAGGAAATCGTGTGTGAACCGGTCAGAGGCCGATTTGTCCGCGTCCGCGTGCTGTCCGAAGTCAACGGAGGTCCCTGGGCATCCATCTCAGAACTCGGAATCGTCGGACAACCGTAAACGCGTGATGCTGTCGTTTAACCGCCGTGCCCAGCGGGCCGCGCTTGAGCGTTGAGCGTTGCCCACGCGGTTAAACGAATTGCTCCACAGGCACAGCAGGTGGCACAGGCAACACGCGGTGCAGGGTCCGTCTGGTATACGCACAGCAGCTCGCGCTAGTCGTCCTGAAACGATGTTACGGCCAGGGCAATCAGGTCCGAGATTGCCATGGGCGTCGTTGCAACCAGATCCGCCGAGCCATCGGCATGTTCTTCAATAACGAGGCTTGTGTTCAAGAAAGCTGCGGCAATGATTTCCTGGTCCGCCGGACCGGAGTTTTTCGTGCTCTCGGCGTCCTGGGCCAGCTCGATGATTTTCCGTGCTTCGTCGGCCGACTGACGTGCACCGGACTCTGCCACATGTGTCAGACGCGTCTGAATTACGAATCCGGATCCGGAGTTGTCTGTGTCGATGGCACAGGCATACGTTGAACATCGTTGAGTCAACGCAGACGAGAAATGAGCCATCGCGTTGGCCAGCTCGGTACCATGATCACGGACATCGACGATGTTGGTAACCTGGCGGTCAGTAAACGCGATTCCGATCAGCCCACCGGCTACGTTGCCCCATGACCGCCCCCAGCCAGGCACGGGCTCCTGGATCCATTCATTTTTGTTACCGAAGATGGTATCGACGGTCGTACTGTCTGTCACCTCGTGCTTGGGGCCTTCCAGCGCAATTGAGATGATTCCGCCGTCCCGTTCCGTGAGCCAGATCGAAAACGGGGCAAAGGACGGAGTCACAGGCAGTTGAAAAACCTCATGTCCTTTGATCTCGTGACGTACTGTGTCAGGTACGTTCTGTTTCAACCATGCCGCAATATCCACCTCACGGCTGAGTTTTGCAGTCATACCGCTTCCGCTGGTGCCGAACTGCAGATTGTGTTTACTGCCTTCTGGTGCGTCAGCGTCATAGTCCACGGAAACAAACGCCTTGCCGGCAACCCATTCGATTGCGCTCAAATCAATAACCGGATCGTCTGCATGCGGGAATACTGACTGAAACCAGGCCGTGATTCCGCCGATGATTAGTGGCTCGAACGCCCGCACGGCAGGGCGTTCCATCAGCTCACGGATGCGAAGCACGACCATGCCGGAATCATTCGGACCGATCTCAGAAAGCAACACCGGTTCACGTCCAAACAGACGATGGTCCGCTCCGATTGGCGGCGACTCAATTCTGGTACGAGACACAGCCGTGACGTTTGGAGCGGTCGACTTTTGCTGTAACTTCGTGTGCTCTTTTGCGACAATGTCATTCGGAGGCTGAGCAATGCCGCGAACGGCAATGGGCGACACTCCTACCATCGCGACCGCCACAATTGGCAATGCCAGCCAGCGGTTGCGGCCTTGTGCTGATGACGTCTCACTTCCATCCATGGAACGTAACATCTTGATTCTCCTGATGAGTTGACCCGTGAAGACCGGCATCACGTGAGGGCATCCTTGCCTGCTGATTTCGTGATCCCGTTGAATCGCAAGTGCCGAAAGAGACCGCAGATAGCTGCGACGACCGATGACATCCGCCGCCATGCCGTCTGCCGCCAGTTCCTGATACAACATCACTCGATACAGCAGCCAGTGAACAAGCGGATTGAAGAAATGCATGGCCAATATGCCGGACGCGACGCAGCGCCACGTCGAATCATGCCGCACAATATGAGCCAGTTCGTGAGCGACCACCGCTTTTTGTTCGTCTGCGGTCCAGGCTCGCCAGTTGTCGGGTAACACCAGCACGGGTCGCCAAAACCCAGCGACTGCAGCGCTCGTCAATCGATGGCTCTCGCGAATCGACGGGACAGTCTGACAGCTTAGTTGTGACGCCATCTGCTGAACCAGTTCAATCAGCTGCGAATCACGAACCCTGATCCCCAGCCGCTGCGTCCGCGCAACGAAAACCAGGCTGAACACCAACCGGACGAAACCAAAAGCTGCCAGCACAGTACAGCACCAACTGGCAATCGTGAACGACGTCGGATTCTCACGACGAGGCCGTTCAGCATTGGACGCCAGAAAACGCGCAGCGGACAAAACCTGGCTTAAACTGATTCCCGCCTGATCAGAATCCGACTGAGACTGACCAGCGGATTGAGGCAACTCTCCATCCAGCGATCGTTGCGTATCAGCGGAAGTCAATTTGTCACTTGAAGCGTCGAAATAATCGACAGTCACCGTTATCCAGCTGTGAATCGGCAGTGGACTCACCAAAGTCAACGAAGTTGCAGCGACGACGGTGACGCAGAGGATCGAACATGCTCTGGCAGAACTGTGCCTGGCCGCCAGTGCGGACCACGCCAGACCGAAAATGGTCACCAGCGTCACCTGCAGAGTACACCAATAGGCAGAATCGAAAACTTCGTTCATTGCTGCTCCTCCAGAACCTGTTCCAGCAACCGCCGTTCAGCGGCTGTCAGACGGCGTTTTCCGCCGAGCAGCTGAGCCAGCATTTTCTCGCGGGAACCCCCGAAGACGCGTTTCATGACGTCCACAATGAACGAGCCGGACACGTCATCGAAAGAACGAA
>JAPYTO010000011.1 GCA_029941865.1 Fuerstiella sp. | reverse complement strand
GGACCGAACCTCATTTCCGACAAATAGTCTGTAAAGTGGGGCTCTGCAGGCACTTCGGAAGCCATGCTTCCATAAACGCGAGTCTTCGGAGAGAAGTCGCCGTGACAGACAGTAAAACTTCGGCAAAATGCATTTGATGGGCAAAACGATGGCGAGAATTGCGATACTTGGGGCCACCGGCTATACGGCTTTGGAACTGCTGAAGATCCTGGCTCGTCATCCCCAGGCGGAGGTCACGACCCTGACGACTCGCCAGAAGACAAAGCCACATATCAGCGAAATCCATCCGTCACTGACCGGGCAATTTGATCTGTGTTGCGAAAACCTTTCGGCCGAAGAAGTGGGTGCACGAGCCGACATCGTCTTCTGCGCGCTGCCACACACCGCAAGTATGGAAGCGGTTCCGCACCTGCTGGACGCCGGTTGCCGTGTCGTTGACCTGAGTGCCGACTACCGCCTGAACGATCCCGGCGTCTATGAACAATGGTATGGCCACGTTCACACCGACCCGACGCGGTTGAGCAATACAGTCTACGGATTACCTGAACTGTACATGGACCAAATCCCAGGTGCCGACCTGGTGGCGAACCCGGGTTGCTACACCAGCACCTCAATACTTGGTCTTGCGCCGCTGCTGGCCAGTGGACTCATTGACCCCGACGGCATCATCATTGACGCCAAGAGCGGTGTCAGCGGAGCAGGCCGAAGTCCGAAACTGGGCACGCTGTACGCCGAATGCAACGAATCGGTCACCGCCTACGGCATCGGCACTCACCGCCACACGCCGGAGATTGAACAGGTCCTCACCGACATTGGTGGTACGCAGGTGCAGGTCGCTTTCAATCCTCACCTGATGCCCATGGACCGGGGGATCCTGTGTTCGATGTATCCTCGCCTGAAGTCACCGAAGTCCGTTGAAGAATTACTGACGGTGCTGCGGGAATTCTACGCTAAGCAGCCTTTCATTCGTGTCGTCGATCACATTCCCGCCACCAAGCATGTTTCTGGTACGAACTTCTGCGACATTTCCGTCCGCCTGAACCGCGATCAATTGGTCGTATTTTCTGCGACGGATAATCTGATCAAAGGCGCCAGCGGAGTTGCCGTGCAGAATATGAACCTGCTGCTGGGACTGGATCAACGGACCGGAATGTTGCCGTGCTGAAACGTCGCGGCAGTGGTGTCGTCATGAATGGTTGTGAAGTTGGGCAGATACGTAGCATGGGACCGGCCGCAAGCGGTTTTACGTAGCGGAAGTCGCCCAGACTTTCGGTGCTGTACGTGAAAAGCCGAATGTCTGGGCGACTTCCGCTACGACACTAATTTCACGAGCATTCCTAATCCAGAAGTTAAACATGAACCGTGCATCGCTTCCTTCCGGTTTCACTGCGTCCGGCACCACTTGCGGCATCAAAGAGAGCGGAAAACCGGACCTTGCTCTGTTTGTCTCAGAATTTTCGGCCGCTGTGGCGGGGGTCTTTGCCACCAACCGGGTTCTCGGTGCGCCGGTCATTATCTCCGGGGAACGGGTCCCCTCCCAGACAGCTCGGGCTGTGATTATCAACTCGGGCAATGCCAATGCGTGCACGGGTGAGCAGGGACTCAAAGACGCCCGACAGATGACAGCCGACGTCGCTGCCAGCCTGGGATGCGATGCCAACGACGTGCTGGTGTGCTCTACGGGTATTATTGGCGTCACTCTGCCCATGGATATCATTTCCGCAGGGATTCCGGCGGCCATTGAAGCACTCGATACATCCGGCGCTGCGTACAATTCAGCCGCCACCGCGATGATGACGACCGACACGTTTGCCAAACAGATTTCAGTCGATGTGAAACTCAGTACCGGCACGATTCAAATTGCCGGCGCCGCCAAAGGTGCCGCCATGATCGCTCCCAACATGGCGACGATGCTGGCGGTGATCATGACAGACGCATCGCTGTCAGCGGAGCAGTGTGATGAGATGCTTCGCTACGGTGTTGACCGGACGTTCAACTGCATCAGCGTTGACGGCCACATGAGTACCAGCGACACCGTGCTGTTTTTCGCCAACGGTGCCGCGAATGCTGCTCCGGTCACCGTCGACGATCACAAGACAGTGCGTGATGCCGTGCAACAGATTTGTGAAAAGCTGGCCACCGACATCATTCGTGATGCTGAAGGAGCCGGACATTTCGTCACCGTCGATGTGACGGGTTTCGAAACTCGTGAAGCGGCGTTCAAAGTCGCCAAAGAGATTTCCGAAAGCGCTCTGGTCAAGACCGCGATCACCGGAAACGACCCGAACTGGGGGAGGATCACTTCCGCTGCCGGCTACGCCGGAATCGATTTTGACACGTCGTTTCTGTCGCTGAAGATCAACAGCACGGAAGTCTTCAAGGCCGGAACGCCGGTCGAATATAACGAATCGGCACTTTCTCAGCAGATGAACGACAACCGGGAAGTTCACCTGCTGCTGGAATTGTCCGGTGGTCCCGCGTCCGGTTCCGAATCTGTCCGATTCTGGACCAGCGATCTGACTCAGGAATATGTCCGACTGAATTCTGAGTACACAACTTAGCGACAGACTTGGATTTTTTCGGCGTATTCTGGATAGTGTGTCAGCCTGCGATCCCGATCTCTTTTTTGCACGTGTTTCCACACCGCCGAAAGACATTCATGAACAGCCGCCAATCTTCACGTCGATCATTTCTGAAAACGTCGGCTGCCTCGGTCGCTGCCGGAGCGGTCCTGTTACCGTCAGGTCAGTCTGCGTTTGCCACAAAGTCGCCCAATGATCGCCCTCGATTTGCCAGCATTGGTATCGGAGGAATGGGCCGCGGCGATGCCAGAGATCACAGCAGGTTTGCTGACATGGTGGCGATTTGCGATGTTGATCGCGGCCACGCTGAAAAAGCGAACAGCGATCCAAAAATCGGTAATAGCAAGGCAGAAATTTACAGCGATTATCGTGAAGTGCTTGATCGCAATGACGTCGACGTGGTCAGCATCGCGACACCGGATCACTGGCACGTGAAAATTGCCATCGAAGCTCTACAAGCTGGCAAGCATGTCTTTTGCCAGAAACCTCTGACGTTGACTCTGGAGGAAAACCAATTGATCCGCTCGGCGTGTCGCCGATACAAGGGCCGAGTCTTTTTCATTGGAACTCAGCAACGCAGCAGTAAGGATCATTTTCTTCGTGCGGTCAATATGGTCCGGAAGGGATTGCTCGGCGACATCCGGAAAGTCACCGTTGGCATCAACGGGAGTCCAACGGGAGGACCATTTGCGAAAAAGGATGTGCCGGAAGGACTGGACTGGGACGCGTGGCTTGGACAGGCTCCGATGGTTGACTACCGCCAGGAACGTTGTCACGGGACATTTCGCTGGTGGTACGAATATTCGGGCGGCAAGTTCACCGACTGGGGTGCTCATCATATTGACATTGCGTCATGGGCGATCAACGAGCTTGGCGAAGGCCAGGGCCCCGTTTCAATCGATGGTACGGATGCGAATCACCCGATCGAATACAAAGATGGGTACGCTCAAAAGGACGATTCCTTCAACGCGTCGCACGACTTTGCTGTCAAGTGTACGTTCGCCAGCGGGATTGAAATGACGGTGGAAAGCCGTGGTGACAACGGCATTCTGTTTGAAGGATCGAAAGGTCGGATCTTCGTCAAGCGTGGCAAAATCACGGGCAAGCCGATCGAAGAACACTGGGATAAGGACCAGTTTGGCGACGAACAGCTGGTCGACCTTTACAAAGGCAAGCCGTTTGAGGGCCACAAGAACAACTTCTATCGCTGCATCAGCGAAGGTGGCCTGCCTGTTTCAGACGTGTACTCTCACCTGCAGGTGATGAATACGTGTCATTTGGTCGGAATTGCTGCACGGCTGAAGCGTGTCATTAAGTGGAACGCGAAAAACGAAAAGATTGTCGGCGACGATCAGGCAGCCGCCTTCTTCGCCCGTGAACAACGAAAAGGGTACGAGATACCTCGCGTTTAACGCACGCTCACACGCCACCGGCCCAATCAACCTGGTTCTCGGTCTGATTCTATTCAGGAGTTTAAACGCATGTCGCCATATGTCGCCGAATTCGTCGGCACGATGATTCTTGTGCTGCTGGGCAATGGTGTCTGCGCTAACGTCAATCTCACCAAGACACTTGGAAACGACAGTGGCTGGATTGTGATCGCGACGGGCTGGGGACTGGCCGTCGCGTTTGCTGTCTACCTGGTGAATACTTACAGCGGTGCTCATTTGAATCCTGCGGTCACCATTGGCCTGGCGGTCATTGGTAAATTTGCATGGGCCGAGGTCGGCAGTTATATAGCCGCACAGATGGTGGGAGCGATCGCCGGAGCAACTTTGGTCTGGCTGACCTATCTGCCCCACTGGAAGGAAACCGAGAATCCCGGCAACATTCGAGGCTGCTTTTGCAACACTCCGGCCATTCCTCACACCGTCGGCAATCTGATCACAGAGATCGTCGGCACATTTGTCCTGATGCTGGGAGTTCTGGCCATTCTGACACCGGAAAACCTTGTCCCCAATACCGGTTTCGACAAAGGGTTTGCCCCAGCGTTGGTCGGTTTGATGGTGTGGTCAATCGGGCTGTCACTCGGAGGCCCAACCGGATACGCCATCAATCCCGCTCGTGATCTGGGCCCCAGAATCGCTCACGCAATTCTGCCGATCGAAGGCAAAGGTGATTCCGGTTGGAACTATTCGTGGATCCCGGTGGTTGGCCCGATTATTGGTGGCGTCATTGGCGCGTTGTTCTATCAGGCGGTGTGGCCCGTGAATTGATAGGAAAACCGCAATCGTTTTCTTCAACCCAGGCTTGGACCGGGACGGAACGTTCTCTTTATCTGCGCACGAATCGCGAGACGACTTATGAAATATGTGCTGGCACTTGATCAGGGCACCACCAGTTCCCGGGCCATTCTCTTCGACAAAGGCGGATCGATCGTTGCCTCGTCACAAAAGGAATTCCCACAGCATTTTCCTAAGCCAGGCTGGGTGGAACACAATCCGGAAGACATCTGGAAATCGCAGCTTGCAGTGGCGAAAGCTGTTCTGCGAAAGGCGAAACTCACTGCCAGCGATATCGTCGCAATTGGCATCACAAACCAGCGAGAAACTACGGTCGTCTGGGACAGGAACACCGGCAAAGCGATTGGCAACGCGATTGTATGGCAGGACCGCCGGACTGCCCAAATCTGCGACGCACTGCGTAAGAAGAAGGTCGATCGCACGATCCAGAAGAAAACCGGGCTGATTCTGGATGCGTACTTTTCGGGCACAAAGGTGCAGTGGATTCTGGACAACGTTAAGGGGGCTCGCAGGAAAGCCGAAAAGGGCGACCTGGCGTTTGGAACTGTGGATTCGTGGTTGATCTGGCGGCTGACTGGCGGCAACGTTCACGTGACTGATCCCAGCAATGCTTCCCGCACGATGCTGTTCAATATCCACACCGGCAAATGGGACGCTCAATTGCTGAAGACGTTCAACGTACCCAGCAGCATGTTGCCGACAGTACGTTCGTCCAGTGAAATCTACGGCGACACAAAGTTGCTCGGCGGATCGATTCCCATTGCCGGCATCGCGGGAGACCAGCAGGCCGCATTGTTTGGGCAGTGCTGCACAAAGCCGGGTATGGTCAAAAACACCTACGGCACGGGCTGCTTTATGCTGATGAACACTGGTACGGAACCGGTGACGTCGAAGAACAAGCTGCTGACGACGGTAGCGTGGAAAATCGGCGATCGCACCGAGTACGCCCTGGAGGGCAGCATCTTCATCGCAGGGGCCGTGGTCCAATGGCTGCGTGACGGACTCGGATTGATTCGAAAGTCCTCGGACGTGGAGCAACTTGCAGCTCAGGTTGCCGACACTGGTGGCGTCTACCTTGTGCCCGCCTTTGCCGGCCTGGGTGCCCCGCACTGGGATGCATATGCTCGAGGAACACTGGTCGGAATGACTCGCGGCACAAACAAGTCCCACATCGCTCGCGCCGCACTGGAAGGAATTGCCTATCAGGTGGGTGACGTCCTGCAGGCCATGGAAGCGGATTCCGGTCTGAAGCTGAAGCAGTTGCGAGTCGACGGCGGTGCATCGCTGAACGGTCTGCTGATGCAGTTTCAGTCGGATCTGCTGCGCGTGCCCGTGGTGCGTCCGGTGGTTGCAGAAACAACGGCGTTGGGGGCCGCATACCTGGCGGGCCTGGCAGTGGGCTATTGGAAAAACCAAAAAGAAATCGCCACGCAGTGGCAGGAAGCCGCTCGTTTCAAGTCCACGATGAAGCCGAAACGTCGCGCCGAACTGGTGGCAGGATGGGACCGTGCGTTACAGAGGGCGCAGCACTGGGAGATCAGTGAACAGTAGTAATCCGGCCTTACAGCAGTTTTCAAAATCACGCGGTCGTTCTGTAGCGGAATTCGCCAAGAATTTCGGCAGTGACAGGTCGAAAGCCTTGGCGGCTTCCGCTACGACAAAAAGTAAAATGCTCTAGTGAACATGGAGCTTCGAAGAGACGCGTTCCCAGGCAGAGCCCGGGAACGTGGGTAAATACCTTAGCCCTGTTTCCTGAGCTCTTCGGCTTTCTTCTTCAGGTCGGCCGCCTTCTTGATTGTTTCGTCGGATTTCTTTTTGGTTGCTTCTGCTTTTGTCTTGGCGGCGGCAGCGGCCTTAGTGGCTGCGTCAGAAGCTTTCTTTTTGGCTTCCATTGCTTTCTTGGCCGCTTCGGCGGCCTTCTTGGCGTCGTCGACGGCCTTCTTCGCAGCGGTCTGTGCCTTGTTGCCGGCATCGACGACGGCCTTTGGAGCGTCGGCATTTTTCTTCAGATCCTCGACCGCCTTGTTCGCACCAGCCAGCGATTTGTCGCTGGCCGTGACGGCTTTGTTCGCGGCGGCAACCTTGGCAGTTTCCGCATCCAACTCGGTCTTGGCGGTGGCGGCCTTGGCGGCAGCTTCTTCAGCCGCTTTTTGATCAACAGGAATCTGAGCTGCCAGTTCTTCCATCTCTTTGGCCGCGTCTTCGGCCGCTCGGGATGCTTCGAGGATTGCTTTTTCCCGGTCACGTTTGAAGTCAGGTACAATTTCCAGTTCCGGCAGCGCCGCCTTCAACGGCTCTTCACCGGCTTCCGAAACCTTTGTTTCCCACACGAACAGTTTTTTCAGGCTCTTCAGCGCGGCGACGTCCTTCAGGGCTGCGTCGGAAACAACCGTGCCGTACACGTTTAGATATTCGAGTTTCCCAAGCCCTTTCAACTGAGCAATTCCTGCGTCCGTGATGGCCGTCTTTTCAAGATGCAGTCGGACCAGATCCTTCAGGCCCGCAACATGAGCCATGCCGGCGTCAGTCACCTTCGTGCCGCGAAGATTGACTGAATACACGTTGCTGGCTCCCGCCAGGATTTTGATCGTGTCATCGGTAATTTCTTTGTCGGACAGGTGGAAGGCAATCGTGATGCGAGTGTCATTCTTCGCAAGTTGCATGGCCTGACCACCGCCGTCTCGAACGGCCTTGATCAGATTCTGGTCAGCTTCGGAGAGTTCCTGTGCCAGAGCAGGGCCCGTCAGCAAAAGTGAAAGGAGCAGCGTGCAGGTGGGTTTCATAACGTAAACGTCCTGAAATATGCGTTGGTGAGACTTCCCGGAATTATGGAAAGCCGGGATGTTTGGTAAAGGAGTACCCTGAGCGTATTCGCTTTTCGTCAAGGATTCAATGATTCAGCCAAAGTTGCGTCACTGCGGGCTGTTGAAAACTGGTCTCGCTCCGCCTGTCGTCGCTCAAATACAATACCCGCAGCAAGGATGCTGACCGAATGACCACTGCTGTTGCCGAAAATCCGATAAATCTGCTGGGCCGAAGTATCCGCGACTTTTTTTGCGGTTTCGGCGGGTTGGTCGTCTTCATGCTGCGAATGCTGGCATCGCTGCGTCGCGGGCTGCCCAGACGGCACGTGCTGGTGCCGATTCTGTACGAAATCGGCGTTCGCAGCGTTCCCGTCGTTCTGGTCACAGGCACGTTTATTGGCATGGTCCTGGCCGTTCAGACGTACACGCAGTTCAAGATGATGCACATGGAGTCCCGACTGGGGGCCATCATCACGATGACCCTGGTGTCCGAACTCGGGCCGGTCCTTGCCGCGACCATGTTGGCTGGACGAGTCGGTTCGGCGATGGCCGCAGAACTCGGCACGATGCGAGTCACTGAACAGGTTCACGCCATCAGCGCTTTGGGAGCGGATCCTGTCAGCTATCTGGTCGTTCCGCGGTTCGTGGCCTGCGTGGCTTTGATTCCAATGCTGACGGCAATTGCCGACGCCGTCGGGATTCTGTCCGGCTGGTTGTTCAGCTGGCAGGTGCTGGGCATTAATCCTCATCAATACTGGATGTATGCCGTGCAGTTTGTCACGGGCTGGGACGTCATGGCGGGGCTTATCAAGAGCGTGTTTTTTGGCTGCAGCATCGCGATTGTCGCGTGCCAGCAGGGATTTCACTGCGGCGCCGGGGCTGAAGGTGTCGGTCGCGCGGCAACTCAGGCATTCGTGTTTTCGTTTATCGCGATCCTGGGCATGGATTTTCTTCTGACGGTCGTACTGAACACGACCTACTATCTGATCTGGCCGCAGGCTGTGTCGCTGGCGATATCGGGAGCATGGTAATGACTGCACCGGCCATTGAAGTCTCTGACGTGCGCTGCGTTTTCGGCAGCCAGACCATACTTTCGGAGGTCAGCCTGCGCATCGCAGCAGGCGAAACCGTGGCCATCGTGGGCGAAAGTGGATGTGGCAAAAGCGTCACCATGAAAGTGATGATGCAACTGCTGCGACCGACCTCCGGCACGCTGAAGTGGTTCGGCGAGGATGTCGAAACTCTGTCGGGCCTTGAAAGACAGCAACAACGTCTGAGACTCGGCTACCTGTTTCAGGGAGCCGCATTGTTTGACAGTCTGACGATTTTCGAAAACGTCGCGTTTGGTATGCGACAGACGGGCGAACACGACGAACAGCACATTCGCCAGACGGTGCTTGAGAGACTGGAAGAAGTCGGACTTAGCGCTGAGATCGTCATGAAGCGACCCTCAGAGATTTCCGGTGGCATGCAGAAACGAGTGGGGCTGGCACGGGCCCTGGCGCTCAGCCCGGACGTCATGTTCTATGACGAACCAACCACCGGGCTGGATCCGGTGAACAGTCGACGGATTGACGATCTGATTCTTTCCGTCCGACAGTCGCGCGGCGTGACCGGCATCATCGTCACCCACGACCTGCGTACGGTGCAGCGAGTTGCGGACAGAATTGTGATGTTGTATCCGCGGCAAAAACTTCCTGACGGAGTCGAACAGATTATTTTCGACGGCAGTTTGAAGGAACTGGCGGCCAGTTCTGATGAACGCGTTCGAGAGTACATTGGTGACGAGTTCGAAACAAAGACGGCGCAGGGAGCCGAGATTGAGCGTCAGCAGACGCTGTTAAAGTCAGCATAGACTGGAAATCGGATTCATGGACGAACGACAACAGGAATTTCGAGTTGGCATCATGGCCGTGGTTGCGGTGGCAGCAGCCGTGGTGATGGTGTTCAAATTCGGAGAACTCGGCAACCGCTGGAAGTCGGGAACACGAATCAGCATCGTGATGCCCAATGCAGCCGGGATCTACCCGGAGACTCCCGTGCGCATGAGTGGCATTCGCATTGGCCAGGTGGAATCCACGGCCCTGATTGCCGAGGGCAGGGGCGTCGTTGTGCAAGTGCTGATCGATTCTGAATACACTTTTCGCAACGATTCGTCGGCACAGGTCACCCGCTCCCTGCTCGGGGACGGAGCTATCGAAATCACACCGGGAACCACGGGCGAATCGATCAAAGACGGTGATCGCATCGTCGGCCGTGCCTCCACAGACCCCACGGAAATCGTGGCGAAGGTAGAACAGCGACTTTCGTCCACATTGGTGTCGTTTGAAAAAACAGGAAAAGAATGGAGACTGCTGGCCAACAACCTGAACAGCGTGCTGGAAACATCCGGTCCCGACGGGGTCAACACGATTCAGCGATCAGCAATGGCGCTGGAACAGTTTACTCGAACGATGAAGTCCGCCGAAGACACGTTGACCGCAGCGGGAACGCTGATCGGGGATCCTCGATACCAGCAACAGCTGCAGCAGACACTCACCGCGCTGCCCGAATTGCTCATGGAAACGCGCGGGACTCTTCGTTCTGTAAACGCGGTGATTCGTCAGGTTGAATCGACCATGGGAAACATCAACACAGCCACAGCTCCACTGGCTCAACACAGCCAGGCGATGGTCACGCGTTTGAATCAATCGCTGGGTAATATCGAGGTGATGACGGGCGAACTGGCGGTCATTTCGAAACTGGTCAACCGGAATGACGGCACAGTCAGAAAGTTGCTAACCGATCCTTCGGTCTACCATAACCTGAATTCGACGGCTGCGTCGTTGGCGGTACTGCTTGAGAATCTGAAGCCGGTTGTGTCGGACCTGCAGGTGTTCAGCGACAAGGTTGCCCGACACCCTGAAATTCTGGGCGTTCGCGGCGTCGTACGAGGCAGCAGTGGCATCAAAGATTCCGGCGTCGTGCCAGCGGCGTATGAGGGCAAAACACGCTAGCGCTTTGTCACGTCCTGACTTTGAGGTAGCCGAAGTCGCCAGACTTTGGACGACATAGAGAAAACCCTCCAAACTCTGGCGAGTTCGGCTACGGAACAACCCCCGTTCTTAGACGTGACCACGCACTACTCCCTCTGGAAAGAGGCCGCAATACAAGCTCAGCGCCAGCGGGTGGGTCCCGTGCGTTTGTGAAACACACTTACTTGCGCAGCGTGCTTGTATCAGGAACAGCGAAGCCTCATGAGTGCTCACGTCGGGAATTACATTCCGTGCACAGCCTGACTGCGCAATGAACGCCCACGTTCAATCACGTCCTGCGACACGTCCGGTTGCTTGGGACGCATCGAAATGTCAAAACGGCGATGGTCTCTGATGTGTGTGCCCAGAAAATTGTCGCTCACGAAGTCCAACGGAAATCGCTGATACCACGGCGTCTTGATGTTCACCAGCTGAGTCTGCGTTTCGTAACCGTCCTTGATCAACTGTACCTCACGTGTTCCATACCACGTGTAGTCGATCGACGCTGGTGTGTAGCCGATGTCTTTGCCGTCAATTCTAACAAGCGCACCTGGTGGGTTTGAGTTGATCGTGACTCGACGATGAACACAGCCGGATGGCAGCAGCAGCAACAGAAAGGCTGTCACCAGCCGTCGCATGTGCAGTGCTCGGGATGCGGTCTGGCAGTGCTGAGGACTGATCGTCATCCGCAGCGCAGTACCGTTTCTCGACAAAGGATGTTCGTCGGGGATGGACGACATAATTGGTTGGGATTACTGGCAGCCGGAATCGGCCACGCGAAAGGGAGTGGAATTCGTAGTGCCGGCGAATCGAGCCGTTGAATTGATGACGTGACCGAAAGCACCGTGGTGCTTAGGGTAATGCAAACGGGAATTTTCAGCCAAGACCACTTTTGGAAGGACGATCTTCACCAGGACCATTTTCGGAAGGCCCTGAACGCGTGCAGGACCGCCCGTCGGCATTGGACGAGATCACGACTTGACGTTTCCCGTTTCCTGTAAAGGAGTTGCGTCGTTTCAGACCAATCCGTGGTAACAGTGGCCGTTTCGGTTTTATGGGAATCGTCGCACGCTCGGCGGCTGGCTCCTGCTGGGTGATTTGCGTTGTGTCTCCTGAAAAGTAAACTTGTTTCTTTCATAAATTCAAACCGATATTTTCCTTCCTCACCTTATGACGGACCGCGTGGTGGAGGGAACGTGGTGTTGAACAATAAATACAGATGACAGATCAACCGCTGGTTCACTATGCCTCCCGCACCGACGTCGGTATGCGCAGAGCGGCGAACCAGGATTCGCTGGCGGTTCGATTATGCTCAGAGTACGAAGAATGGTCTCGGTGCGGTCATCTTTTTGTGGTGGCCGACGGGATGGGCGGTCACTCTGTTGGTGATCTCGCCAGTCGTATTGCTGTGGAATCGCTGCCGCTCGCGTATTTCAAAATGGATGCGGCCTCGATGTCGGAGCGTCTGGTGGGCGCACTAACCGCTGGTAACCGTGCCATCAACCTCAAAGCACGCGAGAACCCTGAGTTTGCCGATATGGGGACCACGTGTACAGTGCTGTCGTTGTCGTCGGAAGGCGCCTACGTTGGGCACGTCGGTGACAGCCGGGCGTATCGTGTGCGTGGCGGCGTCATACAGCAGCTGAGTTTCGATCACAGTCTGCAATGGGAAATGATTCGGCAGGGCAGGGCGACCATGGACAACGTGGACATGCTGCATCCACGAAACGTGATTACTCGCTGTCTGGGACCGGATCAGAATGTCACGATTGACGTTGAGGGACCGTTTGACGTTCGGGCAGGTGATCAGTTTGTTCTTTGCTCGGATGGACTGACCGGCCACGTTTCTGATAGGGAAATCGGTGCCGTCGTGTCCAGCATGCCGCCGGCGGAAGCTTCACGACTGCTGGTCAATCTTGCGAACTGTCGCGGCGGGGCGGACAACATCACGGTTGTTGTCGCACACGTCGAGCAATATCCCCACATCGCAGGGCCTGTCGTGGATGAGCCAGAGACGAGCGAACCGCCGTCGGCCAAGGCGTCCCCGTCAAAGAAGTCTGGAAACATTCTCGGCAATTTGTCACTGATTGTCTTTGCTCTGCTGGCCACTGTTGGGTTGGGATTGCTGGCCATTGGGCAGAATAGTTTCGGACTGTTGCTGATCTGTCCGGCACTGATCCTCGGATTTGTAAGGTTGATCATTTCGACCAGCGGGGATTCCAGCGAAAAGTCCGTCTCCGACGCAGTTGCCGCGCCTGATACAGAACGGGGAAACGCGGATGTACCGGCACCCAAGGCACCGTATCGCTCGGCGCCGGCAACCGTGAACGACGAGTTTCTTGAGTTTCTGACGGAGGCTCAAAGCGAGCTGACCCAGGCGGCAAAAGAGAACGGGTGGACGGTTGATTTCGACTCGCTGTCTGATGTGCAACGCCAAACGGTGGCAGCATTCAAACAGAACAAACGCGACCGTTGTGTGCGTCTTCGCGCAAAAGCCATTGATGCCCTGATGAAAGAACTGTACGCCAAGACACGCCGCAGTTAGCCATCAGTGGACACGCCCGGGCGCGGGACAGGAAAACCAGCAACAGGCGTCGGCTAACAGGTGGCAGTGAGCCAGGACGTGCCACTGCTGGCCGCGAGCGACAAAATGCTGCTGTTTTCGTTGATCGACTGCCGGCAGATTCCGCCGATTACGTCTGTCCGCGATCCGGACGAAGGTCTAAACTGCGTCACTTTCGTTCCGACCGCATGACGTGAGCAGGGAGGTTTGCGTGTTTTTCCTTCGAAGTATTCGAAGACGGCTGGTAACCGGATTTACGATTTCTCTGGTCCTTTTGCTGGCGATGTCCGCAGCCGCAATCCTTGGGCTGGTCTGGCATCAGCAGGCGGTTGCCGAATTCAGCAGCGTGGTGCATGATAGCCCGGACAAAGAGAAATTGATTGTGGTCGTCGCGGACACTCTGATCGCGCTGAAGAGCAACATTGTCTCACATCGGCCGGAGGCCGTTCAGAAAATCAGAGACGACTTTCGGAACAAAGTGAACGTTGCAATCAGCGAGGCCCAGCAGTTTCGGAAGCGCATCGAACAGACGGTGATCGCATCAGAAGCGTCCCGACAGCTTGGCGGCAGGGCGATCCTGTCCACGAGGTTAACAACGATCGACGAGGAATTGAAAACGCTGTCCGGACTGGAATTCCAGATTCAGTTCACGAATGACGGCAGGGCCCCCGAACTGATCGACAAGGTGCGGACGAAAGCAAGCGAGCACGTCGCACGGATTTTTGAAGTCCTGGGAGGACTTCCCGCTTATCGAGCCGAACAAACCGTGGCCGGATTGCTGAGGGAACAGCAGCGATCCACGCGGCTGCTGAACTTCGTTTTGATTCTCACCGTACTTGCAGTGGCTTGTTATGCCATCACGGTTTGCTGTGCCTTTCAGTGGGTTTCCTTTCCCTTGCGTACGATTGCGAAAGGAACGTCCAGAATTGCCAACGGCGACACGGACTACCGGTTAGGATCGGTCTCTCGATGGAGCGACGAATTCACTGACCTCGCTTCCAACTTCAACCGAATGGCCGACCGTTTTCAGGAGTCCGAAGACAATCTCAGTGCCAAAGTGGAAGAACGGAGTCGACAACTGGTGCGTTCGGAACGTCTGGCGGGCGTGGGATTTCTATCGGCCGGCGTAGCTCATGAAATCAATACTCCGCTGTCGTCCATTACCATGGCAGCAGAATCACTGCAGTATCGATTGCACGAGCAGCTGGACCCGGACCACAAGGATACCATCGAAGCCATGTCGCGACTGGAGATGATTCAACGCGAATCAAAACGTTGTGGCCAGATCACTCGTCGGCTACTCGATTTTTCACGAAATGATAAACAACACATACTGCCCTACGATCTGACCCTCGTCGTTCAGGAAGTACTCGACATGGTCCGTCCGATGGACCGGTACCGCGATCGAAATGTCATTTTCGAACACTCCGATCCGCTGATCCTCGACATCAACGCTTCTCAGATCAAACAGGTTGTGCTCAATCTTGTGGCCAATGGCCTGCAGGCCACGGACGCCGGTGGTACTGTTCAAATCCGTCTCGAAGGGCAGATGGATTGGGTCATCATCGAAATCACGGACGACGGGATGGGTATGGCGCCCGAGAATATCGGCAATCTCTTTGAACCCTTCTTTTCAACGAAAGAGACGGGGCAGGGAACGGGACTCGGTCTCAGCATTACTCATCGCATCATTGAGGAACACCACGGAACAATCGACCCGTTCAGCAAAGGTCCGGGAAAAGGCAGCCGATTCAGCATTCGGCTGCCTCGGCGGCAACCACAACAGAAGGCGGCATGATTCTCACGCGTGCCTGAAGTGACATGTACTCATGTTCTGCCGGTAATTTGTGCTGTGCTGGTCTCGGTCGACACATTCACAATGTCGATTCGAAATTCCGTGTCTATTACTGCTGGCATCGCCGCCCCATGGCGACCTATAATCATCTGCACAGGATTCACGTCTCCACTCCATCTAACTGTTTGACCAGCACTTCGGAAAGTACGAATGTCGGGACTTCCGCAAAACGTAGTTTACGCTTCACTCGTAATCGCAGGACTAATTGGTCTTGCCAGCATTGTTGACCTTGCGACCGGCAGTCCGTTTGGCGGACAGACGGCGTTTGACGTTCTGTTCATAATTTCTGCAGGAATTACGGCGTATCTTGGCATCGATTGCCTGAGAGACGCTAAGTAAGCAGTCGTGGCGTGAGACCGCGGCCACAACCATCGCCGATGTGTTGGAAACAACACGCTGGGCATCTTCCCGCCTCAGTCAGAACGTGCCGCATACGAGCGGCTGAACGTCAGTGCACACGCCCGTGCCTGCCCTTCCTTCGGCACAAAAATTACAGGAGATTCTGTGCGAAATCTCTGTGCAGCTTCCCGGAATTAACGCGGCGTGATCCGGTTGTTCCGAATATGTGGCCAAATTGCCCCGAACAGTTGGCCCATCTTGTCCAGCTGCAGTAATCGCCACCAGAAGCACCAAAAGTTAATGGCGTTTGAGCGTGGCAAGACGTTCAAGCCGTACATCCCGCACGACGATAGTTGCGGACAGTCCCGCAGTCGGTGACTCCGACTCCATCGCGCTGTTCGTACTCCGATGTGCGGTGACCGGGTATTACTGGTGATTGACAACAACGGGTTTCCATGGAAGGAGACAGGGCGATGACATGGATTCGACTCTTCTGTGCAGCAATCGTAACCTGCAGCATGACAGTAACCGTACAGGCTGGTCTGTTCGATTTTGGCGGCGGCAAGTCCAGCGGATGTGCCAACGACTGCCAGCCATCCTGCTGTACACCGACAATTGTGCGTCCATGCTGGACGAACGTGTACACTCATCAGCGTAAGAGCAGCAAACCATCATGCTGCAATACGTGCTGTGCTCCATCCAGATGCTGTGCACCAACAGAATGCTGTGCACCGCCACAAAGTTGCACTGAACAGGGTGCGTTTTGCCCCGCACCGGTTTGCGGCGAGAATTCCTGCTGTGTTCCAACGGTGTGTCCACAGGAAGGGTGCGGCAGCACCACAGAAGACTGCAGCAAGATCGCCAAGCTGATTTATCAGTCGATGACCGCGTGCTACGCGAGAGACAGAAAATCAGCAATTCACAAGTTGGGTGATTACTTCGACTGCTGCTGTCACCCGGAAATCATGAACGCCTTCATCTATGCCCTCAATGACAGTGACGAACGGGTTCGCGCGAAGGCGGCCGACGAGATTGGTGACCAGATTCGACGTAACAGGTGTTGTGTCGGATCACCGACGATTTCGGCACTGACCTGTGCACTCGCGGACTGCGATCGGAGCGTCCGTCGTCAGGCAGAAGAAGCTTTGCTGTGGTCCGGTTATAAAATTGTCGACAAAGGCAGTCAGAATCGATCATGTCAGACGTGTGGACCGGGCGGCAACGGTAGCGGGACTGTTTGGGGCAGTGGCAATGACGGCAGTACCACAACCACCACTGCTCCTATTGACCAGGTTCCACCTGCCCCCTCGCCCACAGAGACACCAGATCTATCACAAGAGCCTTTGCCGGAAGTCGCTCCGTCAGCTCCCGCCGAAGCGGCGGCTGGTGATGCCCCAACGGTGTACGAGAATACTCCGCCACTGGATGCAGGTCGCCTTCTTCCGACCGTGGACGAGGTGTCCGATTCAAATCCAACGGCCGATCCACCGTCACGCGTGAATAGCAGGACCGGGGCGGAGAGGATTCGGGCGGGATTGGCGGAATTAATGGACAAGGTCCGTTGATCCAGGTCTTCCGATCATAATCAGAGCAACACTGCGTCAGCGGCTTCCGGTTCTTCCTGGAAGCCGCTTTCGTTTCATATTGCGACGATCTGCTGATCCACCAACGACAATCAAAGGATTGCCCCATCGGGATGTGACCTGTATTCGTAGCATTGTTGGACTCTGTTGAAATGAAATCGATCCATGACCGACGCCAATCCGTCCAGCCCCGTTCAGCCGTTCTGGGTGACCGGCTGCGCGGCCGTCTGGGTAGTCGTGTTTCTGGGGTGTTTCTTCAATCAGGTTCTGCCCAACAATTCGTCGGCCGCCGAGACGCTGACTCGTGGCGACATCTGGGAATACATCCGCTCTGACTGGCCAACGATTCTGAATCCGTTGGACTATTCCGGGGCTGCCGGGCCCGAATCAGGCTGGCACAACGTAGCGCAGCGCGTGCCGTTCATCAGGACCGCAGCCGTCATATGGTTTGCGGCGTGGTGCCTGGGGCGACTGGTGGTCGGCCTGGTCCTGGGCCCGGTTCAGTTGTTGCGGAGCGAACGCACGGTCTTTGACCTTGGCGTGGGCTTGTCGCTGCTGACGCTGTGGACTCTCCTGTGCGGTCTGGCAGGTCAACTGAATTCCGGCATCCTGCTGACTCCGTCGGGCGTCGCCATTGTGGTCCTGCTGATGAGTCGCATCACCAGATTCCGATCGACTGCAGAACGGTGGCAGGTTCCGCGGACCGCGGTCCGATCGACAGTTAATCGTGGCCTGTTTCTGTTCCTGGTCATTCTTCCGGCCCCATTTGTGCTGCACATATTTCTGGGCGGGATGACGCCACCATTTGATTTCGACGTTTGCGAATACCACTTGCAGGGGCCCAAAGAATGGTTGCAGCGCGGCAGCATTCAGACGCTCGAACACAACGTCTACACCAGTTTCCCTTTTCTCAGTGAGATGTTGAGTCTGAATGCGATGGTGCTGGAAGACGACTGGTGGCGGGGAGCAATCGCAGGCAAACTTGCGCTGTCATCGTTTCAGTTTCTGTCGGCGATCTGCGTATTTGCCATCTGCCAGCGGTGGATTGGAATGGTGCCTGGATTCATTGCGGCGATTGCTTTGTTGTCGACTCCCTGGACGACCCGAATCTCAATCATCGCCTACTCAGAAGGCGCGATCAGTTTCTATCTGGTGGCAAGCATCATGGCTGGCATGCTGGTAGCGGCAACGAGCGATTCTCGGCACCGCTGGCGATTCGTCGTATTGACGGGGTTCCTGTCGGGCAGTGCGATGGCCGCAAAATATCCGGGGCTTGTGTCTGTGGTGATTCCGGTGTCGCTGTTTGTGGCCTGGTCGGTGTGGCGTTCACAGAGTTCGGCGACCGACGTACCGGTGTCTGAATCGGCCGGATCAACAGGCCCGCCCGACAGAGCAACCAATCCGCGGCTAGTGCTGCGCTGCGGTGTTGTCTTCGCCTTTGCCGTGATTCTTGCTGTCGGTCCGTGGCTGTTGAAGAACGCTGTAGCAACTGGTAATCCGGTCTACCCGTTGGCGTACAGCATTTTCGGAGCGAACGACTGGAGTCCTGAGATGGACGCCAAGTGGCAGAAAGGGCACAGTCCGGATGATCACGATGTCACAAACATTCCGGCTCATCTGATGGACGTCGCGGTCCGCAGCGATTGGCAAAGCGGATTTCTGTTTGCCTTTGCCGTCCCTGCATTGCTGATCGTTCGCAGGCGGAATACTGTCGGATGGCTGTGGCTCTATGTCATCTGGATGCTGGCAACATGGTGGGCTTTGACTCATCGTATCGACCGCTTCTGGATCCCGGTGACCCCGGTGCTGGCAGTGTTAGCTGGAGCCGCCTGGCAACTGAGCACCACCCGATTTTGGCGCTACGGAATGATGCTGGTATTGCTTGTGTGCTGTGTTTTCAACTACGGATTCTGTCGCCTGCCGGTTGTCGGATTTCATGCAGGACTGTTGGACCTGACGGAGGCTCGAAAGCAACCGATTCGTCAGGAAATTCGCCTGCTGAATTCGACGTTACCGTCGAATGCCCGCGTCCTGATGGTAGGTGAGGCTGCCGTTTTCAATGCAACGTTCGATGTCGTCTACAACACCGTGTTCGACGAGTCCATTTTCGAACAATGGACCAGCGCGGCAAGCGATTCGACTGCGTCAAAGAACGCCCCGATGAAATCGGCGGATAAAATACGGTCTGTATTTCGTGCACAGAAGATCACACACATCTACGTCAACTGGTCAGAGATTCTGCGCTATCGACAGACCTACGGTTACACCGACTTCGTCACGCCGGACCGATTCGTCAAGTTGCAATCTGTCGGATTGCTGGCCGCACCGGTTACTTTTTTCCCTGGCGATTGGACATCCCTGGACCGTCAGAAACAGGCAGAAGTATCTTCCTGGCACGGCGCAGCATCGCTGACGGACGGCAGCCGTTTCTGGAATAACATCCAGATATTCAGAGTCACGTTGTAGTGGCAGTTTCTGTCGCAACCTGATTTTGACCGTTGCTGCTGACTCGTTCGGCAACGCTGTACGAATCGCTGGTGTTGCCGGTGTAGGCGACGATCAGTTCTGCCAGCAGACCGAGCGACATGGCCTGACCGCCCAGCAGCGCGGCGGCGATCGAATAGGCCAGCAGCGGTCGACCACCGATCGGCTGTACAGGCAATACGGGGACAACGTGCATCAACATCCAGATCAAAGACAGGTAGCCCAGTCCCATTGTTCCGATCGCAAAGAAGAACAGGCCGACAGCTCCCAGAGCGTGTTGGGGCCGACGACCGTAACTGATCAGAAAGGTCACGGTCAGAAGATCCAGAAAACCACGTACAAATCGCCGCACGCCGTATTTTGATTCGCCGTGCTGGCGCGATCGATGATGCACAGACATCTCGGTCACTTTAAATCCCCGTGCGAAGGCCAGCACGGGAATGAAACGATGAAGTTCGCCATAGATGTTAATTTCGGCCGCTACGTCGGACCGAAACATTTTCAGTCCGCAGTTGTGGTCGTGCAGTTTCAGGCCGGTCATGGAACTGACCAGCCAGTTGAACACGAGGCTGGGGTAGACCTTGTGCCACGGATCCAGTCGGCGTTTTTTCCAGCCGTTGACGACGTCATGGCCTTCGTTGATCAACTTCAGCATTGCCGGAATTTCAGCCGGATCATCCTGCAGGTCGGCGTCCATCATCAGGATCAATTCGCCATCTGCCGCTCTCATCGCGGCGGTCAGCGCGGCGGCCTTGCCGAAGTTCCGCCGAAATCGAATTCCGCTGATGCGTGAGTCCTGGGCACTGAGTTCAGAAATAATCTGCCACGAAGAATCGGTGGAACCGTCGTCGATGAAGATCACTTCAAATCGATCAACAGCCGTTTGCGCGACCACAAGGATTTCCTCCCAGAGTTGCCGCAGGCTGCCTTCTTCGTTCATCACCGGAACAATAATGGACAACATTAGTTAGCTCCTTAGAGCAGTTTATAAGATGACAGAATCGGTTCTGGCTCGTGGGGCAGCCGTTCTGCTATTAATACACGTCAACCGCGGCCATGAGTCAGCCAATGTCGCTGTAGCTACGTTTATTCCTGATAATATGTTGCCGTTGGGCGGCAGATTCAAGGGGCCAACTGACGCGGCTGTTTGGTTCCCAGCGTCAGTTCCAGTCGGCTTACGGATCGTCCCGCGTTATTGCTTCTTCTGTACCGTTTTCGCGGTTGTCGTCTTCGATGCTTCCGTGCCGGCAGTGGCGGGAACGGCTGCGCCGCGTTCTCGAAGTGCTTCCCCCGAAATCAGATGAACCAGTTCCTGCCCCAGTCGATCCATTTCCATCACAAGTGCGTCGATTCGTCCAGCCAGAAACATATAAACGGTGAGCGCCGGAATTGCGATAAACAGCCCCGCAGCAGTAGTCAGCAACGCCATCGCAATACCACCGGCCAACTGTTCTGCCTGTCCCATCGCATTGCTTTCCGCGATGTCGTTGAACGCCTGGATCATGCCGATGACCGTTCCCAACAGTCCGATCAGCGGACACAAGGTGGCAACTCCGTTCAGAACGCGCAGTCGTGTCTTCAACTGACTGATCTGCCGTTCACCTCCATCAATGACCGCCTGTTCGATTTCAACGCTGGGTTTGCCCCATTTGCGGACGCCGTGCAGAAAGACGTCCGCCATGGGACTGCCGTCCTGCTGACATACGGCAATGGCACTTGTTTTGTCCATTCTTCCGGAACGCAGCAGCTGCAGAAATCGGTCGACAAAGGCACGTGGAATCACACGCCGATGCCGCAACAACACGGTTCGTTCGATGCCACACCACATGGCTGCGATTGATGCCAGCGCAAAGACAATTGCAAACGGGACTCCGATCGCGCGCACAATTTCCTCAGGCGAACTGGGAACGGCTGAACCGGAAATCGGCTCGTGCACCGGATCAGTAATCGTTTCTGAATTCGGCGCCAATTCCGTCGTCTGCCCGTTGACCGAGCTGACCAATAGGGCGCAAGGCAACAGGATTAAGAACGTCAGCAACAGGAATCGGTCGAAAACGAAACGAAAGGCGAATGAATTCATTGCGGCGAAGAATAGACAGGGGGAAACCGAAAACAATTAGAAGAAGTGAAATCCGATTGTAGCAGCGTCGGACGGCATTGGCGTGAGGGATTTACCTAATCTACCGCACCGTGGCCGCGATCATGACGTGCATTCTTCCTATTTTGACTGGGGCAGGATTTCCTTGAGCTTTTCGGCAGCTGTTTTTGCCAGTTCCGAATTCGGAAACTCAGTTACCAGGTCTTTGTAGCTTCGCACTGCGCCGCTTTTATCCCCGAGTGCCAACTCGCAGGCGGCCGCCTGAAACAGACCTCGCATGCGCCACTCGTTGGCTCCCTGATAGTTCAGGTATACCCGGTGGTATTCTGTCAGCGCTTCCTTTTTGCGGTTTTCCAGCAACAAAGTCTCAGCGATCAGGAACTGACATCGCGCCGCGGTTTCGGTGCCTCGCCCAACTTCGTCCAGCGTGACCTGCTGAAAGTAGTCACGAGCCTTCGTAAAGTCGGGCTCGGCCTGAGACTTCCATCGTCGCCCCTGAACATCTTTCATTTGAAACAGAAAACGTGACTTCGGCGATTGAGCGACCAATTCGCCGGCCATGGCATCGATGTCCGCATATTCCTTCCTGGTCAGGGCGACCTCGGCCAGCAACACCCAGATGCGTTCGGTCCAGTCGGACGCAGCGAGTTGCCCTTCCAGCACGCCCTTGCGTAATTCCTGAAGGACCCGTTCAGCTTCCGGCAGATTGTCCTGATCCAACTGTCCTTCGCCGTAGAAAAGCTGTACTTTCGACGCGTGTCGGCTGGCACTGAATTCCATGGCGAACATCCTGGCGAACTTCAGCACGTCCGGCCACTTTCGCTGAGCAGCGCTGATGTCAATGACGTGATACATCGCCGGCTCTCTGGCAGCATCAGGATATCGTTTGTCCATCGCGATCGCTGTGAATTCGTGCAGGGCGGTGTCGAGTTCATTCGCCTGCATTTCGCTTTCGGCGAGTGACAAGCGTGCCTGACCAGCGTAGGGACTGTTCGGGAACTTCGACAGAAGTTGGCGGTAAATCGCGTCCGCCCGCTCGTACCGTTCGTGTTGCAGGTTCAGGTAGGCCCATTCATCCAGAATGACGTCCAGACGATCATCCGTCGCAAAGGTCTTCGCGAGGTCATCCCATGCTTCGTCAGCTGCCTCGACCTGACCGTCCTGGCCAATCAGTCGGGCGAACATCTGCCCTGAATCCAGAAACCAGGGAGCGTTGATGGCCTCAGGATCACTGGCGGCCTTTTCCACAAGCTGCTGATGCAAGGTCGCAAAAAGTGGAGCGGCCGATTTACCGTCCCCCGCTTCAAATAAACTCAGAGCCGCCATATAGGCCGCTTCCGTTGCACTGTCAGACTGCGGGTATGCTTGCGAGAACTGCGAGAACAAAGGTTCCGATTTCGCGAAGTCTTTCAGGCGATAACGGCTCCATGCGGCTCCGGACAAAGCGGCCGCATGAACTGTTCGGTCCGTCTCATGTTTCGCCGCGACTTCGAACAGCGCTGCGGACGTGACAAAATCTTCGTACTGCCACGCCGCTTCCGCCGACTGCAGAACGGCCATCCATGTCTGCGGATTCTCCGGAAACTCTTTGACCAGCTGGTCCAGATCAGCCCTGGCCCCACTGACATCCTTCAGATGGCTGAACGCGACGGCTCGAGCTGCCAGCACGTCGGCCGCCTGTGTGTTGTCCGGCTGCAGTTGCAGCAGCTCGTCAGCATACTCCTGAACGTCCGGATACTGCTTTAATTCCAGACTACTCATCGCCGCCAGCGCCAACGCTCCGATCAGATCGGCGTACATGGGATCCCGCAGCTTCTCACGCAGGGGCTTGATCTCGGCCAGCACCATTTCAAACTGTTCGTCCTGATGAAGCGAACGGATCAAATGGTAACGAGCCAGACTGTCGTCCTTCGAAGTCACATCGGGAGACTCCATGACCGCTCGCAGCAGGGTCATCGCATCCTTCGGCTTCTGGTCGTTCAGCAGAATACGACCGACCAGAATCTGAACTCGTGCTGTCTTTGATGCGTCCGAAAAATCAGCATCGAGTCGGTTCAACAGGCTGCGAGACGTCTTCAGATCGTCCAGTTCCATCAGCAGTTCAGCCGCGTTAAACAAGCTGTCGAACACATGCGAATCTTCAGGCCAGCGGTCGGCGAGATCGCGGAACATCTGTGCGGCAAGCTGTTTTCTGTCGTCCAGTTGTTCCACCTGAGCACGCTTGAACAGAATCTCCGCCGCCAGGGGAGTATCACCCGCTGCCGCATACGCGTTCGAGAGCATTTTGCGAGCGTCATCAAGCTGGCCGAGTTCCCGCAGACACAAACCCTGCAGCATTGTGGCCTGCGGCAACAGCTTCGATTCCGCGGCAACGTTTTCCAGGCTGGCCAGCGCTGCTTCATGTTTGCCAAGTCGAAACGAAGCCACACCTGACTGTAGTGCCGCCGAGTTCGCGATTGGCTGGCCTTTGTACTCGTCCACAATACGGTCGTACGATTCGCTCGCTTTTTCGAATTCGCCGTCGTCAAAGTGCATCGTGCCGATTCGCGCCAACGCGCGGGCGGACAGCACGGCAACCTTTCGCGCCGCAACCTGTGCGTAAAGCTGCAGAGACTCGTCCTTCTTCTTCAGCCCCTCCAGAGATCTTGCCAGGGCAAACGTGGCATCCGGGACCAGCTGTGCTTCAGGCGGCACGGCCACCAGAGCGCGGAGGGTCGGTTCGGCTTTGGACCAGTCGGCAGCGGCGTTGTAACTGTTGCCCAGCATCAGACTGGCCCAGTTGTTCAGATTGTGACCTGAGTGGCGGGACAAATAGTCCGTCAGCTGACCAATCGCTGTCGGATATTCCTTCAGATAGAAGCTGCATTCGGCAAGCCGATATTTTGCATCGGCGATGTTTCGGCTGTTGGGATTGTCCGCAATGAACGTTTCAAACTGCTTCCGGGCCGATCCATAATCTTCCATTGAATTCAGTGACAGCCCGTAATACAGCCGAGCCAGACTGGCCCGCGGATGCTGTGGATGCGATTTCAGGAATGCGGCAAACGTGTCCGACGCCAGGTTCCAGCGTTCTTTACGAAACAGGTTCACCGCCAGATTGAAATCATCTGTCGCTTTATCTGCTGGTGCGGCTGAGGGAATGAGCAGCACAAATGCGACAGCAACCAGCATTAACAGAAGCCGACCGGTAAAACGACCCGTTTTCATTGTTCGCACTCGTTCTGCAACTTCACGATTCGTGGCTCTGCTGAGTACATTCATGTTCGCTTCCGCCTCGGATACCTCACGCGGCCCTGCCAGTGGACCTCATTCTACGCCTGACGCAGGCTGATCCGAAGCGATTCGTCGAATTTGTTCGCCGCTTCGGCAGCTCTTTTTCCCCGGAGCGGGACTTCTCAGTCGATTGACTGTGGCCAACGGTTTAATGAGGGACGAGTGGGCATTTCGGGGAATGTCGCAGACACCAGCCGGCGCTGGGCGGAGGTCTCCGTCCGTCGCGTACTATACACTCAGATGTCTGCGGTCCGCCAGGTACGGGGTCAGGAGACCCAAGCACAGCGTGGTACGACATTCGAGGACGACGTTCGTGTTCTTTCTTTCGTCCTCGATTTTTCCTTCTCACCTTCGATGGCAACGCCCCGCCTTAGTCGATCGGGACTTCGTGCATCACCAGTCGATCGTACAACGAATCCCAGCTTTTGACGGTGGCCAGCGTCTGCCACGATCCCCCGCGGGCCAGGTAATCCAGTGAATCGTTGCTGGTCTCCGCCGCGAACAGCTGAACTTTCTGGTCAGTGTCGGCAATCGTGCCGATAATCGTTCGCCCGTTTTCAAAGCGAGCGTCGTCGCCGGAAAAACCAAACGTGGTTGAGACGCGATCGATCAGGATTTTCACATCATAGTCGCGTCCTGCGGTCGCCGCGACGATTTCGGATCGTTCGTTGCCAAATCGCCCGGCCTGCTCGATCTCATTGACAATCGCCAGCAACGACGCCAGATCTGTACCCACGTCGGCACGAACTCTGTCCGAGCTATCCGGTGTGCCCGAAGTGTCCGGCCTATCTGGTGTGTCTGACCACTGTGCTTCTGACTCCGCCGTAGTTTCCGTGCCAGCCGGAGCCGCATACCGATGATCGACAACAGATGCAAACCGTTCCATGACAGATGGTTCGGCGGCATCCAGGAACCCAAGAGGGATCACCTGCAGCTCGGTTTTTTTTGACCAGTCGGGAAAGCGGGGAATGTCAATTCTGATCTCGGCCGACCATGCGATTTTGTTGTCGGATTCGGCAATGCTGAACGCATCCGTTTCCGGGAAATCGATCAGAAACTGTTCCGAAAACCGTTCGCCGGCCCGCAGTGCTCCGCCTGGATGCAGCGTGTGAGTTTCTTCGAACAGCGTATGACGGTGAGTCGTGCTGTTCGTTCCACTTCCGGAAGTAGCGGCTTCCTGAGCGAAGATCTTCAGCGTGATCCCGTTGACGGGGAACGTTTTCTTTGGTGTAAAGCTCAGTTCCAGCGGCCATTGTTCGCCGGGGCCGACGACAAGATGAGGCAACTTCAGTTCCACTTCTCCGACCCGGCTGGCGATCATCGACTTCCAGACCCAGTAGATGCCGCCACATACGAGAATGACCGGAATAAGGACGATGGCGAACGCTGCAAAAACAGCCAGAAACATGGCCACGACGATAAACAGAATGACCTTTACGATGCCTTTGGCTTCAGTGGCCTTCTTCTTGAATTCGATGACTTCGCCACGACCACCCGTGAATTCCGGTGGCCGCTCCCCCGGCAGCAGGATGTATTCTTCTTCGTGTTTGGGATCAATCGCCCACGGCACGTCGACACCGACATGGACGAAGTGGTCCACGTTGATGTAGTGACCGTGATAGGTCAGTGGCCAGATTTCCGACTCGAATTCAAACGGAAAATTCAGCTCTTCGCCAGCCTGCAGGGGCACGGTTTCCGACAGGCGGACTTCGTGTTTTTCGCCACGATCGGCGTTCCCTCGACCATGCGTCCTCCAGTAGTGGGTCAGTACGATGCCGTTGCAGCGAATGTCCTCGTTGACCTGAATATGTACCTGACCAACAACAGTGTCGCCGCCACGATAGATGCGGTCGGGGCTGTCAAAGGTGATTCGAATGTCGCACCTGGCCATAGCAGTTCCTTAAGATTTGACGTCGCTCGGAATCTACAAATCCGCGATCTCATTCAGATTCTGAAATACCGCATACAACTGATGTAACATGCCGCGAATGTCTGCTCCGAATTCCTTCCGTAGACGTTCCGCCATCCCGGTAGTGATTGCCGGGACCTGCCCATCATTGCGGCGAACCCACTGAATCCGAGCATTCAGCAGCCGATGCAATCGCTCGACATCAGTGCCCTGCTGCACCTCAATCGTTTCCACAACTCGCCCCGCTAAACGAAGTTGCCTGTGGAAGTCTCGGTGAGTGCCCAGCACCAGAGGTATGTTTGATCGAAACACCTGAAACTGCTGCCAGCGTGTCAGTCGCTGAGCTTCATCGATCAGGATCGGACGGCCGGATGGAATGGGGGCGCGCTCGCCTTCGGGGATGTGCACATAACCGGCGGCGCGCAGGCGCGATCGAATGGCCAGCAAATGAGTCGTCTTGCCGTAGCCCTTCTCACCGATGAATTGCACGACGTAATGTGGATCATTCAGTCGCGTGATGATCGCGTCGACATCAACCAGTGCCAGTGACGTTCGTTCGTCTTCTGAGAACTCGCCGAAGGGATTTCGCCGCAAATTCAGGTGTGCATATGGCAGTGAGTATTTCGTATTTGCAGCTGGCATGCCCGAGTTTTAACCGTTTCGTCATCGTTTCGCACGGCAGCGATTTTCGGTATTCAGTCAGTTTCTGAACTTTCGGTTGGCCGACGCTGTATTGCTGTCGCGTGCTGTGATGCCGATCCCCGTGTGCAGTGCTATCATGCCCGCACATGTGTTCGAATTGCCTTCAATCCAGGTAGTCATGTGAGCCAGAGTGACCCAACGAGCAGCCGTGGTATGAATTTCGCCACGACGCAGTGGAGTCTGGTCATCTCGGTGGGTAACGCCGATGATGAATCGTCTCGATCCGCGTTGGAATGGCTGTGCAATGCATACTGGATGCCTTTGTATGCATATGTCCGGCGTCGGGTTAAAGATGTGCATGATGCCCAGGATCTGACTCAGGCGTTCTTTGAGCGATTATTGGAACGAGACTATCTGGCAGATGCAGACCCGAACCGTGGACGATTTCGCTCCTTCCTGTTGACATCTTTCAAGCACTTTCTGGCGAACGAATGGGATAAGCGGAACGCGGCAAAGCGAGGCGGAGGTCAGAAAGTCCTGTCGCTCGATTTTTCGGCTGGAGACTCATGGCACGCGAACCTGTCAACCGGTGACCTTGATGCCGAGGCACTTTTTGAGCGCCAGTGGGTGAACACGGTCCTGACCCGTGTCATGCAGAAACTGGGGCGGGAACAGGAGCGGGGCGGAAACACGAGACTGTTCGCCGAATTGAAACAGTTCATCGGTGGTCGTTCCGATGGAGCGAACATGGCCGAGGTTGCTCCTCAATTGGGGATGACAGGGCCTGCCGCACGGATGGCTGTCAGTCGGCTGCGCGATCGGTATCGCGAATTGCTGAGGTCAGAGATTGCTGAAACGGTCACGTCCTCAGCGGACGTTGATGACGAAATCTCGCACCTTTTCTCAGTGTTTTCTGCCTGAACACCGACCGGGGTCGCTGACCAACCGAGATTCTCCGTGAAAGTTGAAAATCCGGAGAAGAACCGTGTTGCGCTCGGGAGCAGTTGCTTCAGAGGTGAGTAAGCCGGTTGCGTGGACGGGACAGTGCACGCCCTTCGGACCAGACACCATCCCTACCAGGAACTTTGCAGTCAGGGACGGCAATAGCATTCGACCCTCCGTTCCCGCGATTGTTAGACTAGGAGAATCTTCGATGGAAACTGTAATGAACGATGTCACGAACCGTTGCCCAGACTGCGGCCTTGAGCTGAGTGCCGACTCTCCGCTGGGCGTGTGCGCTCGCTGTCTGCTGCAAACGGGGCTGCCCGATTCTGCGATCAAGGCGAATGACTCGACGTGGATCGAGAAAACAGGGGGAAATGCGGAGGCCAAACAGGCGACCGACAACGTAACGCCCGCCGCCGACAGCGATCCCTCGCCGTCACGTTCCACGACCGATGGCCGTTATTTTGGAGACTACGAATTACTGGAGGAACTGGCGAGTGGTGGCATGGGAACAGTGTTCCGCGCACGACAAACGCGGCTGAACCGAATCGTCGCCCTCAAGATGATTCGAGCGGGGCAATTCGCCACCGATACTGAAGTCGAACGTTTCTACACGGAAGCAGAATCGGCGGCCAGCCTGGACCACCCCGCAATCATCTCCGTCTACGAGGTCGGAGAGCAGGATGGTCAACACTATTTCAGCATGCGCTTGGTTGAGAACGGCAATCTTGCGAACGGGATTGAATCGCGGCATCCGGGCAAGGCAGCAGGCCTGAGTCAGCAAAACCAGGATGAATGTGCTCGTATGCTTGTCAGTATCGCCCGAGCAATCCACTTCGCTCACCAAAGACAGATTCTGCATCGTGATCTAAAACCATCCAATGTACTGCTGGATGAAGCAGGGCAGCCGTACGTCACAGACTTCGGATTAGCTCAGCAGATCGCTGCGGATAGTCGCCTGACGGCTTCCGAGACGTTGGTAGGAACGCCCAGTTACATGGCTCCCGAGCAGGCGACCGGCAATCGCGCGTCGTTGACAACATCAACCGACGTTTACGGTCTGGGAGCAATCCTGTATGAAATGTTGACAGGCAAGCCTCCGTTTCTGGGCGAAACTCCCGTCGACACCGTGATGCAGGTGCTTGAGTCGGAACCGCGAAAGCCATCGGCGCGGTGTGCGGTCGACCGGGACCTCGAGACAATATGTCTGAAGTGCCTGGAGAAGGATCCGGCAAAGCGATATGGGTCGGCAGAAACGCTGGCCGACGACCTTGATCGCTGGCTGCTGCGTGAGCCAATTCAGGCGCGACGTGCCGGGTTCATGGAAAGAGTCACAAAGTGGTCCCGCCGGAGACCTCTGGTCGCCGGCATGGCAGCTCTGCTGGTGACCGTGGCCGCGTCCGGATTCCTTGCCGTCTACTGGCAGTGGGACAAGACAGAACATGCGCTCGAACTCCTGCATCAAACGGTGATCGCAGAAGCAACCGCCCGTGCACCGGTTCTGATACCGCGGCGGATACTGACTCATGACGGTGCCGTGCTTTCGTCTGTCTTTTCCAGCGACGGCGAGCGAGTATTGACAGCGTCACACGACAAAACGGCTGCCATCTGGGACGTGATGTCCGGCCAGCGAATCGCAACACTTGAAGGTCACACGGGCGCCGTGAGTCAGGCAGAGTTCAGTTCTGACGGCCGCCACATCCTGACCGTTTCACATGATGTCACGAACCATTACACCTACGTGGACCCAGCGGGCCGGACCATCACAAGCTGGCATTCCGGAGAACGTGGTGATGCGACTGTGCGCATCTGGGACGCTGAAACGGGAAATCAGACGGTTCTGCTGGCCAGTCACACGGCCGAGGTCACAGACGCAGGTTTCAGCGCCGACAGCTCCAAAGTCGTCACCTGTTCGCACGACAAAACGGCACGGCTTTGGGACGTCACGACGGGCCGTGAAATCCTGAAACTGGAAGACGCGAATCGTCTCTGACAGACCACACGCACGAAGTCAACCGGATTCGGTTCTCACAGGATGGCTCGCGTCTGGTGACAGCGTCGTCCGATGCGACATGCCGAGTTTATCAAGTCCCTGATGGGCGTCAGGTATCCATCATCCGTGGCCACGACGAAACCGTCTTGACGCACATTTCACGGCGGATGGTGACAGAGTTGTCACCGCCTCAGCCGATGGCAACGTCCGCGTCTGGGAAACAAACTCGGGCAAAGGGCTTGCCGTGCTGAAGGCCCATGAAGATCGCGTGTACTCCGCCGAGTTCAGCCCGGACGGACTTCTCATCACGTCCGCATCACTGGATGGCACGGCTGTCATCTGGCCGTCGGCCACACTGGAACAGCTGGCTGTCGAGTTGAGCGGTCATCGTGGCGTTGTCACATCTGTGGAATTCAGTCCTGACGGAAAGCGTGCAGTGACCGCCTCCCGCGACGGGTCCGCGCGAATCTGGGATGCAGACAACGGTCAGTCGCTGGCAGTTCTGAGCGGACATTCGTCATTGGACTCAGAACTGCGTGATCGAATATTAAGAGATGTCCGTAGTGCGAAGTTCAGCCCGAACGGCAAGCAGGTTGTCACGGGAACTGAGGAAACGCACGCGACGATCACTCCGTTCCTCCCGGGCCCCGCAGAGGCACTTTCGTTCAATCCAGTGCGGGTGTTCGACGTGGAGACCGGAACCGAACCGATCCGATCCGAATAAAGGGCCACGCATGTGGAGCGCAGTTCGCCGCGTTCAGCCCCGATGGCACTCTGGTGGTCTCGACGCCCGACGCGAGAATTCGGCAGTACACAAAAACGAGAACGGGAATGAAGAGTTCGGGTTCCATTCTGCAGAAGACGTCGGTGCGGATTCTGAAGACCGCGACGGGTGAAGAGATTCACGAGTTGACTGGACATGCAGGCGTGGTACAGATGGCTGCGTTCAGCCCGGATGGTCATCACCTTGCCACCGTTGACAGGCACCATGTTCGAATCTTTGATTTGGATACCGGACGCCAGATTGCTCAGAGCCCCGACGGCCTTGGACCGCAGGAACAAATCGATTTTCGGGAAGACGGTAGACAGTTGTTATGCCGAGGCTGGGCGCGCGAGGCGTACGTTCTGAATGCCCTGGACCTGAGTACTATTCACCGGCTAAGTGGACATAAAGAGACACTAACGGACGCTCGGTTCAGCCCCGATGGCAAACTGGTTGCCACGGCGTCCGCGGATGGCACAGCAAGAATCTGGAGCGTCGAGAGCGGTCAGCAACTGCATGTTCTCAGTGGTCATCGAAAACGTGTACTGTTCGCTGTATTCGACCCGACTGGCGCCTTAATCGCGACATCATCTCAGGACAAACGCGTACGGCTCTGGGATGTCGAGTCCGGAACACAACTTGCCGTATTGGAGGGGCACAAGAAGCAGATTGTCGGAGCGGCCTTCAGTTCCGACGGTCGCTGGCTGGGATCCGCTTCAGAAGACTTCACCGCGCGTTTATGGCCAGTGCATGTGGCGATTGATCAATAGTCAAATGATGCGGCGGGATTACTCGCCGTGGAAAAGGGGATCAAGATCACCGTCAGTCCCGCGTGCACCCGGATATTTCCTGGCCAACCTGCTGGCGATCATGAGCGCCCCTGCGACGGGGCAGGGCACGTCAACAACGCGATCTGAACTAATTCCAATTCTCCCGATAACATCCGATCGAAACGTCGGTTGATTCAGCAGCACTCCACCGGCGAGGCCCAGGGGAAAACTGCTCGATTCGAAACCCAGTTTCTGCGCAAGTGTTGTCACCATCTCCGACAGCTCAGTGCCAGCAGTATCCAGCACCTCCTGTGCAACATCGTCATTCGGCGCGGCCTCGAAGACAACTGTGCAGCACGCGGCCAACTGCTGTCGCGACAGGGCGGCACCATAGACAGATTCGATGAGTCCCGCCGGAGTACGGACGCCAAATCGTTCCATAAAACCGTTCAGCAGCAGCGTCTTTTCGCCTCGACCATCGGCCGCCTGGGCGGCTGCCTGAAGTCCGGCCATCGCGATTGAATAGCCGCTGCCTTCGTCGCCAAACAGATAACCCCAACCACCGACCCGGTCCACCTGGCCATCGCCGTTGCGGCCCAGTGCCAGAGAACCTGTCCCGCTGATCAGAGCGATACCGATGCTGTCCCGCGACGCCGCGGCGAGGATCGGTTCGGCGTCGTCCATCACTGTCACGCGGTCTGCAAAGCCCTGCGACTTTGCCCAGGATTTCAGTTGCTCCTGTTCTGCCGCACGCCCGGCTCCAGCGACGCAAAGACAAACACTCGCAACCCGAGCGGCCGTCAGGTTCGCTTGTTCAAATGCAGCCGTGATCGCCGCAGTGATCGCCTGCGTCGCATGGTCAAAACCAACGGATCTCGGATTGCCGGGGCCAGCCTGTCCCCTGCCCAACGGCCTTTCAGATGTTGCGTCGCTGACTTCACCGATCCACGCAACCGTTGACGTACCGCCCGCATCAACGCCGATCACCAGCCTATCGTGCGGGTCTGTCACGAATTTTCTCCGTCGGCAGTCTGCAACGCCGGTCGAAGCTGGTGACCGCAGTCGCTGAGAATTCGGCGAGCGGCGTCCGGAGAGACACCGCGACGAATCATCACGACTGTGGTCTTCAGTTCACCGTCACACTTTTGCAGTTCTTCCTTCGCCTGCGTTTCGGAAATGCCTGTCAGTAATGTCACAAGACGACAACTGCGAGCCACCAGCTTTGTATTTGTTGCCCGCAGGTCGACCATCAGATTGCCGTATGTCTTGCCAAGTTGCACCATCGTTGCCGTGGTGAGCATGTTCAGGATCATTTTCGTCGCGGTCCCCGCCTTCATTCGAGTCGAACCGGTAATGAGTTCCGGCCCCACGACCGGGGTGATCATCAGGTCGGCCACCTGCGATAGAGCGGATCCTTCGTTACATACCAGCCCTATCGCGAATGCTCCAACGGAACGAGCATGTTTGAGTGCTCCGATCACGTACGGTGTGCGACCACTGCTGGCGATGCCAACGATTACGTCAGCCCTGGCCAGGTCGATGGTCTGCAAATCTTCGACAGCAGTCTCGGGGTGATCCTCCACGCCTTCCGCCGCCTTTCGCAGCGCAGAATCGCCGCCAGCGATCAGCCCCACAACCATTTCCGGGAGAGTGCTGAAGGTTGGTGGACATTCGGACGCATCCAGCACACCAAGACGCCCGGACGTGCCCGCTCCGATGTAGATCAACCGCCCACCGTTGCGAATTCGCTCTGTGATCACCGTGATTGCACTGGCGATCGATTCGGCTTCCTGGGCGATCGCCTGAGGAATCGTGGCATCCTCGGCGTTCATCAGCCGTACGATTTCCACCGGTGTCAACGTGTCAATTCTCGCAGACGCCGGATTCACGGCTTCTGTGGTCAGATCATTGATCAAGTCGGAATGTGAGTCAGAAGTCATCGAGTTTCAGGTACCAATTCAGGATACGTTGCGGTGATGGCAGGTATGAGCGATGGAAGAGCAGCGTCCGGTCGGCGAAGTCCTTCGAATTCGACAGCCCAAAGCCGGAAAGATGAAATCACGGAATGTTGTGGATTCGGGAGGGTGGCCGGTGGTTGGAGCGAGGAACGAGTGAACCCCGGGGCCGGCAGTGCCGGTTTAATTCTCCTTCGCAAGCTCAGTCCAGCCTCCGGCCACCCTCCACGACTCTACCACATTTCTCGAGAACACCCAGCCGGAACGTCCAACCTGCCGACGCGCCGGCTGCAGAGGCCAGCGATGCCCCGCCATCGCCGACCCAAAACGCCAACACCGACGGTCAAACGTGTTACGAGCGAAAGCCGACTGGTTCGTGTACAGTATCGACACGGTCGCTGACCGATGACAACTGTGGTACGGGGAGAAATCATCAGAGTGAGTGCAGACCTTGGCATCGTGGACGTTGTGGTCCTGAGTTCGCTGCTGCTGGCAGCAATCGGCATCGGTTTCTGGTCCGGCCGGAAGAACAAAGACGTCGAATCGTACCTGCTGGGTGGCCGATCGTTACCTTGGTGGGCGATTCTGGGGTCCATCGTGGCCACAGAAACCAGTACCGCCACCGTGCTGAGTATTCCAGGAGCGGCTTACGGCGAAGTCGGAATGCGATGGCTGCAGATTGCGATGGGGTACGTGCTGGGGCGGGCCGTTGTTGTGCGCGTCTTTCTGCCCCTGTACTTCAAGGGGAAACTGTTCACGGCATATCAGGTGCTGGATCAGCGATTTGGCAGCGCCACCAAAACGGCCGCGTCACTGTTGTTTCTGGTGACCCGAAATCTGGGCGATGGGCTGAGGCTGTTTCTGGCCGGACTGGTTGTTCACACTCTGCTGGGCTGGCCGTTCGCATGGAGCGTTGTGGCCATGGGAGCTGTCACGATTGTCTACACAGTCTTCGGCGGGCTGCGATCCGTGGTCTGGAATGACTGCATTCAGTTCGTCATCTACATGCTCGGCGGTGCGGCGGCCGTCATCATCATCGCCAACAATCTTCCGGGCGGCTGGAATCAGCTGTGGGCATTCGCCGAATCATCCGGCAAGTCGCGGCTGTTTGAAGTTGGGTTTTCGATATCTGATCCCTACAACATCTGGGCAGGCCTGATCGGCGGAGCTGTATTGACCATCGGAACGCACGGAACTGACCACATGATGGTGCAGCGCTACCTGAGTGCTCGCAGCGAACGCGATGCGGGACGAGCCATCTTTCTAAGCTCGTTTGTGGTCCTGTTTCAGTTCGCGTTGTTTCTGTTTATCGGCGTTGAACTGGCCTGCTTCTATTCGCTGGAAGGCAATGTTGCTCCGGCAGAGGCGGACCAGGTTTTTGCTCACTTCATCGTGCACAGTTTTCCCCGGAACACCGGACTGATCGGTCTGATGCTGGCTGCCATTCTTTCTGCCGCGATGTCGACACTGTCGAGTTCGCTGAATGCTTCGGCGTCGGCATTGTTAAATGACTTCTATCTACCTGCCTGTAAAACTCCGCCTGCACCGGAACGTCAGCTGGCGATTTCACGGTGGTGGACAGTCATCTTCGGCGTCGTTCAGATCGGTATCGGCATCTGGGCGATTACGCTGGACGCGACCGTCGTGCGCAGCGCATTGACAATCGCCGGTTTTTCCGCCGGCATACTGCTGGGCATTTTCTCGCTTGGTGTGCTGTCACGTCGAGCCGGGCAGGCTGCCGCATTGACAGGCGCATTCGCCGGACTGACGGTCCTTCTGTTTGTTCAATTCATGGCACCGAACTTCGGCTGGAGTATTGCATGGCCCTGGCTGGCACTGATCGGTTCGGTGACGACATTTGTGGTGGGTGAGTTGGTCGCTACCGTGTACCCCCGACCTAAGGGATCTGAATGATGATTCGTTTCGAACAGGTTTGTGCAACAGTTGTTCTGCTGACAGGTTCCGTCGGCTTAGCTGCGGACACCGTTTTATGTGGCGTTGACGTGCTGCAACGTGACGGGTTTCATCAACTGGCAGGTCAACGCATTGGCCTGATTACCAATCACACCGGACTGACTCGTGATGGTGTCAGCACGGTTACGCTGCTGCACGATGCCCCGAACGTTTCGCTCACAGCATTGTTCAGTCCTGAGCATGGATTTGAAGGCAAGCTGGACATCTCGAAAATCGATGACGCGGCCGATCAATCGACAGGACTGAAGATCTTCAGCCTGTACGGCAAAACACGTCGTCCGACAAAGCAGATGCTAAGCGGCGTCGACACCATTGTCTTTGACATCCAGGACATCGGTGCACGTTTCTACACGTACATTTCAACCATGGGCGAAGCGATGCACGCTGCGGCGCAGCACGGCAAACGGTTCGTCGTGCTGGATCGCCCCAACCCCATCAACGGAGTCGATGTGGCGGGCCCGATGCTGGACGCCGGTGAAAAATCGTTCGTCGGGTTCCACCATCTGCCGGTTCGTCACGGCATGACGATCGGCGAACTGGCGCAGATGTTTCGCACGGAGCTGAAGTTGGATCTGAAACTTGATGTAATTCGCTGCGACGGCTGGCAGCGAGACACACTGTGGGATGCAACCGGCCTGGTGTGGGTCAATCCGTCACCAAACATGCGATGTCTGACACAGGCTCTGCTGTATCCGGGGATTGGCCTCATAGAAACGACAAATATCTCCGTTGGTCGTGGCACAGACACACCGTTCGAAGTGATCGGCGCCCCCTGGATTCAACCGCGTCAACTGGCCGGAGCATTGAACGCTCGCGAAATCCCAGGAGTCGCGTTCGTGCCGATTCGCTTCGCACCGACTTCCAGCAAGTACGCCAACCAGCCGTGCGGCGGCATCAACATCGTCATTACAGACCGACAACAGTTTGAGCCACTGATAGTCGGGTTCGAGATCTCGGCCCAGTTGCGGAAGCTGTATCCGAACGATTGGAAAGGCAAAGACGCCATGCGACTGCTGGGCAATCGCCGGACTCTGGATTCGATTCTGGCAGGGCAGCCAGCGGATCAAGTACAGCAAACTGCCACTGCGGGAGTGCAGCAGTTTCTGGAACGACGGCAGACCTTTCTGTTGTACGATTGACGCACTATGCAGAATCGCATTCGAACCGGACTGGATAACTTCCTCGCAGCACCACCACCTGCGGTACGGGGCGTACGGCTGGGCCTGCTGATGAATCAGGCTTCGGTGAATCACGAGTTTCGCTACGCCTGCGATTTGCTGGACGAAAAGTTGCCCGGGCAACTGCGCGTTCTGTTCTCACCGCAGCACGGATTCTGGGGTGAGCAGCAGGCCAACATGATCGAATCGCCTGACACGCGATACGCGCCGCTGGACCTGCCGGTCCATAGTCTGTACGCGGAAACGCGACGGCCCGCAGACAGCATGCTGGCCGATATCGACTGCCTGGTCATTGATCTGCAGGACGTCGGCACACGAGTGTACACGTTCGTCTGGACGATGCTCGAATGCCTCCACGCTTGCGCTCGAAACCACGTCCGCGTAGTCGTACTGGATCGGCCAAACCCACTGGGAGGAGCAGTCGTCGAAGGGCCAATGCTGGAAAACAGCTTTCGCAGCTTCGTGGGCGGCAGCGAAATCCCGTTACGACACGGATTGACGATCGGCGAACTGGCCCAACTGCTGAACACCGAGGAACACATTGGCGCAGAACTCACAGTCGTACCGATGAGTGGCTGGGACCGATCGATGCTTTTCCCAAACACCGGTCTGCCGTGGGTTCCTCCATCGCCCAACATGCCGCGTTGGCAAACGGCAGTATTGTATCCAGGGCAGGTTCTGCTGGAGGGCACCAGTCTGTCGGAAGGGCGGGGCACCACAATGCCATTTGAAATCGTCGGTGCGCCAGCCCTGAACCCGGATCAGTTCCTTGCAGCCATTCGTCCGCACGAACATCCGGGTGTCGGTCTGCAGGCACTCCGGTTTCAACCAACGTTCGACAAGTGGAAGCACCAGACGTGTGGAGGCCTGGGGATCCACATTCTGGACGCAGCAGCAATTCGATCCGTCCAACTGACCATCATTATGATCGCCGCCGCCCGTCAGCTGTCGCCGCAGGAATTTTCATGGCTGCACCCGCCGTACGAATACGAAAACATAAAGCCACCGATCGACATCCTCTTTGGCAGCGATCGACTTCGAACTCACCTGAGTGCAGGCGCTCCACTCGGGCCGGACGAGCTAATCGACCTCATATCGTACGACGAAGAAGACTGGCGTGATCGCATTTCCCAGCACTTGATCTATGAGGGCAGGGGCCTGAACACGGATCCGAGCGATAGCGTGTCAGGCTGAGTCCTGGCCGCGAAAAACGCGTTACAGCCCAGAAAATGGCATATCCACGGGACGGCACGGTTCACGAAAACAAGCAAACGGCTGCAACACCCGGAAACGAATGCCCCGCTGCTGCTCGTCGCAAAGCCAGGTTCAGCGTCAACATAATTCGCTGAAAAAGCATGACTCATCAGGTCTTATGAATCGTGCAGACGGCGCTCAGTTGCTGTGTATCTTTGGTGGAGGCACCTGTTCCCAACGATCAGCCTGGGTCGCAACGTCGAGGAGCATTGGCAGTCCCAGCTCCAACGCCTCGGAAAACTCCGAAGTGATCTCGCCGGCCAGTCTGGTGACTTCCAGGGGGCGAGCGTCGTAAGATGCACTGCCGACGGAAAAAAACGCGACCGGCGGATTGGTCATCCACTGGGCCAGGTGATCTGCAATTCGTGCGGTTAGTTCGGGCGGAGCGTCCGGAAACACGCTGTCGGTCAGAAAGACGAACTGGCACGCTTTTTTTTGCAGGCCCCACAAACGATCGCATCCTCGCTGCAACGCACCGCAAAATCGATGACGCAGAAAGGAGGCCTGTTCGTCAAATTCCATGCTTCGATATCCAGTCAGATCATCATCATGTGATGCCAGTAGCGGAAACACGCGATGGTCAAGACTAATTCCGCCGGCAAGCCATCTCATGCGGTTGGTGTCGATGAGAATAGTAAGCAGCACAGGTTCTTTTTCGGCCATTTGTTATTCTTTCGGCCCATCGCTGGGCAAGGACAAAGTTAAAACAGCACGTTTGCCCTGGCCACGATCGACTTGCCCCGATCAATCAGCGTACCCACCGCCTCGGCGTCATCACTGTCCAATTTGCCTGCTTCCGCAATCCGAACAACATCGTTTGCAAAGGACTTCACGTCTGTGGAAAACCTTATCTTTTTGGCATCCTGATCATACCGCTGTGCGGCATGATGCAGAACGTCAATCAGTTCGTCAGGATCCCACGGTTTGGTGATATAGCGATAAAGTCCGCCCGTGTTGATGGCTTCAATAACAGCCTTGATGTCTGCATATCCCGTAAAGACGATCCGGACGGCATCGGGATGCAGCACTTTCGCCTGACTCATTAGCTCGGTGCCCGTCATTCCGGGCATCCGTTGATCGGTCATAACCACGTGAATCGGATGTTGCCGCAGAATAGCAAGCGCCTGTTCACCGGACTCTGCGGTGTGAAGTTCAAAGTCGTGTCGCAGCAGTCCCTTAAGGGAAAACAAAACGTCTGGTTCGTCATCCACAATGAGGATGGGATGTTTGGGCTCCGTCGACATAGTTTTTCCTGTGTCTCTCGCGATGAAAACAGCCTGACCAACAACATTGTGGGCTGCTCACTCTGCCGTCAGAAAGATTTCTGCCTGTCCGGCAGCATAACACGAAAGGTTGTCCCTTTCCCCGGAGTTGACTCAAATTCAATGGAACCGCCGTGTTGTTTTACCACGCCATAACTCACGGCCAGGCCCAGTCCCTGACCGGAACCCACCGGGCGCGTTGTGTAGAACGGTTCAAACAGCCGTCGCTGAGTTGTTTCGTCCATGCCACAGCCATGGTCTGTGATTTCCACACAGACCGACGATTCGTTCCGCGAGACAGCGACCTCAAGTATTCCCTTCGGCTCACTTGCCTGAACAGCATTCAACAGGATCGCGTGGAAGACCTGCTTTAGACTCGCGGGTTGACAGTAAATACTCAACGTATCCTCAAAGGCGGTCCTGACCGTCAGTTGCTTCGCTTCAAGATCGGAAGCCAGAATCTCCAACGTCGATTCCAGTGCCGCGCCAACGTCCATTTCGTCAGCCGCCGCCTGATCAAGGTGAGCAAAGTCCCGCAGGTTACCGACGATTTCGCGGACACGCATCAAGCCGTCGAGGGACGATCGAAACAGCTGAGGCAGATTCTCCTTGAGCCATGGCAGATCGCATTCAGATTCGATCTTTTTGAGGCGGTCCGCCAGATGCTCATCTTCCCGTTCCACGACCGGCAGGCATGTTTCGTATTGATCGAGCAGTTTGAACAACGATTGCACGTCGCGCTGCAAAACCGCCAGGTTGTTCGAAACGAATGCAACCGGATTGTTAATTTCATGAGCCATCCCGGCCGCCAGTTGACCGACGCCGGCCAGTTTCTCGCTTTGCACCAGCGCGGCCTGTGCCTCCATCAGCTGATGGTTTTGCTCGATCAGCGTGTGTTCCAGTTCAATAATTCGCTCCCCGGCACGCAGACGGACTCGCAGTTCTTTGGGATTGCAGGGTTTTGCAAGAAAATCGTCCGCCCCGGCATCCATGGCTTCGACAAGATCTTCGTTGTCCGATTTGGACGTCAGCAGAACGATATAAACGTATTCCGCGTGACCGGATTCCCGAATACGACGAATCAATTCCAGCCCATCCACTTCGGGCATCATCCAGTCGGTCAGGACCAATGAAAAATGGCTTTCCTGAAACTTCTCCCACGCCTTGGCACCGTCTTCAACTTCAGTGATTTCGTAATTCCAACGCTGCAGCTGGGATGCGAGCAGCCTCCGCATAGTGAGACTGTCTTCTGCCAGAAGCACTTTCATGGCTGCGGCCTTAGGCGGCGATTCTCGTCATCACGCTTTGCGTGACCGGGCGAACAGGAATGACGTAACTGAGACAAAACACGTGGCCGTAACGAGTGACTTCGGAAAACCCAACAGATGCCTGAGAACGTCGAGATGCAGACGACCGAACCACTCTATGCAGTCGGTGACTCGGTGTCCACAAGGTTAAACAGTGTATTGGGTCGCTGCGTGCGGTAAAAGATTGTATTTTCAAACCCTGGAGATTCTCGTAACACGGGCGGCCAGCCTGGCAGCCTACACTACGGCGATTCCGTTCAGTCGCTCAGCCAGATGAATCCCACGCATTACTTTTTGTGTCTCTTCGCGTTTCCTGTGGCTGTCCCTGCCCGTCACTGCCACAGAATCACTGCTACAAATCATAGAGTCTGACACCACCCCGTTGCGGCCCGACACAACGAATCGGGATGGGGACATTTACACGCCCCTCATCGTCCGCTGATGAGAAGATCGGGATCAACCACCATGACCAGTAATTCTGACACTTCCGTTTTGCGACCGAGCGGCCGTGTGACATTCGACAATACGGGGCGCGTGGTCATTGTCACCGGCGGCTGCAGCGGTATTGGCAGAGCGATCTGTGAAAGCTTCGCAACGTCCGGTGCAACCGTGGTTTGTGCTGACGTGGACACAATCGGCGGTCGACAACTGCCCGAGGGCATTGAGTTTCGCCAATGTGATACGTCCCGCACAGATGATTGTGCATCTGTTGTCGGCTGGACTGTCGAGCGATTTGGCGGGCTGGATGTTTTGGTCAACAATGCGGCGATTCAGCCAAAGGATTCCTACCGACCGATTCACGAAGTGCCCGTCGACGTGTGGGACGGGGTCATCGGCGTCAACCTGTCCGGCTACACGTTTATGGCGATGTCCGCGCTGCCTCACATGCGACAACAGCACAGCGGCGTGGTGGTCAACATCTCCAGTGGCCAGGGACATCGCACAGCGCGGCAGGTCGGTACGTATGGTCCGATCAAGGCTGCGAACATCATGCAGGCACGACAGTGGGCGGTCGAGTACGCTCGTGACGGAATTCGAGTGGTCTCGGTCTCTCCCGGTGCCATCGACACTCCGCTGGTCCGCGCCAGCCTGGAGCAGCAGGGTGGTGGCGCTGCTCTGGCAAATCGTCATCCGATTGGACGGATTGGCCGGCCGGAAGAAGTCGCCAACGCTGTATTGTGGCTCAGCGGCCCGGATGCGTCATTTGTGACAGGAACGGACCTGGAAGTTGATGGTGGTCTCGGAGCACTGGGAGCATTCGCTGATCCGTATCCGATGCCCAATCCCACCGATTCATCAGGCTCGCACGCTTAGTGATCGCCGAAGCACCTGTCGCTGAAGTTCGTTTGCCAGTGACTTACAGGCATTCTGCAGGCCACGTCCCAGAACAGCGACCCCGTAACGATACCAGGCGTCTCGCAATTGACGCACGCTCAGAATCTTGACATGTCCGTCGACGACAGAATCTTCGCCAGGAAGCGTCACATCAACGACTGAGTGCAGTTCGAAGAACTCCTCGCTCAGCACGGCAAAGCCTGTCTGACTGATGTCGGTCAGTTCGCATTCCGAGCAGCTACCAAATTCGACACTTACGTTCAATGCGGATGTTCTCACCCGAAAACATTCCCGACTTTCGGCCGATGACGGTTCTCCGATTCGTTCAAGGACCACACTTACGGACCGCGAATCTTCATCAAAGTCCATGCGCGGCAAATCTTCGTAGGGAGGGGGGGCATCTGCGACTTCGCAATCGATAACGCCTTCCACCCGGGCATCCTGCATAACGAACCGGCGACCATCTTCAAAAAGCATCACGACCTTTTTGCCGGCGTACGGAAAAGTCACGACATCCAATTCTGCGGCTACCCAATTGCCGTTTGTCCAGAGGACTCGGCCAGGCAGCAGGTCCGTGCGAATCGACGAGACATCGCGTTGCAGATAGATGATACTGTTATCTTTGAGGGACATGTGATTCTCCTACTGGTGGGGATACAGTAAACAACTAGGTCACATATCGCGCCGTGTTGTTTTTTTTGGGCGACAACGTAGAAACCCGACTATCTGGTCTGCACCTGCACACTGGTGACAGTTCTTCAGGTCGTAAGTATAGATCCATGAGGCACCCCGGTCGGCACAAAGACGCGCCGTTCATCGTCGTTGCATGACGATACCGGGTCCCACGACTCTGACCAGTAATTCTGCAACATCCGTGCAGAGACCGTACGTCGATGTGACGTTCGCCAACGCGAAATCCGTCGTCATCGTTACCGGTGGCTATCGTGGAATCCGCAGAGCGCCATGCGAAAGATTCGTAAAGTCCGGTGCCGCAGTGGTTTGTGCCGACGGAGACAGGGACATCGCACGGCGCGGCAGGTCGGCACGTACGGTCCGATCAACAGTGCGAACATCGTGCACGCCCGGAAGTGGGCCGTAGAGTACGTCGGGGATGGAGTCCGAGTGGCCTCGGTCTCTCCTCGTGCCGTCACCCGATAAGCTGGTCCGCGCCAGCCTGGAACAACAGGGTGGTCACGGAGCGCTGGGAGCATTCTCTGCCCCGTTTACAGTGCCGAACTCTACCGCTTCATGAGCTCCGCACAGTTAGCGTTCGGCGAAGTACTTGCCGCTGAAGTTCAGCCGCCAATGACCCACATGCATTCTGCAAGCCACGACCGATCACAGCGACACCGTAACGATACCGACCGTTTCGCAACTGACGTACACTCTGAATTCTGACATTTCCGCGAATGACAGAGTCTCCGCTCGGTAAGGCTGCGTCAACAACTGAACTCTGTTCCAGGACCTCGTCGCTGAACACGGCAAATCCTGTCTGGCTGATGTCAGCCAGTTCACATTCCGGGCAGTTGCCAAATTCAACCGTCACATTCAGTGCGGATGTTCGCACTCGATAACACTCGCGATTTTCGGCTAGTATCGGTTGTCCGATTCGTTCGAGGACGACGACGGCGGGCTGCGACTCTTGGTCATAGTCCATTCGGGACAATTGTTCGAAGGAAGGGTCATCGGCGGCTTCGCGGTCGATGAGGCCTTCAACGACTGCATCCTGCGCAACGAACCGACGGCCGTCTTCAAAAAGAATCCTGACTTTATTGCCAGTGTCGTACGGAAAGGTCACCACGTCCATTTCTGCCGCGACCAAATTATCGTTGGTCCACAGGACTCGTCCTGGCAGCAGATCGGTCTGAGTGTCTGAGACATCTCGTTGCAAATAGATGAAATCGTCGGTCTTGAGGGCCATGAGGTACTCCTGGTGTAAGGGTATTCACAAGCATTAGGTCACAGATTGAGCCATGACGTTTTTTTATGGTCGCTTCGGGGAAACCCGACTATTGGATCCGCACCTGAAGGCCAGTGACGAATTTGCGGTCCGTAGGGATCAGCAGGGATGCAAGGCGGTATTCCCGTCCAACACCGTCGCTGAGATGAAATGACGGGCGGCGACACGGACCGGACGATGAATCGGCAAGAGTGGCAGATTCTACGTCACTGCTGCAGCTTCCGCCGATTACGGCTTCGGATTCACCGTCATCGTCGCTGTGGTCTCTGACGGATCATGATCGTTCAGTAAATTGGGGCTTGTCTGCAGCTCTCCACGTGAAATCATGTGGCGTTCGTCGACGCCATTTCACGGAAGAAGTTCTGCGCCGGCAGCTGTCAACAATCCAGAGTTCTGGCGGTTCTTTTTGCTGTTGATGCAGCAAACACTCAATGACGAGTGGCCTTAGATAACCGCCAGACACATGGACTTCGAACAGTCTGCAGATTCATGAAACCATCAATCGCGTCATCACTCTTCTGTGTCGTGCTGCTGACCGTTGTTGCCTCGTCCCCTGCGCTCGTCGCCGACGACAGTGCGGCGGCGACGGAAAATCCTGACGAAGTACGAAAGATCACGGCCGTCGCTCTGAACTATTGCAGAGCCTCGCTACACCGAATTCGTCGAACGCCGGAAAAGCACATCTTTCATGAAGAGCAGCAGCGCATTCTGAACAATCTGGATCTGAACCGCATCGAAGATCCCGAAGTCATCACGCTGTACAAGTCTATTCTCGAAGAAATCGGTCAGGTGCAGATCACCGACCGTGAACGAGTGGCAATCGACGAACAGTTCCGTCGCAACACTCACAGACAACTGGGAACCGGTTTTTTTGTTGTCGGAGCGCAAGTGCTCACGGGACAGTTGGGTAGCGCGATTCAGTCGGGAGCCAATAGTTGGTGGGACTATCGCAATCAGCAGGTGCGGCGCGACTCTGATCGATGGAAGGTCGAGAAGAGCGAGTTCAATGGCCTGATGTCTCGCTCAAGCGCGTTCCTGGACAGCTTCTGGCGATTGTCGCAAAAGAACGATATTCCGGACCGCTGGCTGATTCGTGACCAGGATCTGGACCAGATGACACGTGTGCTGGCCGAACGCGATGCCGCTCAACGGCTACGTATGTTGTCCCGGATGGAGCGTTTCATGGAATGTTATCCGCCGTATTGGTACTACGTCGCCAGAACGCAGCAACAACTGGGTCTGATTAAGGAGGCGACCGAAACGTATCAACGTCTGAGTGCCATTGGCAGTGGTCATTTTCGGCAGGATGACATGATGGCCAGCAGTATGGCCAACCTTGCCCTGTTGCAGGAACACCAGGGACTTCCGGAAGCCCCGGACACCGCGATGCGAGTCATGGACCATTCCATCCGCAATTGGGAGTCCAATCTGATCTGTGCCTGGGTTCTGGGAAGACACCAGCGTTTTGATGATGCCGAAGAATTGATTCTCTGTAATCTTGACGAGGATCAGGAAGCCGGCCAAAGTCGGGTTGCCCTGGTATCACTGTATTATCACTCAAAAAACACGACTCGGCTGGCCGAACTGCTGAGCGACGAGCAGGTCGTTCGTGACGTACCGATTCCCGGCCTGCTGCTGTGCGTACGAATGCTTGGCGCAGAAGCCGTGCCTAAACAGACACAGCAGTTTCTGGCATCGACGCTGTCTGCATCGATCCGACGAACACCTCAGGGGGCAGCCGTTACGCTGTCTGTCGCTGCAGCATGGAAACTACGTGACGCGAAACCTGAAGTCGCAGCAGGACAGACACCGTTACGAACGGTCCGGTACCGACCAGGTCCCGCAGGACTTCAGGCCGATTTTGTGGCAGAACGCGCCGCGACTGAAGACGGCAGCGATGACTCGGACGATATTCGGGTGACATTGAATTATCCCGGCACACCGGCCATCCACATCAGACTTGAGGCACCCCAAATACACTCCGACGGCAGAGGCCTTCTGCCGACGCACCGACCGTTTTCACCGCCAAACATCGGTCCTCGTCTGTCGTTTTTTCCCAAAGAGGACGTCCGCTACCGCATCAGTGAGATTGAACTGGATGGCGTGCGACTTTCCTTTCGAGACGACGCGATCATCGACGCCCGCGGGGAATCTGCCGATAAAGAACTGTCCGCCGAGGAAGCTACGACACGATCTTAGGCGGTTACGCAGTCGCGGGGATATGCTTCCGCAGGTCGGCGATCATCTGACGTGTCGCCGCTTCGATCGCATCGCGCCAGCGTGCGGGGCTGAATTGTTCTGCGTACTCTTCTTTCTGGAAAGCGAAGTTAATTCCGCGAGAACTGTTCACCAGTGCGCCCTGACCGTTTTGGTCGAACGCACCAGCAACGTCAGCGGCCGTGCCACCCTGACTGCCGTAGCCGGGTACCAGAAACGGAGTGTTGGGCATCCGACGGCGTAAGGAATTCAGCTCTTCCGGCCACGTAGCCCCGACGACCGCTCCAATCGAACCGTAGTCGTGTTCCGGCCAGTGACTCACGTTGAGTTGCTGCACCACATCAGCGACCGTTTCGAAGAGTTTCTGGTTCTCGGACGTCCGGTCCTGAAACGTTGCAGCACCGGGATTGCTTGTGCGCACCAGAATATAAAGTCCGGCACTGTTTTGGGCCGCTTTTTCGACAAATGGCCGCAGCGTGTCATCGCCGAGATAAGCGTTCACCGTCAATGCGTCCGCGCCAAATGGTGCGGCGTCCGGGTCATCACCGGCCAGCCACGCGTCGGCGTAAGCAGTGGCGGTCGAACCGATGTCTCCGCGTTTGGCGTCAGCGATCACAACCAGCCCCGCCGTGCGGGCATGCCTGATGATTCGGGCCAGAGCCGTGAATCCTGCGGGACCGAGTTGCTCAAAGAATGCGACCTGAGGCTTCACAGCGGGAACCAGGGGGGCAACCACATCGATAATGTCGCAGCAGAAGCTCTCAAAACCGCGAGCCATGACTGCCAGTTCGCTGCCACCTGCCGACTGAGCCGCTGTCTGTATCTCTGCCGGCAGTTGCTCCCAGCGGGGGTCCAGTCCGACCAATGCAGGAGTGTTGAGTTGCTCAACGCGAGCGGCGAGTCGTTCTGAATAACTGGGCATGTTTTATCGCAGGGGTCTGAAGTCCAATGAAAAAATACGTGTCGCCGGTTGGGCATCCTGCCCGTCGCCAGGCCGGAGATGGGGAAGGGTGCCCGCAGTACCTCTGTGCTTCTGCATTCCGGAAAGTGAATGAGAATGTATTCACAACGCGGTGAATCGGGAGTGATATAGATGCAACAATTGGAAACTTCGACAAGATTCCTTTCAGAGACAGAGCCAATCGTTTCCGAAGGACCGGGAGAATCGGAAACATTGCTACTCGACAGGACAGGAAGTAGCGGTTGTCCGTCATGGCCTGCGTAAATCCCCTTACATCCCGAACTGCCAGGTTGCCACCATACGCTTACGACATAGAGTCCACAGAGACGATGAATCCTAAGAGGCCGCAGACGATGCAATTCGGGAAAACTCTTCAGTCATTTCTGGTCGAGACGGACGGGACAACGGCCGTTGAATACTGCGTGATGCTGGCCATGATTCTGCTTGTCGCCCTGATTGGCATCACAGCGGCCGGGAACAGCGTACTGGACTGGTGGACGGACATCGAGACTGACCTGGATGCCAACGGTTTCTAGACCAGTTGACATCTTTTAGTGAACCGTCCAGGCTCGTGGGCGAGCCGTTTTCTCTGACGGAATCACGTCTTCCGCGTCCACAAATCAGCGTGACACCCTGTAAACTGCGGTTCCACTTCCTGACGTAATGCGTAACAGTCTGTGCGCAGAACGAAAGGAAAACAGCGTGGCAGAGTGCTCAATTGGAATCGGTGGAAACCTTGAAAACACCGAAAAGTGTTTCGACGATGCCCTGTCGCTGTTGAGCGACAGCGGTGTCCACATTTGCCGAGTCAGCACGACGATCATCACCCGAGCGATGGGGGCGTCTGCCGGAGGTGACTTTCTAAACGCCGTCGCCATTCTGGACACAACGCTGACACCGAACGAATTGCTGGCGTTGCTGCACACGACAGAAAGGCACCTCGGGCGACAGCGAACGATTCACTGGGGGCCCCGGGCAGTTGATCTGGACTTGCTGCTGTATGCGGAAGAGTCGGTCGACAGCGATACTCTGGTCCTGCCGCACCCCGGTCTCTGGTATCGTCGATTCGTGCTGCAACCGCATGCTGAAGTCGCGGGCGACTGGATGCACCCCATGCTGAACGAGACGATTCAGTGCCTCTTTGCACGTCTGCAACAGAAGCCGTTGGTTCTGGACATCGTGAATCAGAACGAAACACAGTTTTCGCTGGTGCGCATGGAGTCCCAGCTCAGCAACGAATTTCCCGGTGGTCGACTTCGGCTGCGGTCAACAACAGTGAACGGACCACACGACAAGGACAGTTTTTCCCGAATCGAGTTCACGCCCCACAACCTCGACGATCATGGTCGAACACAACCACGTAACCATAGGAATCGAACGGTGACAATCACTACCGATCCGTCACTCGACGTTCAGGATCAGATCCTGAACGCGGTTCGTGACTTCCTGACAGCGGCCCTCGGCGCTGCCGATGTGCGACACGCCTGACGAGTGTGTCAGGCTGGCCTGACGTTCTGCCGGGCCCTTGGCTTGCCGCTATTTTCCGGCAGTGCGTTGATCGTCCAGAAGTTGCGAGTAGTCGACTGAAATGTTGACAAGTTCCCGGTTGTAGAAGTTGTCGGCAAAGATGTCCTTTTCGTCATCGGTGCCGGTGGCCTTCTTCATCGTTTCTTCTTCCTCTTCCCGTTCGCGTTTCAGTTCTTCTTCTTCCATGCGAAGCGTCTTTTCATTCAACGAGATTGTCTTGCGATTTTTGCGTTCCGTGTAGCGTGTGACATTCTGCGCAACTTTCTGGAAGTCTTTGTCAATGCTGACGCGACTGGCACTTTGCTGAGCCAGTGTCCGGCTGATTCCGTCGTTCACGTAGGCACTGAACGGCAGATAGCGGGCTCTTTGAATTCGGTCGAATGCCAGCGCGTTGTCCAGCGAGTCCTCGCCGATGTCGCGATGATTCATGATCGATGGCAGCACGACGTCTGAGACGACGCCTTTATTCTGAGTACTGTCGCCGTTGACTCGATAGAATTTGCTGATGGTCAGCTTCAAAGCACCTCGATCTTTTCCAAACAATGACAGGCGACTGGCAACGTTCATGACATTCTGCACGGTCCCTTTACCGTGAGTCGTCTTGTCACCGATCACGATTCCTCGTCGGTAGTCCTTGATGGCTCCTGCAAAGATCTCTGACGCTGAAGCTGACAGTCGGTTGCACACAACAACCATCGGTTTACGCCAGTACATATCGGGATCTTCATCGTTGTACGGCGTCACGGCGTTATTCGGTTCGCGAACCTGGACGATCGGGCCTTGGGGAATAAACAGGCCTGATACTTCTATTGCCTCGCTCAACGCTCCTCCGCCGTTCCATCGCAGGTCAACAATTAACGCATCGACACCCTGTTCGCGGAACCGTGCCAGGACTTTCTTCACGTCACGGCTGGTGCTCTTGAAATCGCCACCGCGAGAAGCTTCGCGAAAATCTCGGTAGAACGACGGGATGTTAAGAACTCCGATGCGACCGGGTCGTCCCTCAAGCCACGTGGACGCTTCGATAATCTTGCCTTTGACTTCCTGTTCCGTCAGCTTTACGGTCTGACGCGTCATCGTGTAATCTTCGATGCCGCCTTCTTCTTTCTTCACCTGCAGCGTGACAGTTGTGCCACTGGGGCCACGGATCTTGTCCACGACTTTAGAAAGCTTCATTTCGACAACATCGATAATTTCTTCCGATCCGCCTGGGCCGTCCGGGTCGACGCCAATAATCTTATCGCCCTTAACCAGATTGCCATTGGCCGCTGCCGCCCCGCCTTTGATGACGTCCTCGACAACCGTGTAGCCGTCATCGTATCTCAACCGGGCACCAATGCCTTCCAGCTTCAGTTCCATGTTGATCCGAAAGTCCTCCAGTGTCTGAGGTGACATGTAGCTGGAATGAGGATCCAGACAGTGAGTCATGGAGGACAGGTACAGTTCCAGCACCTCGTGCGATTCTGTCTGCTTCAGCAGATTGCGATTGCGGTGATATCGCTTGTGCAGCCGTGTGCGGGCTTCCGCCAGTTCGGTGTCCTCCAGCTTCAGCATCAGCAGGTCAAACTTGACTCGTTTTCGCCAGCGTTCTGCCAGTTCCGCTTCCGTTTTCGACCACTCGTGATCATCCGGATCCAGCACCATCTCCTCCTCAATGGAGAAGTCGTGCTCCGTGTCGATTAACTGCCCAATCAGTGTGGCCCGTTCGCCCATCCGCTGTTGATATCGTTCGAACACCGTGCTGGCGAACTTGACATCTCCAGCGCGAATCTGATCATCCAGTTTTCGGGACGACGTCCGAAACAGATCGATGTCGGACTGCAGGAAGTAAAGCTTCTGAGGATCCCAGACATCGACGTACCGATTCAACAGTCGCTCAGACAGGTCGTCATCGATGTCGGGGTGATTAATATGGCGGGAACTGACCATGTCAGCCACCATGCGCCCGGTCGTGCCATCGTCCTTTGTGACTGTTGCAGAATCGACCGCAGTCACTGCGCTGACTGAAATCAGCATTGCGAGGCCTGCGAGAAAGAGCCGATTCTTCAGTTCCCACTTCATCTTGAATTCCTCTATGGCTGATCGGTGATGATTCAGCGACTTGTATCGACAAGAACTCACAAGAACGTCTCGTCCCTTCCCTTCCGACCGTCGCTGGGGCGTGATCGAGAGCAACCGATAGATCCTAGACGACAAGTCGTCTTTGTCGCAAGACGTTTGTTTCAGCAAACATACAAACAGATGCACTTGGCATTTGCCTCAAACAAACGTCGGCAAAACCTATGGCACCCGTTCGGCGTTTCCTGCAGCCATGCGAAGGCGACGAAGGCGGACGGGCTGATGAACGTTGCCGCTCCACACGACGCCCTGACAAGTATTATAGTGTTTTTCCCTCTGTCCGCCTCGCTTTCCACAGCATCAGCACGTTTTCCTGCGCCACGCAGACACCGGGTAGAACTGGTCAACGCCCCCTCGGTCGCCCAACACCGTCGTCCGGACAAAGAGTATCATCGAAACGGGAGTGCTGGCCGTTTGCGTGCAATCTGCAGCCCTGCCAACAATTTGGTGGCCTCGTCGCCGAACGACTCAGCATCGTCCTGAGCGTGCGAAAAGAACATCGAAAACTGCTCCCCCGTGCCGGTCGAACATAGATAATAGTCCCACACAATCACCTTACCACTGGCATCTCCAATCGCCCGGATGTGGCGAATTCGCCATCGGTTGTCGTCTCGCACGGTTTCCTGTTCCACGACGCGCCCATTCCGTTGCTTGACGGAATCCGTCACGTCTGACAGAAATTCACTGTCCGGCGTATGCTGTTTTGCTGCAACAGTAACGGCGCTGGAAATATTGCATTGAGAAATCAGATTGCCATCGCGCAGCTGCCGCATCATCAGCACCGATGGCGTTTCATGAAACAGATGCCATTCTCGCGAATGTGTCAACTGCAGCTTCAACGACGTCTGCAGCAGCAACAAACGGGCGCGATCTGACGGAGCGGTTTCGGTCAATGTGGCCAGCGTTTTTGAATCCGCACTGCCGAGCGTCTGAGTCCAGTCGATCACAGCGGTGACATCAAGTCCCGGGCTGACTGACCCCGGCGTGCGTTCTTCCTTTTGGGTCGCCTTCAGTGACGTAATCATTCCGCTTCTGCGGTGCACGGTGAACTCACCGCTGATGGACGCGGTCGTCTCCGATCCCAGGGTCGCACCGTGCACTCTGCCATTGAACAGCACGATGGCGGTCTCGTCGTTCGCAGACTTCAGTTCACAGGTGGCCGACTGTTCGATCACGGCTTCGACACCCATCACCATCGGCATGACCCAGTCGTCGGTGTTCCACTTGTCACCAACGCTCACCGCTGACGACGGCAGCAGCGCGGCAACGACCAGGACGTCACAGGGCATCTGTAACAAATCCAGCTGTTGTCGTGGCAGAGCATACTTTGGCGAAACGTGAACCAATCCCGTGTCCGATCCAAACGTGTGGATGGTTCTGTACGACTTCGACAGGGAGACCCCGGTCCTGGTTCCGGTTCCGACGGTGGTCTGTGTACCAGCGGCGCTGAATCTGCGAACCGCACGCAAAGTGAACGGTCCGCCCAGGTCTGTGGGCAGTGATCGTTGCTCGAAGCGAAACGCACCGCGCGATTCCATTGGCCACGTTCGAGTACCAGTGGAATGAGGTGTTTTGATATCACCGCGAATTTCAATTTTGTAATCGATGGCACTGACGTGCGTGGCAGTTCCGGTCGACGAGAACGTAATTGCGGCGGCGGCAGGGTCCTCAGCAACGCCTGTGTGCGGGACGCAAAAAACGGCCAGCATGCAGCCGACGGCGAACGACCATTTCGCCTGTTCCGCAGCTGCGATCCGGGCAGTCCCACTGTGTTGACGGACGATCGAGCTGTTGCATGGCTGCCCGGCAACCGTCGGTGAATCCCGTTTAGATCGAGACATTGTTAACGCTCCTTCCCTGAATACGTCTTCCAATGAAATCGTGGAACAACAGATCCAAACGCGCGCAGATTACACGAAGTCAGGATTTTCGTCGACGTGAATGCTGCCCGGATAATTGCGCTCGGCACGTGAAAACAGCCCCGATTCGTAGAACGGTACTTTTGTCCCTCCCAATCACGACTCGTCCCGACAAATGTACTGCGTGTCCGAGTGTGCCCGCCAGGAACGTTCATTCTGCCTGTCGTCTGTCGTCTGTTGTCCATGACCAGGAACTGTCCACCCCGGTCACAATTGTGCCAGCGGTGAGTCGGACCAATCAGATGCCGAACACAATCGCCAGGACAGAAATTGTACCAGACCGCACCAGAACCAATCCGGCATAAACTGCCCGTTTTGGCACAGGGCGTGCACTGCATTGTCTCATCGTCCCAACTGAATTTAAGGGAGTGATGAAATGCTTGTTCTATCACGGAAAACGAATGAAATTATTCGGATCGGCGACAGGATTACAGTTCAAGTGCTGCACATCAGTGGCAATGCTGTGCGGCTCGGAATCAACGCTCCGCGCGAAATCCCGGTGATTCGAACTGAGCTTCGGAATCGCATGGAACGTGATCAAAACTGACGTAATCGAGAGCGTGTGCCAACAGTGGTCATCGAGCAGGCATGATGACCACTGCGGCAACACGAAAGAGTTGACGGTGTGTCAGAGACGACTTCGTTGGACTCACCTATTGTGTTGAGTTCCGTAATTCCGTGCGGTTTTTTGTAAGCAGGAGGTTCGTTAATCGAACAACACATTTGAGAGGTAAAATCATGAGCAAGTCAATTCGAATTGGTACGGCAGCAGGCATTCCCGTGTTTTTGCATTGGACGTTTCTGTTGATCCCTGCGTACATAATTCTGAGCGGACTGGCGACGGGGAGTCCCGTGTTTGGAATGATTGCAGACCTCACGTTTGTAACCGCCATTTTTGCATGCGTCGTTCTGCACGAACTCGGCCATGCGCTGGCGGCACGTCGTTTTGGTGTCCGAACGCGGGACATCATTCTTATGCCGATCGGCGGTGTGGCTCGGCTGGAAAAAATGCCGAAGCATCCACGCGAGGAATTGATCGTGGCAATAGCCGGGCCAGCCGTCAATGTAATCATCGCTTCAGTCCTGCTGGCGATCACCGTGCCGCTTATCGGTGTCGACGGACTAATGACCCCGACGTCGCTCGGCACAAGTCTTGTTGGAAAGGTGATTGCCGTCAATCTGGCGATGATTGTGTTCAACATGCTGCCCGCGTTTCCACTGGACGGTGGTCGAGTCCTGCGAGCCTTGCTGTCACTGGGAATGGGACATTTGAGAGCGACGCGCATTGCTGCAAAGGTCGGTCAGACGATGGCTGTACTTCTGGGAGTGGCTGGGCTGTTCGTCTTATACAATCCGATGCTGATCTTCATTGCCGGCTTCGTATTCCTCGGGGCGGCTCAGGAAGCCGAAGCGGCAGAAACAGAAGCTTCGCTGGAAGACCTCCACGTTGGCGACATGATGATTACTCGCTTCGATGCAATTCCGGCCCAGGCATCGGCCGTTTGGGCGTTGCGTTTCGCGATGTCCGCCAACAAACACGAACTGCCTGTTGTTTCGAGCGGACAGTTTGAGGGCATTGTCCGGATTGAAGATCTCGCCGCCGCAGTGGCTGAAGAACAGCCGGAAATCTCGGTTGGGCAGCTGTGCCACCGCCAGCTGAAGCTGGTTCGATCGAATGAAACGGTGCCGGTTGCGGCTGAGCACCTGCAGGCGTCTCAATTCGCCTCGCTTCCGGTGGTTGACGCGTTTGGTCACCTGGAAGGGCTTGTGACCCGAGATGCCATACTCGCTGCCCGGCGGTTCGGCTCATTGCTGGTTACGCTGCCGCCCTCGCCATTGAGAGAACGCCCCGACGAACTGCGACAGCACCTGACGCGAATGCAGATTGTCTGATCCACACAGCATCCGAAGGCAGTTTCTGTTTGCCACAGGACAGTGCTGGATTTCCGAGAGTGAACAGGCGAGCGTGTACAAGGGATATTCGTCTGCTCTGTGCGGCAGTATCTCAACATCCTCACAGATCGCAATTCGTCACAGGTCTGATAGATGATCCCGATATTGCTTAAGTCGCTACTGAATGGCCTGTTCTTCCTGATCTGATTCCAGGACAATCGTCGTTGTCACTGCGTAAGGCTCCGACGTGTTTGATCAGTTATAGTTTCAACAGGTTGCGAAGATTCCCTCGAAAATCCGTTGAACAGGTAGAAACTCAGCAGTGTCGTTCTTCGCCAGGACAGCGGTGATGAAAGTCATAGACGTTGGAACGTTCTGACACCATGAAAAATATGCCGTCGAAATCGGAACTATTGGCCGAACTGCGACGGCAAGCGGAAGCTGAAATTCAAGACCGTCCCGTTCCATCAGAGTCGAACGAATCCGTTGAAGAAAGTCAGCGACTAATTCACGGACTGCAGACGCACCAGATTGAACTGGAGATGCAGAACGAGGAACTTCGACGAACACAGGAAGAACTCACTACGTTACGGGATGCTTACAGCGACCTGTATAACCTTGCTCCTGTTGGCTACCTGATCGTCAACGCAAACGGCCTTATTGAACAAGCGAACCAGACCGTTGCGAAAATTTTCGGCAGGGACAAAACGTCACTCGACAAACAGCCACTATCCGCCTTCATCGTCCATGATGACCAGGATACGTATTACAGGTTTCGACGTGCCCTGTTGGACAGCGGTGAGAAACAATCCTGCCAGTTGCGGCTGCACCAGGGCGATTCTGATCCGATGTGGGTAAAGCTGGACGGTACGGTTGCCCGAACGACTGAGGACAATGAGATTCAGTGTCGTCTGACGCTGACCGACATCACAGTCAGCAAACGGGCCGAAGCCACGTTGATCCTGGCCAGGGAAGCTGCTGAAGCGGCGAATCGTTCGAAGAGCGAGTTCCTTGCTAACATGAGCCATGAAATTCGGACACCGATGACCGCCATCCTCGGCTTCAATGACATTTTGCTGGACAACGTCACCAATCCAGAGGACATTGACGCCGCACTCACGGTCAAACAGAACGGCAAACATCTCATCTGTGTCATCAACGACATTCTGGACCTGTCCAGGATCGAGTCAGGAAAAATGAGTGTGGAACAAATCGAATGTTCCCCTCATGAATTCGTTTCCGATGTCTCCTCACTGATGGCGGTGCGGGCGAGATCAAAAGGATTGGCCTTGAGTGTGCAGTTTGATGGTCCGATGCCCGAAACGATTTGTACGGATCCCACTCGGTTGCGTCAGGTACTCATCAACGTCGTTGGCAATGCGATCAAGTTCACAGAGGCTGGATCCGTTCAGATCATCACTCGCCTGCTGAATAACACAGGTGATGAACCGAAACTGCAGTTTGACGTAATTGACTCGGGAACAGGGATTTCCGAAGACAGAATTGAGTCGCTCTTCCTGCCGTTCGTGCAAGCCGACAGCTCAACAACGCGACAGTTTGGCGGAACGGGCCTCGGACTCACGATCAGCAAACGACTGGTGGAAGCTCTTGGCGGCGAAATCTCCGCTTCAAGCACCATTGGAACAGGCAGCACGTTTTCATTCACCGTCGCCACGGGTCTACTGGATGATGTGAGATTGATTGATAACCCCGTCGAAACCGTGGATGTGAAAGCGGCTGACGAAGCAGAGTCTCCACTGGCCGACTATCGCATCCTGTTTGCCGAAGATGGACCTGACAATCAACGGCTGATCGGCTTCATCGTGAAGAAAGCCGGAGCAGATGTCACGGTGGCCGACAACGGGCAGGTCGCCCTTGACATGGTGACCGCCGCAGAGTCAGAAGGCTGTCCGTTCCACGTGATCCTGATGGATATGCAGATGCCAGTCCTGGACGGCTATGCGGCAACACGGCAACTGCGAGAGAAAGGCTACACTCTGCCCATCATCGCCCTGACGGCCCATGCCATGTCAACTGACCGCCAGAAATGCCTCGATGCCGGGTGTGATGACTATGCGACTAAGCCTGTTGACAGAAAAAAACTGATCCAAACCGTGGCGGAATATGCGAAGAAAGCGGAAGAGGTGTAGCAAACAAGGTGGCATACTGGCGTGTATGCGTCCGCGATAAGTTCGGCCAACGGCGGTATCTACTCTGTTCCAGCAGGAACAAACGGGCATTGCAGATCATCGGTCACAAGAATGAAGCGATTCATCGCCTGTATCGCCATAACCAGGAAGCGGCCACTGCTCACAGGGCCATCGGCGACATCACGCTAAAAAGGGTACACAGACGGTACAGAATCCCGCCTAATCCGCATCAAAAAACCCCGCCAGACATAAGTCATGACGGGGTCTTTGTTTGGGAAGGGTGAGTAACCGGATTTGAACCGGCGACCTCCGGAATCACAATCCGGCGCTCTAACCAACTGAGCTATACCCACCATAATCGACGACGCTTTGGGCGTCTGGCGGCGGAATAGTATCCTCGGCCCACAGAGCGTTCAAGTTCGTAGCTCCGTTTGAACGACGAATCAACAGACTCATATTGATTTTACCGTCTGGGCGAATTGCTCAGTGACTGGCTCTCAGGGGACTGCCTGCAATAATCCGCTGGAATTCGACGCTGCGGCAATCCTGAGATCAACGATGACAAGCACGGCATGTCCATTATCGTCACACAACAGCTGACCAAAGCATACGGCCATCGTCGCGGTGTCGACGAAGTGGATTTGTGCGTCAGTGCGGGTGAAATATTTGGATTTCTGGGGCCAAATGGGGCAGGGAAGTCGACCACAATTCGCCTGCTGCTGGGATTTCTGAAGGCGTCATCAGGTACTGCCACAGTATTGGGACAGGACTGCTGGGCCAGGAGCGCCACGATCAAACAGGATATTGGCTACGTGGCGGGTGATGTCCGCTTATACCCCTGGCTGACGGCTCGCAAGGCATTTCAGATTGCCGGTGAAATCCGTGGCCGGGATGTTCTCGCAGACGGAATGCTGCTGGCTGAGCGATTTCGCCTGGAACCGGATTTGCCGGTACGAAAGATGTCCCGTGGCAACCGGCAAAAAGTGGCGTTGGTGCTGGCACTTGCACACCGGCCTAAGCTGGTGGTACTGGATGAACCAACGTCGGGACTGGACCCCTTGATGCAGGATACCCTGGCGGACTGTTTGCGAGAACTGGCCGCAGCGGGGCATACGGTTTTCTTTTCCAGCCACACATTGAGCGAAGTGGAATCGTTGTGCGACCGCGTCGCCATTGTCCGCGAGGGACGGATCGTTGTTGACGAATCACTGGATGTGCTGAAGTCCAGGGCACCTCGAACTGCCATCGTTACGATGAAATCCTCCACAATCGTCGCCGACGTTGCAGTGCCCGACATTGTGACGGTGCAGAGTCGTTCCGGAAACGAATTGCACCTTCAGTTGACGGGCTCTGCTGTTGATCTGACGCAGTGGGCAGCATCCCAACCCATCGTGGATCTGAGCATTGGAAAACCGAATCTGGAGTTCCTGTTCCGTCAATACTACAACCATGATTCTGATCGGCCTGTTCAAGAGCCCGCAACGAGTGGCTGTACTGACGCTGCAACGGATCCAAATAATGACGGCCGGTTTCCCACATCGGAGGCATCATGAAAGGGCTGTTGCGCAAAATCTTTCTGGAAGTTCGCTGGCCCGTCCTGTTTCTCGCAATTGGCCTGGCCCTGGTCATGGCGTTGCTGACAGGACTGCTGCCTAAAGTGTTGGGTGACATCGACAAAGTGTTTGAGAAACTTCCATTCGTAAAGCCGCTGATTACAGCTCTGCTGGGAATGGATCCCGGTGATGCCTTTACGGCTCAGATGATGCAGGCGTTTCTGTGGGTTCACCCAACTGTACTGTCGCTGCTGTGGGCCCACGAACTGATGTATTGTTCGCGGATGCCGGCCGGAGAAATCGATCGCGGCAGCGTGGACTTTTTACTGGGGCTGCCGGTTTCCCGCTGGAAGCTTTATCTGACTGAGACCACCGGCTGGATTCTGTCGGGCCTTTTTATTCTGAGTGCTGGTTTCGTCGGACATTGGTTGGCATCGTCGGCGCTGGAGCCAAGGATGCGACCGGGGGCCTTTGCCACATTCAGCATCATGGCAAACCTGATGGCCGTTTACCTTGCCGTCGGCGGTCTCGCATTTATGGTTTCCTGCAGCAGTGACCGTCGCGGTCGAGCAGTGGGCATCATGTTTGCCATCCTGCTGATGTCCTTTCTGCTGAACTTTATTGCTCAGTTCTGGGATCCTGCGAAAACAGTGTCGTTCTTAAGCGTGATGCAGTACTACCGCCCCGCGGTAGTGATTCAGTCGGGACAGTTTCCTGTCAGGGACATTTGCATTCTGGTGGGGCTGGCCTCCGTCTTCTGGATTGCCGGTGGCGTCATTTTTCGACGTCGCAGTATCTGCACGGTGTAGAACGAAACGCAAGGCACAATGACAACAGCGGCTTACGGATGCGATAGACGATTTGACGAAGTTGATTCCTGGCCATGAGAGATTCGAGCGGAACACGCGTGGGCTATTCCGCGAGATTTACCTCCGTCTGGTCCTGAGCCTTTATCAAGTGTTTCACCTTCTGCCGGATAAGGCCACCTGTTTCGTCGAACAACAGGCATATGCCTTTCGTTGCCGTATGCGGTCCGGTCGCCGTGCACTCAGAATGCACGAAATCGCTGCGAGGCGACGTGAGAGATTGTCCACATAATCATGTTATACCTTGCTGCTCGCCAAACACTCAAGCGATTTTCCGGCCATGTGAGTGGCGTCAGCAGAACTGCGAGGCGTTTCATCGAGTAGGGCGAGCCACGGTGATCAAACCGTGACTCGGCCCTCTCACAGAAC
>JAPYTO010000010.1 GCA_029941865.1 Fuerstiella sp. | reverse complement strand
CACGCCCACCTTCCACGATCATGACGGCGGCCGTATCAAGCGAATCCGAAAACACCCGGGCCTCCGTCAACGCATCGACCGACCAACCGGCATCGGCTGGCGAGTTCAGACGTTCCCAGCTGCGTCCGGGAAAATCACCGCCGCAGACCGATGCTGCCGTACAGCTCCAAAAGAGCCAAAGAACGAGCAGTTTACCAGGGGCAGCTTCTTGCATGGGCTTTCTCATATGCCGAGTGGGAATTTTCAGACCGCCAGCTTGTCGACTTGCTTCGGCACGAGTTCTGCACCGTTCCCGTGCCTGTCACTCAGGTGAATTCGTCCGTTGATGACCGAGACACCATCGGCAGGATCCTCCGCCAGCAGCACGGCACCGTCCAGGTCGGCGTAGTCAAGCATTGGCAAAAGCTGAGCCGCGGCGGAAATGCCGACGGTGCTTTCCACCATGCAGCCGACCATCGTTTTCATGCCCAGCGCACGCGCTTGTTGCAACATTCGCACGGCCGGGGTAAGTCCACCGCACTTGCAAAGTTTGACATTGACACCGTGGAAACGACCGACACATCTCGCGACGTCGGATTCAACAAGGCAGCTTTCGTCAGCGATTACCGGCAGCGATGATTCGTCGAAGACACGCCGGTGATCTGCGTCAGCCGCCGTCGCGGGCAACGGTTGCTCGATGAATTCGACACCCAGTTGCTGCAACTCACGCGAATTTGATATGGTCTCTGCGGCCGTCCAGCCACAATTGGCGTCAACGCGGAACACGGCGGACGTGTGTTCGCGCAACTGCCGAACGATCTCAACGTCCTGTGACGTCCCCAGCTTGATCTTATAGATGCTCCAGTCGGGCTTCGCGCGCAGCTTGGCAATCATGGCGTCGATGCTGTCGATCCCGATCGTGTAGCTGCTGTGCGGAACCTGCCCCCACTCCAGGTCAAGCGATTCCCATGTCTTCTGACGTTGGAGTTTTCCGTACAGGTCATGCGCCGCCAGGTCGATCGCTGACAGTGCAAACGGGTCGTCCGCCAGGTGTGGCCGCAGGTGGTCCCATAGATCCTCCGGGTCTCCGAACGTGTACGATTTCAGCACGGCATCGCAACGGTGGACCGAAGCGGACATCGAATCCAGCGAATGACCGTAGAACGCGTTTTCTGTCACCTCGCCCAGCCCCCGAACACCGTCGTACTCAAGCTGTACAACCAGTGAACGCTGCACCGTTGTGGTGGCGCGAGCAATCGTGAATTTATGTTCCAGAGGCAGGGCGAAGCGATACAGCTCAACATCCATTATCGTCGCTCCCCGCGGAGCGCAAGAACGGCATCGGCCAGCACATCGGCCCCGTCACGGTAGACGTCACACGCCGGCAACCCGAGCTCTGCACTGACGCGTTCGCGTTCCACGGCTGCTTCCTCGGCTGACTGTTTTCGTCCATTCATGGCGATGCCGATCACACGACACGGATTTCTCAGCGTCGCCACGCTTTCGTAGGCGGCGACCAGTGTCTGTAGCGGCGGAATCGGGATTTCATCAAGCCCCTTCACCATTTCGCGACCAGCTTCGTAACACAAAATCAGGCCGTCCGGAGCACAGCCGTGCAGCAGACCCAGCGTCACAGCCGAGAAACTCGGATGAGAAATACTACCCTGTCCTTCAATCAGCAGGATGTCATGCTGTTCGTGTCGTTGGACAAGAGTTTCCGCTGCCCCGTTGACAAAATCCCCCACCACGCAGTCAATCGGGACGCCGTCACCAGCGATCATGATTCCCGTCTGTCCGGTGGCAACAAATTGTGCATCTTCACCGCGATCCGCCAGGACACGTTGAATCTCCAACGCCGTGACCATCTTGCCCACGCTGCAATCATGTCCGACGGTGTGAATTCGCAGGCATCCCTCACGAAACGCCTCATGTTGGGCAGTCTGCCGTTCATCGTTCCTGCGCACGTCAATCAATCGACAACCGTGTTCGTCGGCAGCGCGCCGAAATTCACTGTCGTCGCCAAGGAAATCATGCAGTCCGGACACAACGTCAATGCCGCCAGCTAACGCGTTCAGAACAATGGCACGCCAATGCTCAGGCAGCGCGCCGCCAGGCGGAGCGATCCCAATGAACAACGCATCCGCTTCAACTTCGTGCAGCGTCCCCACGACCGGGGTCGCACCACCAGCCCCGAACAGCGAGTCAGACGTACGTCCCGCCTCGGTCGAATCCAGCACGGCAACAATGTCGTTCTGTCGGTATCTCAATAAGCTGATCGCGGTCTTTGCCAGAAACGGAGTCGAAAATCCGTCGGTCAGCAGAATAATGCGGCGATACCGTTTCAACTCCGATTCGTCTTCGTGTGCTGCTGCCACAGTTTGTCAAACCCCGAAAATGTTGCGTCGCCAAGAGGTGATCCACAAAGGTCGCCCACGGAAAGTCCGAGCATTAGAGCAAAACCTCCAGCGAATCGCACACGTGACGGCCGAAGCGCAGAATTATCCATACCACCACTGCCGCATATTCGGCACGAAATGCCGATCCCCCGTGCGAAGTGGACAACGATGTCGACGAAACAGCCTTGCAGGCGACAATCACGCTACGCGGTGGCAAATCGCCTTTATGGTGTCACACCGGTTCTGACGATCAGATCAACAATCCGGTTTCCTGCGCCAAAGGCTCCTTTGTGCGCTGCAGCGGATATCTGAGTAATCACCTGTCACGCCGTAAGGCGTTTTGTCTCGGATGAATCAGGCCAGTGGCATCTGAAAGTCAAACTCCCCCGGGAATGTTCTCCCGATGCGTTGGCAGCATCGTCAGTCACTCTGCGCGCCGACCGCGAGTTGTGCTGTGGCTGATGGTTTTCATTGGCTGTGCTGCCGTTGGCGTGACCGTATCGGATCTGAAACTTAAGAGCAGTCGGTCCGATCTGCTCGGCCCCGATCAGGCATGGCAGGACTACAATCAGGCGTTTGGCGGCAAGTCGGATCTGGTGGTTGTCGTCGAAACCGACGAACCCAATCCACAGCTCATTCAGACAGTGTTGAGTCAGCTTGGCGCACGTCTGGAACGTGAACCCGAGCTGTTTTCCAACGTCCTTTATCGAGTTGACCAAGCGGCACTGCGGCGGAAGGGCCTGCAATATCTAAACGGCGAGCAACTGCAATCAGCGATTCGACGAGTCCGCAGCTTTGACCCAATCCTGCGGGAAGAACAATGGGATCTACTGCGTATCGAGCGGCTCGCAAATCAATTGCAGCGAAGCGTGCAGACTGCGAACAGCGAGGGAAAGACGACGCCAGCCGCCCAATACGCAGAACGCTTCGCAGCAAGTCTGGATCATTTCCTTCCGGCGAACGCGCAGGAGTCTGCGGTCAACAGCGGCAGCTTCAAGTCGCCGTGGCCCGAGATCGTCGACACTACGATTGAGCATTCCGCCGAAGACAGTGATCTGGCATTCTTAATGAATGACGACCGCAGTGTAGGCATGCTGCACGTGATCCCGGTATCCGACGAATCGGCCTCCGACGGAAGTTCGGCCGCCATTACGCGTCTCCGCGAACATCTGGCAGAGTTGTCAGAAGAATATCGCCAACTTGCACCGGACCTGCAGTTGTCCGCCACCGGCATTCCCGCACTGGAACATGACGAATTGCAGCGTTCCGGTCGTGACATGATAAACGCGTCTTTGATTGCCTTTATCGCTGTTGGCTTTGTGCTGGCATTCGGCCTGCGAGGAATGCGGCACCCATTACTGGTGTTGATCATGCTGGTTCTGGCGCTGGCGTTAACATTCGGACTGGCAACCCTTGCCGTCGGCCACTTGAATATTCTGAGTATCTGTTTTGCCGCGATCATGATCGGTCTGGGCGTGGATTTCGGTATTCACTTTGTGACACGGTACCTGTTTCTGCGACAGGAACCGTATGAGATGGAAGAGTCACTGGTGCTGACGGGCACCTCGGTCGGCAGTGGTATCCTGACTTCGGCTGCGACCACTGCAATTGCCTTCGGCAGCGCCGCGCTGACGGGATATCCCGGGTTGGCGGAGTTGGGCATCATCTCGGCCGGCGGAATATTAATCTGTGCGATTCTGACGTTCACGTTTCTTCCTGCCCTGATTGCATTGTCTGATGAACGCGTCGACATTGACGATTTGCCGGAACCGCGATCGGGCAAAATGTGGCGAGTTGCCGTTGCCAGCTACCCGTTGACAGCGATTATTTTTGCTGTCGTCGGAATCGGAGCAATCGCATGGCAGTCCGTCAGTTATCAGGACGGTGCGCTGGCTTGGCATGTCAACTACGACGGAAACTTGATGCGTCTGCAGGACGACACTTTGCCGTCCGTTCGGGCAGAAAAAACTCTGGCAGATTCCGACGACGCGTTGCTGTATGCCGTGGCTCTGGCCGACTCCAAAGAGGCTGTGGACCAACTACGGGCTCAGTTTATCGCTTTACCCACTGTCGCCCGCGTGACGGATCTGTCCAGCAAACTCCCCGATCCACCGAACGCTCAACAGCAGGAATTGATTCGAGCCCTGGCGTCTCAACTGAAGAATCTCCCCACGAAGACACCCACATTTACCACGTCAAACCCGATACCCGTCGGGATCAGCGTCGATAAGTTGTACAAAACGCTGAAAGCCTCACCAAGTCTGGAATCACAACGTGCGGCAGCACATCTGGATGGGTTTCTGGACCGACTGGCAGCACTGTCATCCGGTCAACAGGCAGCCGTGATTGAAGCGTACCAAAATCTGATGGTCAGCTCTCTGCTGAAGGAATTCCAGCAGGTCTCACGAGCAACTTCTCTGGAGCCGGTGAGCCACCACGATCTTCCGCTGGTGTGGCGGGATCGCTACCTGCGAGCTGACGGCGAACGAGAATTGTGGCTCATGAAAATCTACCCGACCGAGGGAATCTGGGATCAGGATTCGCTTGGGGCCTTCGTCAAAGATCTGCGGTCCGTTGATCCGTCCGTCACTGGAGTGCCGGTACAGAACTTCGATTCCGCCAGCAAGATGAAGGATTGTTACACGACGATCGCCATCTATTCCGTTGCGGCCATCACCTTGTTTCTGCTGTTCGATTTCCTGCGTCCCGGGCAGAAGCTGTTGACCATTGTCCCCCCGATGCTGGTCGTCGGCTTTGTGGGGTACACCGCGATGCAGCGTGCGACCAGTCTGAATCCTCACATGCTGGTGGGCATCTATTTATCGATGGTTGCGTTCATTGCGACAGTATTCGACGTGAGGAATCTGCGCGACACACTTCTGGCGCTGGTTCCCCCCATCGGAGGTGGGCTGATTCTGTTGGGACTGATGGCGTTGCTGAACATCGACTTCAACCCGATCAATCTGATCGTTCTGCCACTGGTGCTTGGGATTGGAGTGGACGATGGCATTCATATGGTCCACGATTACCGACGTCAGTTGGCCAATGGTGTCAGGGAGTACTCGCCATCCGGTGACACGGTGAACGGAGTGCTGCTGACTTCGCTGACGTCCATTGTCGGGTTTGGCAGCCTGATGATTGCTGCTCATCAGGGGCTCAAGAGTGTGGGCATTGTCCTGGCTTTGGGCATCGCCTCGTGTCTGGCAGTCGCGTTGATTCTATTGCCGCCGCTACTGGTGCTGGTCGCCCGCTATCAACCGGCCTCGTTGGAGCCTGTCGTGCCTCCTAAAGCCAAAAAGCCTCCTGCCGACGCCGACGCTGGTGGTGACTCCTCAGCACCTGAGGCGCCGGACAACTCAAAACGGCTGTCACGCAAAGAACGTCGACGGCAGGCGGCTTAGACGAAGCATCAGTCGGATTGAGATCCAGCACTCTGATTTCGCTGGGCGCGAAGTGACTGCAGCATTTGTACTGTCGTTTCTGTGATGGTGGTGGATGCCTCTGTTTCCAGATAACTCCAGCCCGATCGCCATGTCTCGTATCCGCCCAGAGCATGCTGCTGCGGCGTTGGCAGGTAACCATTGTATCCGTTTGCCAGTGCAATCACGAAGGTTGTTGGGAACGGACTGCGACGTTTGATCTCTATCCCGATTTCCGCAAAGACTTCACAGGGAATGGCGACGACCGCCAGGTCACCCACAGTAAACGTCTGCAGTTTCAGTCGTACACCTGGATCGGCTTCGTGCAGTCGGATGGATTCCTGGGCATATAGCTCGTCCATATTCAGCCGCAGGGGATCAGCCGCATTGTCAAACAGCTGGCGAGCTCGTTTCAGCTCTGCCGCGTCAGGTTTTCGCACCGCCAGTTCAATCTCTCGCTCACTTGCCCGCAGCACGGCTTCGCTGCTGAACTGCACGGCGCCGTGCACGCCGTGAACTCGATTCGTAACGATCTCCGCGACAGCTTCCATGCGTTCATAGCTTGCGGCACGTGGGCGAGGATCGAGGAAATCGTAGTTGTTAACGTCGCCACTCGCTCCGTTTGACATGATGCCGACAAAATCCTCTCCACCATTCAGCCGACTTTTGATCTGTCGCGCGAATTCGCCAAAATAGTCGGCGGACAGCTGCCCGGGAGCAATTCCGCCAACGTAATGCAGCCCGTAGTTCGCCAGCAACGACACGGCCGTACCGTCTGTCGAACGGACGCTCAGGAACGTCACGTCGGGATCGACGGGGCCAGCCGGTCGAAGCAGGACATCTGATCCGCGAGGAGGATTCATACGGACCAGATCGTCGGCACGACCGAAGGGATTCGCCGTCATGGCCTCCGGTTTGATAAACCAGCGTCGGTTGTTGATTTGATCGGGTACTGCGGTCACTCCCCATCCGATTTCAGCCGGCTGCAATCGGGCATTGGCGACGACAACCGCTTCTGCAATCTGCTTTGTGAGGTACTCCAGGTACTGCGGATCGGGAGAACACTGTGCCGCTTTTAACGCTGTCGGCGCGGTGTGAGTATGAGTAGCGGCGGTCAGGATACAGGACGTGGGAATACCGGTCCGCTGCGACGCGATTTCCTTCGCCTTGTCATGGATGTCGCGTGGAATCAGACAGCTGTCGATGATCACAAAAGCAATTTTAGTCCGGCCATCGGCCAGCACCAGGCCTCTGGCGTGAAGCCGGTCGTGCACTCCGGTGGCCTTGCGATCCTGAAAACTGCCGGTCATCGAAACGGGCAGTTTCTGCGGAGTAATATCAATTGCTGCGGCACCGCCCCGCAGAACGTCCGCCTGACACTGACTGCCCACAAGAACCATCAGAACGAATACCGAATATCGCATTGCCATTCATCCCCGCTACAGGCAGTAAGAATCGTGAATCCGAGAAACCGAATCAGAAACCATTGTCGCCCTCGCAACGCCCCCGTCAACGCTGTGGGACGATCCTGGCCGCTTGTTCTTCGACGTCCACCGAGCTCACCGACCTCAAAACGGCCGGAGCTGATTGCATCCAGGCGAATCAGGCATCCACCGAGGAGCGCCCAGCCGATGACGTGTGGCATCAAAATGAGCCGTGCAATCGGTGCAATCCGTTGGCCTCGACCAGGCGCATGGCACTTCGCATCGATAAGTGCGGTGGAATACAACATCCTGTACGCTAGAATGTAAATAACGTGTCCGTTTTCTCCAAACCGTCGCAGCCCAAACGTTGCAGCAGCGATGATGCGACCGTCCTGCCCCGCACTGCCATTGGCCAAAATTTGCCCGCCACGTCTTCTTTTCAATGTTCCGCCTGCGGATTTCGTTTCCGAGTTGAGGATCGATTTCTCGATCGGGTCGTGCGCTGTCCTTCCGACGGCTGCGACGCGCAAATCCGTCTCTCGAAATCGAAAGCCAACTCTCCACGTCCGACACGTCGCCGAACAACTACGGCCTCCGGCGATGTGGCGACTGAGACCGCCGGCACCAGGAGAGAATCGTCAGGCAAGAGATCGGATTTCCGTGCTGTTGAATCACGACAACGATCTGCGTCGAGTCGGGAATCGGCCGTGCCTTTGGCGTCTGGATCAATGCGCCCAAAGCAGCTTTCATCCGGTTCCAGCGTGGCAGCAGAAGCCTCGAATTGGCGGCCGGTACTGGTTGGTTTTGGCGGCGTAATGACGGTGAGTGTGGTGCTCATGGGGCTGTGGTTTGTGCTGAGGAGCGAGACCGTCGCCGGTAGCCCACAGAGCATCGGACAAGGGGATGGAACGTCTAATGCGATACTCGTGAGTCTGCGTAAACCAGTGGCAGAAAGCCGTGCAGCGGAGATCGCAGCTCAGGAGCGGGCAGAACAAAAAGCCGCACGCACGGAAACGCTGCAGCACCTGATCCTGCCGTTTCTTAACAGCTACTGCACTGACTGCCACGGTGCGGACACTCAGGAGGGCGGCATTTCGGTTCACCGACTGCAGTCCGTCGACCAGTTGCTATCGGAACGAAAAACCTGGCAACGCGTTTATCGAATGATTAATGCCGGTGCCATGCCGCCGGCGGATCACGACCCTTCTCCTCCGCTGGACGAACAGCAGAAGGTCGCAGAGTTTCTCTACGACGAATTGCATAACTTCGATTGCGACCTGGTTTACAATCCCGGTCGCCCCACGGTTCAGCGTCTGAATCGGACGGAATACAACAATACCGTCCAGGATCTGTTCGGCATTGATCTGCTGCCCGCCGCCGACTTCCCTGCCGATGATGTTGGCGAAGGATTTGACAACATCGGTGACGTATTGTCGTTGCCACCGTTGCTGCTTGAAAAATATCTGAATGCGGCCGAAGAGGTCGCCGCTGCAGTCATCGACACGACCGACTATTCGAAACCGCTATCGTTTACGACAACTGCCGACCAACTGCAGGGGGGCCGCATGTCGGGAGACTCCCGGTGGTTGGTGTCAGCTGGCGAAATATTTGGCACCTTTGATCTTCCGGCAACGGGCGACTATGAAATTCTCGTCGTCGCCAGTGCCACACAGATGGATAAGGAAAGGGCCAGATTTGCACTTCGACATGGAAAAGAATTGCTGGGCGAATTTGATGTGCAGAAAGACAGGACGAACGAAACGTTTCAGCATCGTGTCCGGTTGGATGCCGGGAATGTCAGGCTGGCAACTGCCTTTCTGAATGATGCGTATGATCCCGAGGCCGGCGAGGATCGCAACTTTGCTGTTCACAGTATTGCAGTCCACGGCCCTATCGGCGACGGAATTGTCGCCTACACAGAGGTTCACAAACGCTTTGTCACGGCCCGCCCCGGAGACAATCTTGACGTGACGGCGGCCGCGCGACTGGTGCTGCGGCCAATTCTTGACAGAGCATTTCGGCGGCCGGTGACGGAGGAACAGTTGAACCGGTACGCAGCTCTGGTTCGGATGACTGTCGACGAAATGGGAGAAACCTATGAGGTGGGGCTGTCAATGGCTTTGCAGGCGATGCTGGTCGCTCCGGACTTTCTGTTTCGCCTGGAACGTGAGCCCGAGCCTGGTCAGTCGGAGCGGCGACTGGATGACTTCGAGTTAGCGTCGCGGTTGTCGTACTTTCTGTGGAGCAGTATGCCGGACGATGAACTGTTCGCATTGGCTGGACGAGACGAGTTGGGAAAACCGGAAACGTTGCGGCAGCAGATACACAGAATGCTGCAGGACGATCGTGCCGAGGCGTTGGTCGACAACTTTGCGGCGCAGTGGCTTAACCTGCGAAATCTGGAGGAGGTCAGTCCGAACACCGACATTTTCAAGTCCTTCAACAACGAACTGAAGGTCGACATGCGACGGGAAACAGAACTGCTGTTTCGAACGGTCATGCGGGAGGACCGCAGCATTGAAGATCTGCTGTCGGCTGACTTTACCTTTGTCAACAAACGTCTGGCGGAACACTATGGCATTAAAGGAGTCAAGACGGACGAATTTGAGCGAGTGTCACTGGCCGGCACAAACCGCTCCGGCGTACTGACTCATGCCAGTATTCTGACGCTGACGTCCAATCCCGGTCGCACCAGCCCGGTCAAACGAGGCAAGTGGATCATGGAAAACATTTTTGGCGAAGCACCACCGCCACCACCGCCGGGTGTCCCCGATCTGGAAGAAACAACACAGGCTGCACCGGACGCGACATTGCGGGAACAACTCGCGAAGCATCGTGAAGATCCAGGTTGCGCCGCTTGTCACAAACTGATGGATCCACTCGGTCTGGGATTCGAGAACTTCAACGCTATCGGACAGTGGCGAACGATGGAGGACGGCAAAACAATCGACGCCTCGGGCAACCTGCCGTCAGGCGAGGCGTTCGACGGGCCGCTGGAACTGATTTCAATCGTGCGGAACCGCCGAGGAGATTTCTTTCGCACAATGTCTGAGAAAATGTTAGTTTACGCAATCGGTCGTGGGGCCGAGTATTATGACAAATGTACCGTTGATCAATGTCTGGAAGTGCTGCACAAACGTGGCCATCGGTTTTCAGCGCTGGTTGAGGCCATTGTTCTTTCCGATCCCTTCTTAAAGAAGCGTGCGGCGACCACGCCAATCACACAAAAGTAGCCGACCTTCCTCGTCAAAACACGTTGGAAATTGAAGCGTTATCTCACCCACAGCCACATCGGCTGGCCGAATCCCCATCGGTTTTCAAATTCAGGTAAGACATCACCATGACGTCAGTTCACATTAATCGTAGAACCGTCCTTCGCGGTACCGGCACTGCTCTCGCGCTGCCAATGCTCGACATCATGCATTCGGCTTCAGCGGCAGCGCCGACCGCAGCGACGTCGCCTACGCGGATGGCGTTTGTCTTTTTTCCAAACGGTGCGATCATGGATCGCTGGAAGCCGACCGGTGAAGGCGCGGACTTTGAACTGGGCGACACGCTCAAACCGTTGCAGTCACATAAAAACGATCTGCTGCTGATGACCGGACTGACTCAGAACCACGCCCGCGCCAATGGAGACGGTGGCGGCGATCACGCGCGCAACGCCAGTGCGTTTCTGACAGGCGCACAACCAAGAAAAACGTCCGGTGCGGACATCGAGGTCGGCATCTCTGCCGACCAGGCCGCCGCGAAGCTGATTGGCGATCGCACGCGGTTGCCATCATTGGAATTGGGAATCGAACGAGGGCGAAACTCCGGTAACTGTGACTCGGGTTACAGCTGCGCGTATTCCACGAACATCAGCTGGAAGTCGCCGAACACACCAACAGCGAAGGAAATCAATCCGCGACTGGCGTTCGAAAGAATCTTTGGCAGCCGGGAAGCCGCTGCAACACAGGAACGCCGCCGGCGTTTCCGTAAGAGTATTCTGGACTTCGTCTCAGAAGACGCCGCGCGGCTGCAGGGGAGGCTCGGCGGCACTGACCGACGAAAACTCGAAGAGTACTTTACCAGCGTGCGAGAAGTCGAACAGCGAATTGATCGAGCCAACCATCTTCGGCCCCAGGAGATTCCTGACGTGAACCTTCCCGCCGGAGTGCCGGCCGAACTGTCGGAACACCTGCGACTGATGTACGACATCATGTTGCTGTCATTTCAGACGGATTCGACAAGGATTGCCACGTTCATGGTTGGTGACGCCGGTTGCAATCGTACCTACCGCGAAGTCGACGTAAAGAGCGGTCACCACCAGCTGTCACACCATCGCAATGATGAAGACAAAGTGAAGCAGATTGCCCGAATTGATCACTTCCTGGTTCAGCAGTTTTCTGACTTCCTCACACGCATGAAGGCCGTGCAGGAAGGCGACAGCAATCTGCTGGACAACAGCATGATTCTGTACGGCAGCGCGATTTCGGATGGCAACCGGCACAACCACCACGACTTGCCAATTGTCGTGGCCGGCCGCGGCGGCGGCAGTGTCCAAACTGGCCGTGTCGTGCAAAATCCCAATGAGACGCCACTAAATAACCTGCTTGTGGCGATGGCTCAGCGCGTCGGTGCTGACATCGGCGAACTCGGCGACAGCACGAAACCAATGGATCTCTCATAGCCAGGCGATGCGGTTCACCGCGCTCGCGTGGACCGTTTCGGCTGTCTAATCAGGGCAGTACGCGGTCAGCTGCCATTGGTATCCCGCTACGGACGCTCGAGGTTGGATGGTTTCCAGCCCGTGTCAAAGCGGAAGGTCGAATCCACCGGAGCACGGGACGCTGGATTCGTTTTGTCTGCGGCGGCAGCGAACGGATCCATCCCGAGACTCTTCGCCTGATCAAACTCGGCAAACGGATTGATAGCGTCGGCGGATTTCGGAGCGGCCGCGTTAATTACGGGAGGCTGCGGTGGTTGCTTCATGTCAAAGTTTGCAGCTGTGTTCGCCGTCGCCGCAGGGACATCGAAAACCGGCACTTGCGGCTGTGGTAGCGTTCGAGCGTTGATTCGCGACGCTGTGTTGGCAAAGGGATTTCCACGGCCGACCGGCGGATGCATCGAAGTCTCCTGAGCACCGGACACGAAATTTTGTGCCGCTGGCCGAATCAATGGAGTGGCGGTGTCGTCCGCACGTGATTGGATCGTGCCAGAGTCCAGCGACGGCAGGCTCGGCAAGTCATCATCATCAGCAGTCGTCGTCGTATTCAACACCTGACTGACCTGTTGGATGTGCGTGGAGACAGACTGCCCGGCACGGTTGCTCCATTCCTCATTCTGTGAGGAAGCCCAGACCGTAAAGTTGTCATTGATTGCGCCGGCTGCAATGTTTCGTGCGGTAGCCGCCGTCCCTTGCTCAGCGAAAGCTCCAAAGCCCTCGGCGTTACCCCGAGCTTCAGGGTACTTAAGTTCCGGCAACATTGCTGTCTGTGACGACTCAGGTCGCTTCCCGATGAAATCCGAGAGCGAAGGTCCGCTTGTACCCGCGATGTCACCCCCCACTCGAATTTCGTCCAGCCTTCTGTCGCCGGCAGATGGTCCGAACGGCACCTCTGCAGTGTCGAATTCGGCAAGGACACCGTAGTTCGCCGCTGCTGTCGAAGTGTCATCGATCGAGACACGTCCCGCCGCGTCGCTGAACGGCGTGGCAGCATCAGCGATTTCGTCTCCGGCACCAAACCGGTTGATAAACGGATCTCGCAGCAGTGCGTAGTCGCGACGAGTCATTTCACGAAATCTGGAGCAACCCGTGGCTCCGGTGATCAGCAACAGGGTGACGATAACATGCCAGCGAAAACTCATCGCAGCTCCTCCACGATATTCATTCGAACGAAAGCCGGTAAGCAGGGTTCGTTCATTAAGTGTCACTTGTGTATGACTGGCACTTCTGCCGGTCCCGTCATGCGCGAGGAGCCAGATGCCCAACTCGCGAATGTCATTATTAATTCGTCTCAAAATCACGCCCATCCCGGCCGTTCCAGTGCCACGCTGTGGCAAAACATCGAATTATCACGGATATCTCATTCCTGATTCTTACTCATTGCCGATCCGACTCGCGTTCTCCGTCGTCGACTTGTGATATCGCCGATTGAAGATGTTCGGATCAAAATCATCGTGCCGCGTGGCGACCACCGCGTCTCGAACGAATTTCCGGTTCTGTACTGTCCTGTGGCGCTTAAGAGAGTCCACTGTTTCTTCCCCCGGCAATGCGAAGTCCGTAGCCGTGACATCTGTCGTTTTCGATTGATCAGCCCGCGTATCCCGTGCCGGGCGAACTGACGATGGTGAGATTTCGCGAGCAACGTCAGCCACCCATTTTCTTAAGGCTTCTGCCTGACGTCCGCCACTTTGCCCTGAAAACAACAGGTCTCGAGCGCCTCCGTGCGCGCCTCTTGTGGCATTCAATAAGGGACTCTGCGCTGGATTAGCCATGTCAATTTGATTCAGCACGGCAGCCAGATTCTGCTCCGCGATCCGCGATGTTGAACCGCTCCTGATCGAAACGACGGCAAACGTATGCTGTCTCGCACCATGGCATCGAGCATTACCGCACTTGTTCACTACAATCGGCTGAACAGTTTGGGTAAACGTTCTGGCCAGAGACTTCGGCAGGCCACCGAGCGATCGACGTTCGGGCATCATACCGGGGTTATTGAGCGCTACCTTATCGATTGACGTTCTACCGTTGCGGGGCACCTGTCGCGGAGTCGCCCTGTGTTGCTCACGAACAAGCGCCTCCAGCATCCGCTTTGCTTCATCCCGATTGGGGTCCAGATGGAGTGCATCAAGAACTTCACTGCGAGCTTTTTCGGGCATCCTGTTTGCCAGGCACCATTTGGCAAGTTCCATGTGAGTATTCGGCGTGCGTTCGCGCAGGGAGCTTCTCATTAGCCGATAGGCGTCGTCCATATTCCTCGCCTGAAATCGCACCTGCTCACTGGCCACAAACATTCGCCCGGCCGGCAATTGCACGTCGTAGCCACCAGTGCGGGGCGTCAATTGTCCACTCACGACGCGACCGGAATTCAACACCAGCAGCGTGTGTTCGTTATCTGCTTTTTCGCGCAACGGCAACTCGTCAGACGACAGCAGATTGCCGTTCAGTGCGAAGATCGCAACAAGGATGACCAGCCGCAACATGACGGGATGGTTGCTGAAACAGGTGAGTGTGGATTCGAAAACCACTGAGAATTGAGAATCAGCTGGCAAAAATAGCGGTGAACCTCAGATTGGGTCAATAGAAATTGTGGGCCCGGTGGACGGTCTGGCGCAGCCTGAACGCCGTGAGGGCCGACATTGCAGCGTTATCCCTGACAGCCCGGCCACATTCGGCAGATTATGCCGAAAGTCTTCATGCGGATTGAGAATCACTGTGCGGCAGCGGCGGCGGCGCTGCCACCGTTCCCGATCGCTTCCGCCAGAATTTCGGCGAAGTGCATGACTCTGATGTCCTGCTTCCGGCGACAGATAATGCCGTCAAGATGCATCAGGCAGGACATGTCGCCAGCGGTCAACACCCTGGTTCCGGAGTCGAGATGGTCGCGAATTCGGTCTTCTCCCATCATGCAGGAAACCGCTTCCTCGGCGACCGCAAACGTGCCCCCGAAGCCACAACACTCATCCTCGCGTTGAAGTTTTGAGAACGAGATTCCCTCCAGACCGCTCAGAAGATCTGTCATCAGGCCCGGAATTTCGGTCATGACTTCCGAAGACGGGCCCAGACGCAGTTCCCGCAAACCGTGGCAACTCTGGTGAATTCCCACCTGATGGGCGAACCGCCCTTCGATCCGATCGACCTTCAGCACGTTCACAAGGAATTCCGAGAGCTCCAGCGTACGTGAGCGGACGGCGTTTTCGCGTTCGGCGGTTTCGTCAAAAAACGCCTCGTAGTGATTGCGCACCATCGATACACAACTGCCGGACGGTGCCACAATATAGTCATACCCATCGAAGACATCGACAAACTTCAGGGCCAGCGGCTTCGCTTCGGGCATGCAACCGGAATTCGCCATCGGTTGCCCGCAGCACGTTTGTGCTTCCGGGAATTCGTGTTCCACACCAAAGTGTTCCAGCAATTTCACCGTGGCCATACCGACCTGCGGATAGAACTGGTCGACATAACAGGGAATGAATAACGCAACTTTCATAAGATCATGATTTCAGTGTCTGTCAGCCGCTGATCAGAGAACGCTCGCGGACTGCTGAGTGTCGAATGCCTGCCTCATCCACAGTAATTCCCAACCCCGGCCCGTCCAGTCGTGGGGCCCGACCACCATAGCGAAACGTGAGGTTTTCCTTCGTGACAGTACCGCGAATCAGGAAGCGATCATAACTGCCCTCAAGGTAACGAATTTGACCGATATTGCAGGCGAAGTGCCGGCCTGCCGCCGACAGAATTCCGGTTTCTCCGACCTGGCAACCAAGCTGATAGCCTAAACCGTGCTGCCGCGCCAGGGCGGCCAGTCGAGCACACGGTATGATGCCCCCACATTTGGAAATCCGCAGGTTGAACAGATCGCATGTTCCCTCAGCCACGGCCCGCATTGCGTCTGCTTCGCAACACAATGATTCGTCCAGCATGATGGGGGTCGCGATCCGTGACTTCACATCGGCCAGCTCCTGCACCTGGGAGTGAGGCACAGGCTGCTCCAGACATGTTGGTTTGAACGGCTCCAGAGCTTGAATTCTCGCAACCACGTCGTCGCAGTCCCACGCCTCGTTGGCGTCCAGACGCAGGTCGACGTGACGGCCGAGAATTCGACGTGCGCGGGCCACACTGGTCACATCATCAATGCCCGTCGTCCCCACTTTGATTTTGACCTGCCGGAATCCAAATATCTTCATTTTCAACGGTGCACGCCACTGGCGGAGACCCGTTGCCGCAGCCATCACTCCGCTGTATCGGACTTCGTCTCTGCGCTCGCACAGGTCGGCAGCGGCAGGAAGATCACGGATAACATCGCCCAGCGAGCAATCCGTGGCACGGCAAACGGCGTCCAGCAACGCCAATTCCAGGGCACAGCGGACTGAGTTGCCGAAACATTCCCGCGGAATGACGCCTTGATCGGCAGGCACGTCGGCCAGGCGAAAGCCGGCCAGGGCTGCCAACGCGTCTGACGGAGAGGCAAAGTCAACGTCTGCCAATTGTGCGAAGTTCGTGGCCTGAAGATGCCGCCACACACTGCCAATCGATTCTCCAGTAACGTATGTCCGTGGCAGGCCTTCGCCCCAGCCGATACTTCCATCCACCAGTTCACAGCGCACGATCAACGTGTCGTTGTGCTGTCGCACGTGTGAAGCGTGCCGAAACGGTGCCTTCAACTCGATCGGCACTTCAAACGCTGTCAGGGAACGCAGTTTCACCCAAACAGCCCATCAATCACAGTCCCGGAAGAAATCGGCGTCGGCCGCGTGAGTCGCGGGAAATACGTTGTGTGAGGATCGATACCGAGAGCGTGGTAAATGGAAGCACCGAAGTCTTCCGGTGTCCATGGTCGGGTCATCGGCCGGGCACCTTTGGGGTCCGTGGCTCCAATCACGGCACCTCGGTTAATCCCCGCGCCAGCCAGCAGCACGCAGCCTGCCGCCGGGTAATGATCGCGGCCTGCAAACTTGTTGATCTTTGGTGTCCGTCCAAATTCGCCCATGGCCACAACCAGCGTGGTGTCCAGCAGACCACGTTCATCCAGATCGTCCAGCAGCGCCGAGAGCGACATGTCCAACTGGGGCAGGTTTCCCGGCCCATCGTAATTGTGCCATTTGTAGCTGTTCGGAATATTTCCTGGAGTGTGCCGAAACGACATCATGGAATCGAACAACAGGTGATGATTGTCCCATGTCCCGTTGGTGGGGCCTTTGCCAAACAGTCCACCTTGAACGGCATGATTGATTGTTACAAATCGCGCACCGCCTTCGATCAATCGACGAGCCAGCAGAACTCGTTGTCCGTAGATGTTGGCGCCATACCGCTCGCGAAGCTCATCCGGCTCTTCGTCCAGATTGGTGGCGTTTCGCATAACGTCGGTTGTCAGCAATGCGACGGCCTCTTTTGAAAACCTGTCCAGTGATTCCAACCCCGCGTCGGATGCATCGACGAAGCGTTCCAGGTTGTCCAGCTGCGTCAGCATGGAACGCCGGTTTTCAAAACGCGTCGGTTCCAGATTCAACCTGCCAAACGTATCCTTCGCCGTGGCGGGGTCGTTCTCCACGTTGAAAGCCGCGTGCGACGGACCCAGGTATCCCGGCGGATTTGTGTAGCGTGCCGCAACCGGTATTCCGAAATGCGCCGGCACACCGGGCAGTTTGTTACCTTTCAATGCTGAAACCAGACAGCCGAAGTTCGGAAAATGCTGTCCTCCTGAGCCCGGGTAAACTCCGCTGGCAACATGTTGAGAGCCGGTGCTGTGGGAACCCGTTTTCCCCTGCCACGATCGCACAATTGCGACCTTATCCATGCGTCGAGCCATCAAGGGCAGTTTTTCGCAGATAAACGTACCGGGCACGTTAGTGCTTATCGGATCCCACAATCCTCGAATCTCTGACGGTGCATCAGGCTTGGGATCAAAGGTTTCAAAATGACTCGGGCCACCGGCCAGAAACAGAAAAATGCAGGAAATATCCTTGGTTCCACCGGCCGCTGCCGCCTGCAGATACTGCGGCAGTCCGAGGCCAAACATACCGACGCCGACCTGCAGGGCCTGTCGGCGAGTGACATTCAGTGGTGTGGCACAATGCAGCCGCTTCATGAGTCATCCTCAGAACGCCGAATCTTTTGAACGCCGGATGTTTCGCTGCCCCGACGATTCACAGGAATCAAGTAACTTCGTCTGAGTCAGCCCCTTCAGTCCCGTCGGCCTCCACAGCCTCAGCGTCTGCCTGTGTTGATTCGACGTCCTTATCCGCGGCAGGGTCAGTCTCAGCAGCTGTGGGGGAATCCGTCTTCTGTGGGGGCGCGTCTGAATCGATATTCTCTGCGTCGTCCGACTCGTCGTCCGCTGTCTGTTTTGACGCTATCTCTGAACGGTCCGATTTTTTCTTCGTACGTTTGCCTTTGGGCGATTGGCCTTTTCCGGATTTGATTGACGCAGACTTTGTCGGCTCCTTCTCGGCGGCATCTTCACCAGCCGCGACATTCTTACCGTCGATCTGCGCTGGCGTGGCGTCTTCGTCCTGCGCCACACGATCCTTCCGCTGACGCGACTTTCGCTTCGATGAATCGCCGTCCGTTTCCTGTGCCACGCCGTTCTTTGCTGGCGCCGGCTTGCCGTTGGATTTTCTGTTCGCAGCCGCCTGTTTTCGTTTGACCACAAGTTCCCGGGTTTTTCTGACCAATCTGGCTTCGACACTGCGCAGAGCGGTCACCATCTCGTCGACCGTCTGCCAGCGATTTGCGGGGTTGGTCTCCAGCCCCTTCATGATGATTTCCGCGATCTCCGCGTCCATTTTGGGAACAAGTTCAGTAATTCGCACCGGCGGCAGATTGATGTGCTGTAACACAGCATCCAGCGTCAGTGCGGCATCCCAGGGATGTCGCTTGGTGTACATTTCGAAGCATGTCACGGCGTAACTGAACACGTCAATTCGCAGATCCGTTGGCTGTCGCTTAATCAGTTCCGGCGCCATGTAGTTGGCCGTACCGGTGCGATTGCCGGGTTTCCGGAAATCAGAGGTATCCGGAACCGTTAGCCCGAAGTCGATCAGTTTGACCTGGTTGTCCTCCGTGATCAGTATGTTGCGAGGACAAATGTCGCGGTGAATCCAACTGTTCACGTGAAAGTGGTGCAGCGCCTCCCCAATCTGGATCATGTATCGGAGTCGATATCGCCGCATCTGATCAGACTGCAGGTCAACCAGTAAGCCGAGCCCCGAGCCTACCACATATTCCATCACCAGATACATCTCATCTTCCAGCGTCCAGCCGCTTTCCAGCGTGCGGACGATATTGGGATGTTTCACTGAGAGGGCAATGTCAGCTTCCGTCGGCTTGTTCAACCCGGGAAATCGTGCCTCGTACCGCTCCGTCTTTTCCTTGTCCAGAATCTTGATGGCGACAAATCGCCCATTCATGGCGTCGTCGGCACGCCACACCCGAGACATACTTCCCTGCCCCACGCGTGCGATCAGGTTAAACCGCTTGGATAAATCGACTTTCTCGTGCTTCTCCGGCTGATCACCGAAGACTTTTTTGAACATGCTCATTGGCTGGTTCCGCTGACGACCACATCACTGAGGCACCATCGACCGCTGGCGTCGATCGTGTGAGCACACAGTGTCCGTCGCCCGCCCCCGCAAAGTCAAGCCAAGAGAATCTGCGTCGCTCGGTCCCGGAATGTGTTTTCGGACTGGTGGGTGGCCTCTATGGACTGAGCGTGCGAAGGAAGCCCGGGGTTTCACTCGTACCTCGCTCCAACCCCACCCTCTCCGACTGTGCAACCATTCTTTACGGCGGTGGACAGTCCCGTTCGTACTGACTGCGTGGCGGCCTAATGGACACAATAATCGATGATCCGAGCTAATTCCGTGCGCATCTGCGCGCGATGGACGATTCGGTCCACGAAACCGTGTTTCAACAGAAATTCACTGGTCTGAAATCCGTCGGGAAGCTCAATTTTGCACGTGGCCTTAACCACTCGAGGTCCTGCGAACCCCACCAGAGCGTTCGGTTCCGCCACAATGACGTCGCCCAGCGAGGCGAAGCTGGCGGCAACTCCGCCCATCGTAGGATTCGTCAGCACGGAAATGAACAGCCCTCCGGCGCGGCGAAATCGTGCCAGCGCGGCCGACACCTTGCCCATCTGCATCAGAGAAATGATCCCCTCGTGCATGCGGGCTCCGCCTCCGGACCCGCTGACGATAATCAGCGGCAGCGATTTTTCCGTGGCCTGTTCGACAGCGCGACATAGTTTTTCGCCGACCACAGAGCCCATGCTGCCCATGATGAAGGCGGAATCGGTCATGCCAAATACCAATGGTCGCCCACGCATGTAGCCTCGGCCGACCGTGCAGGCGTCCGTCATGCCCGTGCGTTTCTGCTCTGCGACAAGTCGTTCGCTGTACGGTTTTCTATCCGCAAAGGTCAGCGGATCCGATGGACGCAGGTCGGCATACCATTCCTCGAAACTGTCAAGGTCCAGCAGCTGTTGAATTCGACTGGCCGTCGGTACGTAAAAGTGGTGATCACATTCCGAACAGATGTTCAGATTCTCTTCCACCTGGTTGCGAAATACGGTGGCGCCGCAGCCGTCGCATCTTAACCACAGCCCCTCGGGCACTCCGCGTTTCGGGCGTTTCATATCCTGTAACCAGGTTCTTTGTCCGGACTTATCAGTCGTTGTCATGTTGTTGTTTCCGAGGATGCCGATTCGACACTGAGTTCCGCCGAACCATTGGACTGCACGGAATCCAGAAATCGAGTGGAATCGAAGTTGTCCGTCTCGAAGAACTCGACGGACGCTCGATCGTTTTCACCGCACAGACACGCGCCGACGCTCGGGCACCGTGCTTCCAGCGTGCAGCGAATCACGGTGGCGATCGGGTCTGACGCGACCACCGCAAAGACGTCGTACTTGCGGATCGCCTTCTTGAACACTTTCTGCATTCGTTGACACGCTTCGCTCAATGTCTCCCCCTCAGGGGGGCAGATCGTCTGAGGTTTCTCGCGTCCATTCCGAAAAAGTTTCGGGTAGCGTTTGCGAACATCCGCTTCCGGCAAACCCTGCCAGAGGCCCTGATCCACGTTTCTCAGTTCGTCCAGTTCTTTGACTTTGATCCCCTTCTGCGCTTCGGCAATTGCCCTGGCGGTACTGCAGCATGGATCAAACGGCGAGGCAAAAATCGCCTCAAGTTGTACGTCTTCACGCTGAAGATGCCGAACAATGCCCTCGACCTGCTCAATGCCTTTCTCGTTCATCGGGATTTCAAGAGAGCCCAGAACTCTGGACTGCTCATCATAATCGGTCAGGCCGGGACGTATCAGAACTACGGTCGACATTGTGTCGCCTCCTTCTGCGATGCTGTTTCCGTACATGCATGGACCTCGGCCAGCATTTTGTCCGCCGCCTGCCGATAGTCATCGAAATCGAAGATTGAACTGCCAGCAACAAACAGGCCGGCTCCCGCTGCAGCACATTGGCCGATTGTTCCCGCGGCAACTCCGCCATCGACCGAGATGATCAGTCGCTCTCCGGCAACCTGACGAGCTCGCTGCACCTTCGGCAGGACCTCGGGCATAAACTTCTGGCCCCCAAATCCCGGTTTGACACTCATGATCAGCAGCAGGTCACAGTGTTCGAGGAACGGCTCGGCGGCCTCAATGGGAGTGTCCGGATTGATTGCCAGCCCACTCACAACGTTCTGTCTGCGAATTTCCTGCAACAACTCCGTCGGCTCGGGAACAGCTTCCAGATGAAATGTAATCGCTTCGCAACCCGCCTTGATGTACTCGTCCAGGTACCGGCCCGGCTCAGAAATCATCAGATGTGCGTCGAATGGAGTCTCTGTCAGTTCACGTAGTCGCTCGATCACCATTGGTCCGTAGGACAGATTGGGAACGAAGTGTCCGTCCATCACGTCCAGGTGATACAGTGGTAACTGAGCTGCATCAATCTTCTGTACCTCGTTGCGGAGGTCGCCGAAATCGCATTTCAGCATGGATGGCGCAATCACCGGGCTGTGTTGCCGTAGGTGTTGCAACATCACTTCACGTTGTAACATTTGGGTCGCCAAAGAAGAGGCGGAAGGGCAGATACCAGGAAACGGCACTTGACGGTTCGGGTAGACAGTTCCCGATGGCCCTCCGGAAATGAAGTCAGGCATTTTCGTGACGAGATGAAATCAAGTCCAGCCGAACCGCTCCAATGCCTTGTTTTCCAGCCAATGGATGACTGGAATTTCGTTAAAATATACCCCCAGGGACGTTTTTCACACGTGTTTGGCACGCGAGTGCGGCCGATTATCGCGCGAACCCCGTAAATTCAAGGTAATTGCCTCTTATGTTTGAAACAGTCATTCGCGGCGGAAATGTGGTCGACGGAACTCGATCACGTGCTTTTCGAGCCGACGTGGGTATCTCCGAAGGCCGAATCGCGGCCATTGGCGATCTTTCTGCCGCCGAAACACGTCAAATCATCGATGCGTTTGGCCAGGTGGTCGCACCCGGGTTCGTCGATGTCCATAACCATTCGGACGGCTGGATGATTCGGGAACCGCTGCAATCTGCCAAGACGCTGCAGGGTTTCACCACCGAAGTCGTGCTGCTGGATGGCATCGGCTACGCACCGGTGAACGAACAGACCTGGCGCGAGTGGTTTTTTTATCTGCGTGCGCTGGACGGTCTGCGGCTGGATGAATACGAAGGCTGGCAGTCCATGGAGGACTTCGCCCGCCGACTGGACCGGCGAACAACACAGAATTCGATGCTGCACGTTCCTTATGCCAACGTGCGGTCGCTGGTGTGCGGTTTCAGCAGCCGACCGGTGGACGATTTCCAGATGAGGTCGATCCGGGCGGAGATCCGCAAAGGTATGGAAGCCGGAGCCGTGGGCCTGTCGACCGGGCTGGATTACATCGTGCAGTGTTTTGCCACGACGCAGGAATTGATTGAAGCGTGCAAAGTTGTGGCCGAGTTCGATGGTCTGTATGTCCCCCACATTCGCTACAAACTCGGCATGCTGCCGGCGTTGGACGAAGCGTTACATATCGCTCGTGAATCGGGAGCACATCTGCACATCTCGCATTTGAAAGCCGGCACGGGTGAAGCTGCGGATACGGTTCTCGAATGGATTGAACGCGCACGCAAAGACGTCTCACTGAGCTTCGATGTGTATCCCTACATGCCGGGTTCCACAATGCTCAATTATCTGCTGCCGTACGAAATCTGGGAGAACGGTCCGCTGGCCGCACTGGGACAACTGCAGAAGAAAGACGTGCAGGAACGGTTTCGAGACGGGTTGCGGAACTACAAGCTGGACCTCGACGGCATTCGCATCGCATGGGTCCAGAGCAAAGAGAATTCCGTTCATCAGGGACGATTGCTCAGCGAATACGTCGAGTACACGGGACTGCCCGCGGAAGAAGCGTTGCTAAACCTGCTGATTGAAGAACGTCTGGCCGTACTGTGTGTTTATCTGGAAGGAGACGATCGCCTGATTGATCCGTTTCTGCAGCACGATCTCTACATGATGGGCAGCGACGGAATCTACGCCGACGGAGGGATGATTCACCCGCGTCAGTTCGGCTCAGCCGCACGACTGTTGGGCACGTGCGTCCGTGAGTATGGATTGATGTCAATCGAAGACGCAGTCTACAAGCTTTCGGGGCATGCCGCTGATCGCTTCGGAATGAAGGATCGAGGCGTCATCCGCGAAGGCGCTGTGGCGGATGTCGTGGTGTTCCAGCCGGACGAAGTGCAGGACCACGCCACCTATGACAACCCACAGCTTACGGCGACGGGAATTTCAGACGTGTTGGTCGGCGGCACGGCCGTTGTCCGTGACGCCAAGCCCGTTCCGTTCGAAGCCAACGCGAAGTTCCCTGGGCGATATGTCAGATTCGAAAAATAGAACTGATAACGTGGGTGCGTAACGATGTTCGTTCAGACCATCCTCGAAAGTCAGTCTTTCATTGATGCTGAAACCTGAAATCGTCGAGTGTCACGGCTTTACCAGGCAAATCGCGGGGCGAAAAATATCGATGTCGCCCGAGTAAAATCGTATTCCACGAAGCACAACTTTGCGACTTTTGCCCGGTGTCAACGCCAACCGCCAGGATCGGGATTCTGTGGTGTCAAACATGACCTGACCATCCAGGCTTTGGAAATCGCTGCTGCCAAGTTCTCGGTAATTGCCTCCGTCGCCGGGCACCATGACGCTGGCGGACGTGACAGGGTGGTAAGCCCCGCTGTGGCCTGAATAGATCCGCATGGACGACAGCTCAACGGGAAACGGAAATTTCAAGGTCAACGCTGGCGACGCCATCGACGGCATTTGAAACCCACATGAAGCGTCTGTCGAAGCTGATTGTGGGGCCGGGACTGGCGGCGATTCGCACACGCATTGCATTCTGAATATTCGTCCCCTTCGCTTCCCCGGCATCGGTCGTGACTTCAACTTATAGTCTGGCACTCCAAGGTAGCTGCCAGCGGAATTGCTTTTTATCGTGGGACTGATTTCATAGCCCTGCGGAATGTGTTTTTCAGGATCGAAGTCCAGGTCCGGAAACACGCGATCGTTCAACGCGAGACCGCGTATGTCTTCGGCAATCAGGATTCCCGGTTGGCTTGACGGTCGAAATCTGTTCGTATGGTGTTTTGGGTTGTACGTCATGATCGACGGACTGTCGCCTTTCAGCGGATATCCGTAGGCATCGACGTGAGGCAGGCCAAACGCATGACCGAGTTCATGCTGAATCGTTGATTGTGCGTTTGGTCTTTCTGTGAAATCATGGCTGGACATCAGGACAGTGCCACCCCCGGTATTGAAACCACCGTTCACGGATCCGCCCCGCCCACTGGGGAATCCGTTCTCCGGATTGTAGAGCACGGTGAACAGGACATACGGGCAGTTGAACCGAGTCACGTTCAGATGATGGAGATGCTGCGCGTGGATATGAGGACCGACCTTATTATCAAAGGCTCGGTACTCAGCCAACGTGTACCGTCCGCGGTACATCTTTGTTGCCGGAACCGCGATTTTAAACGTCGTCCCCAGCAGTTCCTGATAACGCCTCTGAGACCACTGCACATGCCGGTAGATCATACGAGCAAGTGCGGGATCCGGTGCAGGCAGCCCCTTTGGCACGTGCAGAATCGGCAACACGGAAACCTTCTGCGGCGGGAAGTAAGGCTTCCGTTCGTCGGGACCCGCAGCAGATGTTCCGCCCACCAAATGGGAAAGCAGCAGACAGCATATCGAACAGTAACGAAACAGATTCTGCATAATTTGTTTCTGTGTTCTGGAGCGTGTGAAGATCCGCCGTCCGATTCTTAAACGGCGCGGCGTGCGGACAGGCAAGTGGTTATACCAAGCTGTATCAAAAAAATCCTTCTCTGACCGGCGCGCGGTCTGCAGAGCCAGAGACCCGGTCTTTTGAAAAGACCGGGTCTCTCTGCTGAGCCCAGTTGTGGGTGGTACAGCTGCTTCAAACCTGTCAGACTCGAAGGCAGGACGATGGGAATTCTCATACGGCGATTCTTCAATGGCACGCACCGAAACGGATAAAGAAGACCTGATGGTCGAAGCCACAGCGCTTGTGGCACGCGCCGAATTTCGTCGTGAACTCAACGCTGAACACAAGACAACATGGCGAATCGCCACGGTTGGATTTCGGAAGGATGGCTCGTTTAGCGTGTACTTCGAACAGGATCCGTTCTATCAGTTCGATGTCGACGGTTTGCTGCGTCGATCATTCAAGGACGGGCTGCTGTTTCGGACCCAGTCGACCACTCTGGCTCAACTTCGACGAGACCGAACTGATGACCGAACGACACTTGCCAGGAACGATCTTTCGACGGACGCGTTGGAAGATTTTCGTCGACGCATGAGAATTCACCTTGAGGAACTGCAGAACGGTTTCGAGGCAGGCACGCTGGCGATGCTGAGAAGCGTTTCCGAAGACAATGACATGCAGAATCGGACACCCAATTTTCTGGCGACTGTCCTGGCGCATGACGCAGCGTTTCTTGCCCCGGCAATTCGCGGCAGAAAGTGACATTTGCGTCAACCAGCGGTCTTGTCAGAATACGGTGGCCCGATCCGCTGACGGCGTTTTCCGTAAACATCGGACACCCTCAAAGACGCTGCCGGCAGTGAGTCCCGCACAGACGGAAAGTTCACGAATGAAGACGCTCGTCCTGATGCGGCACTCACACGCCTCATCGGAAAACTCGGCGTGGTCGGATCACGAACGCCCCCTGACCGGATCCGGACGTCTGCTGGCCAGCCGGACCGGAATGCTGCTGGCAGACTACAGGATTGACCGGATCATTTGCTCCTCAGCGGTCCGTACGGTCGAAACGGCCGAACTGGTGGCGACTGCAAGCGGTGCCAATGCCACGCCGGAAGCCCTCGATTCCCTGTATTTGGCCGGTCCGGCAACATATCCGGGAGTCGCGTCCGAGATGGCAGCTCACGACGACCAGGTGCTTCTGATGATTGGACACAACCCCGGCATTGCCAGTCTGATTATGTCGTGGTCGGCAGAAACTTTCGCAATGAGCCCCGCCAGCGTTGCGATTTTTGAGCTGAATATCAATGATTGGGCAGAGATCGGCACCAGGGAAGAATTGGCGCCTGCACTAAGTGCCTATTTTTCGAGCGGTATAAAACAACGCTAGCACCCAACGGCCAGCATCGATGACAGTACTTGAAGCGGCCACTTCCGACGACAACGAAAACGCGGATTTGCGTGCGTCTTTGACGCTGTCGCTGATCACCGGCATTGGTCCACTGTTACAGGCCACCCTGCTGCAGCACTTCGGCACTGCCGCTCATGTCCTTAAACAGTCGGAAACGACGTTGCAGCATGTTGGGGGTGTGGGACCACAACTGGCAAATCGAATTGCTGGCGCCTCGCACGTTTCCGCAGCAGACGAAACGTTGCGACGTTGCCAGGAACTGGGTGTTCGCCTGCTGCAGAAGCGGACGACAGCCTATCCGCAGACTCTCGCCAACGTCATCGATTCGCCGGAACTGCTGTATTGCCGTGGCACCACGAAGCCACAGGACGATCTGGCAGTCGCCGTCGTCGGATCTCGACGGTGCACAACTTACGGCAGACGTCAGGCAGAACGATTGGCAGGTTCGCTGGTCCGTGCCGGGTTCACCGTCGTCAGCGGATTGGCCCGAGGCATTGACAGTGCCGCCCATCGAGGCGCACTGAACGCGGGCGGGCGAACGATTGCCGTTCTGGCAACCGGTGTTCAAGAAATCTATCCGCCGGAACATGCGGACCTGGCCATGGAAATCGTGGACAACGGAGCTCTCCTGAGCGAATTTCCGCTTCATCAGAGGCCCCGCCCCGGATTGTTTCCGCAGCGCAATCGCATCATTAGTGGGCTGAGTCTGGGCGTGATCGTGGTCGAAGCCACTCGCAATTCCGGCGCGTTACACACCGTTCGTCATGCATTGGAACAGGGCCGAGAAGTCTTTGCTGTGCCTGGACAGCTGGACAGTCTGGCCAGCGAAGGGTGTCACGACTTGATTCGTGACGGGGTGACGCTGGTCCGCAACGTCGACGACATCCTGCGTGAACTAGGTCCGCTTGCCAGTCCGACAACCTCAGAATCACAAACCACAATCCACGATCCACGTGAAATGAGTCTTAACCTGCAGGAACAGGAGATCCTGAGTCTCATCAGCACGTCGCCAGTACACGTCGAAGACGTGCTAAGAACAACACAACTGGACATGTCCCGAGTGTTGTCAACTCTGACCGTGCTGGAGATGAAACACTTCGTCCGTCGCCTGCCAGGGAACATGCTGGTCAGAAACGTCTAGACTGTGTCGACATTCACAACGATGACTGAGTCATTCGTAGGGCCGGCTCCCACCGGCCACATCGAATCAGGTGGCCGGTGGGAACCGGCCCCACGCTGCGTTCGCGTCGTTACGTGCTGACGTTCAGCAGTCCGCAGGCTTCTGCGTAGCCGGGCGACGGATTTCCGGCTTCGCTGGCGGTCACGCGGGCGAGTGCCACCATTTGACGCCAACGAAATGCCTCACGAGTCGTTCGGTATTCCTCAGAGACTGTGCGGTAGTATTTTTCCGCGTGTAGAGCTCCGTCCTGGCTGGTAGCGTAGCCCAGCATCAGGTCGAACGCCGGACGGGCGGCGTGTCCCAGTTGGCCATAACGATGAATTACAGCGGCGGCGCGGAACTGGTCCTTTTCACGAATTGCCGCGTCTGCTTCGTCGAGCAACTTGCGAGGATCCTTCGACGTAACCGCTTCAAGTTGCTCAGCCAGAGGATACGGCGATTCGTTGAGCTTACTGTTGTAGCGCCCCGTCGCCGTGTGATAAGCACCCACGATCATGCTGGCGACAGCGTTTCGCTGGTTGCTGACGCGAGCGATATTACGCCACGCGTTGGCCGAATCCGACGCATGCACACCAACCGAATCACCATGCACGCTGCCAATCGGTTTGCCAGGCCGTGGTTTGGTGCGGCCTGGATCCTGCAGCACCAGCGCATTTGACGCCAACGAGATCGCTTCACCGATAACATCAGGAGCGAAGCCTTCTGCCAGGGCAGCGGCCGCGGCATCGGCGGCTTGTTCTGCATCGCTGCGAACGATCGTAGTTGCCAATGCTTCCACCCAGGCGTCATCGGCTTTTCGTGTTCCGAGTGGCTTGCCGACCAACTTGTATTGATCGAGTAGTTTCGGAAGTACGGTGCGGATCCTTGACGGCTGCCGGTTTGCTTCAATGCAGCCCTTTTCCGATTTGACACAGAACCTGACGGATTGCCGCAGCAACGTGTGTGCCTGCTCCTGTCCCACCAGATCAAGCATCGCCCACGCGCGCCACGACAACACCACGCGGTGCACGTTGAGTTCATCCTGAATGGCCCACTGAAGATGATTAAATGCTTCTCCGACGGGGCCTTTCGCCATGGCGGCGAATGTTTGTTCGGCCTTGTCGTAATCCGCGCTGCGAGTTGCGGCCTGCAACAGCGGACCACCCGGGCTTCCCTGTGGCAAAGTTGCAGGTTGTACCGGGTGCAGCACTTCATTGTTGTGGCTGTCCGTCTCCTGAATCCGTGTCGTGTTTCGATAGAGCACCTTCAACACGGGCAGCGGCTTGAGATCCGTCGGTAGCTGATGGCTCATTTCGTACGCAGGAGCAAGAGCCATGAACGTATGGAATCCGGTATAATCCTGTCCCCCGAAGGAGCGGGCGTTCGCGAGGGCGGCGGCAGACACCAGGGTCTGCAAATCAGTTCCGGACTTCAGTTCTTTGACCAGCATGGCCTGCAGTTTGTTGAGCGGCGTCTGCTGCATGGCCGAGACCAACGGCTCCATATCGCCGAACGTAAGCTTCGGCGATTCTTCTTCCGCGAACGCCGATGAAAGCCCGAGGTCCAATGCCAGCGAAGATCCCAGACTGCCGACCAACATACCCTTGCCGACGTCTGCCAGAAATGTGCGGCGGGAATTCGATTTCATCTTCTCTCTCCTGCGTGGGTAAAACACTGAGAACGTCAGACTTGATTCCGATTTCCGCGGCGGTGCCGAATGCATTCAATGCCAGCGGGTCTGTCTCAGGCTATTAAGATAACGCCGATGCGTTACACAATTTCGAGTTTCCAGGAAGAAGGCGAAGACAGATTCATTTCCCGGAAAGTTCGTCAGCTGGGGCTATACACACGACTGCAAAATGCTCTATTCCAGCAGCTCGCCCAGTTCCTGCCGCAGGCGTGATTTGGCGACGTTCACGGTGCTCGGACGCATCGACAACTCGTGGCCAACATCGTGGGGCGATTGCCCGTCAACGGTCATGCGCCAGAATACCCTCGCACAGCGGGGCGACAAAGACTGACTGGCAGCTTACAGCTTCGGCAATTTAATCGTGCTGCGAACGCCCTTCGGATCCCACAGACGATCACTGACACGGAACCCGAACCCGTCACGCTTCTCTCGCTCCGCGCGACGTGCCCACGGTGTGCCGGGGTGAGCTTTGATGACGATATCCAGAAGCTCGATCGCTTTCTTTTCTTCCTCGGTGACCATCGTCAGATACTCGCTGCGTTCCATATTCAGGTTGAAGGCTTTCTTCAAACGCAGAAATTGTTCATCGTTGGGAACCAGCGTCTCCCGGCTTTGCCAGAAGTTCCATTCGTTGGAGATGCCGTTCTTGTTAGCAGGCTTTGGCATATTGTTGGCGTGAGAGTCCATGTACAGCAGAAACTGGTACAGACGCAGCCGAAAGATGTGCAATTGGGCGTAGGCAAGGTCGAATCCGGCGCGCCAGCGCTGCGACGCCTCTCGGGCACGCATCGACTTCACATTTTCGAGCAGGCCGAGACCTTCGTTGATCAGCAGCAGTGCCTTGGCCGCACGTTGTACCTGTCGTCCCGCCTCTTCCTTAAACGGCAGCGGCTCAAGTGGATAGTGTTCGCGGCGAATGTTCAGACTCGCATCGTGCGTTTCAAACAGCAATTTGTTGGGCGTCGGATTCAGCCGGACGATGATGTTCCACAGCGTCTGTCGAAACTGACTGGTGCTGCGGTCGCCTGCGTACTCACGGCGTGACATCAGCAGAGGCGTGTATTCCCTTAGTGCCAGAAAGTCGTATTTTCTTTTGTCATTGGCATCGCGTCCGACCAGATTCTGTTCCTCGCCGGGCAGCACAAAAAAGATGCCCCCTGTTTCACGCGCCATGCGGACCTGTTCGTAGGGGCCGAAGCCAGCTGACTGAGCATCCCAGCGTCCGTGAATGCCGTCCCATTGCAGACATTCAGGAAAAGCTGTTTCCGGGCCGCGACGAATTCTGATCCAGAAATCTTCCTTGATTTTTTTTGCCTTGTCCTCGTACGTCCAGCGCTGCCGGGCGTACGGATAGCCGAACATGCTTTCACGCCCCATGACATAAATCGGAGCCTTGGCCGCCCGCGCGGCAGCCACTGCTTCTTCGACATAGTCGCCGTCGTCGCCGGATTCGTCCGACACAATGATGATCGCCAGCTTGCGTTTGCCGCGAATGGCCATCGCCTTGTACTTGTTGATCATGGCCGCAACGGACCGGCACATGTTTTCTTCGCCGGACTCGTCCACCGGGACCTTGTCGATGGCAGCCCTCACAAGCTCCGGATCGCCGGTGGGCTTGGGGGTCCATTCATGAATCGTTTTCCCGTAACTGCCGACGACGGTCAGCAGCTGTTCGCTGCCGCGGCGAAGATCCTTGTCCTGCTTCGTGGCAATGCCCAGTTCTTCGTAGACCCGCATGTAGTTTTCTTTGATTTCCTTGCGGTCATCTTCCAGGCTTCCGGATTCGTCAAACATCCAGATGACGGTCACCTTCTGTTGCCGCATCATGCGGATGATTTCCTGAGTGATGATGCCCATGGCAGCTCCGTAGCCTTCGACTATCGCGCCAACTTCGCCAGTGATCTCGCCTTCACCAAGCTCCGCGGCCATAACTTCGTCGCTGAGCTGCATCGTTTCCACGCGAGGGGCGTCGACCGTGGCTTCTTCAAGTACCTTGGCCTTCTGCACGTCGACGGGCGTTGAGGCCGGTTGAGCTGCGGCACCAACGGCTGTCGATGGAGTGCCACCGGCAATGACGTTCAGCGTTTCGGCAGGCTTCGTCTCCAGCTCCAATTGCTGCTCCATCTGCTCCTTCGGCAGTTCCTCAGTGAAGATGGACTCCAGCAGAATGTCGGGAGTTCCGCCCTGTATGGCCAGCGGAATCAACATCAGCACGACCAGCACGACGACATGCACCACCGCGGAAACGACGATCGACGGTGCATTCTTGATGAATTTCTGCATTCCAATGCCTTAAACGCGAAGGAACAAAACACGACAAAAACGTCGCAATGATGATGACGGAAGAGCAGGAACGCTCGATCAATAATTGTCACTTTTGGTTGACGAGTACGTTTGCCAGTCCCGGATCAACGACAGGAATGCCCGTCCGGGGCCGCTTATTCCTTGGCATATACACACAGTCTACCACTCGCGACAGCACCCCGCTGATTTCATCCGTCCCCAGCGGTGAGGCTGTTCCCTGCATTCTGACGACCGTTTGAGGGCAAAGTCTGCGCTATTGATCCGTCATTTTTACCACGGAATCCATATTTTCCCAGTCTGCAGCAGCCGGAAAACGCTGATCCGGGTCTGCCATCCCGCACGAACTTACCAATTTCCACGTGACTTCGCGACTGAATTACCACGTTGACATTGCGATAAGTCGTTGTCTGCAATAAGTTTCAATCAGATTGAATGCTTCCTGAACCCAGAATTACTCATCGGCATGACGCCAGCCTCACCGGCATCGTTGAAGGATCACGTAAACGGCGACGTTGCACGCGCAAAATATCTTCTGCTCGGCTGTCAGGGAGCCGGAATGACGGCGCTGGGCGAGATTCTGCTTGGCGCGGGTCACCCTGTTGCGGGCATGGATCAGTCGCTGCTGCCACCATTTTCATTGCCAGGCCTTCCATCGGACAAACGCCTCCGTCTTTTGCCGTGGTCCGGAGCAGCACTGGCCAGTGGCCCGTTTGACGTTTGTGTCGTCAGCCCGGCCGTGTCAACGGACTCGCCGATCGTGAAGCAGCTGGTTCGCGAGGGCGTTCCCGTCATCTCGCTGCATGAATGTCTGACCAATGTTTTTGCCCGCCATGATCAGCTGTGCGTCGCCGGAAGCCACGGCAAGAGTACGACGTCCGCCATGCTGGCCTGGATTCTGGACACTGCGGGACTTTCGCCCGGATTTTTCGTCGGTGCTCCCCAATCCGGTTTCGAATGCTCCGGTCGAACAGGAAGCGGTCGGGTCGCCGTGCTGGAAAGTTGTGAATACCAGTCATCGTTCTACCACTTCAACCCTCGCATGGCTGTGATCACAGGCATCGAACGCGATCATTTCGACTGTTACCCGAGCGAAACCTCCGAGGACGCGGCCTTCCAGCGGTTTGCGTCAGGGATTCACCGCGATGGTTTTTTGATATATCGCAAAGAGTGCCGACGAACGGCCAGGATTGCTGACAATGCAGTCTGCAAAACCACGACTTTTAGCCTGCACGACACAGCGGCTGATTGGTTTGCCACTGACATTCAGTGCAACGGATGGCGCACGCATTTTCGCTGTCGACGCCCTGATGGGCAGTCCATCGACGTGGATTTGTGCGCCGTCGGCCAGCACAATGTCCAGAATGCCGTGGCCGCAATGGCCACCGCTGCCGAATATGGAGTGGACACTCACGTTGCCGCCGAGGCGCTCAGTCGTTTTCCGGGAATTCAACGGCGATTTGAATTGCGTGGGCACTATCACGACATGACGCTGATCGATGATTACGCCCACCATCCCACGGCGATCACAGTGACTCTGACGGCCGCTCGCGCTGTGTTTCCGCAGTCGAGACTCCTTGCGGTTTTCGAACCGCATCAGATGATTCGGACCCGGTCATTGTTTGAAGACTTTACGCGAGCGTTGACTTTGGCTGACGAAGTACTGCTTCTGCCCGTCTTTCCGGCTCGCGAACAGGTGACGCACCTTGAGTGTTGCCGTCTGAGCGGGGAGCTGGTGCGAGAACTGAATCACAACGCTGTCAAAGCTTTCCTGTTTGCCAATCTTGACCAGGTTGTCTCAAGAATAGACCATTCCGGTAGACCCAACGACGTTATTCTCACCATGGGCGCCGGCAGGACCAATCTTATCCATGACCAATTCACTAGACGAATTCAACGACATTCTGTCGCCTGATGAATCACTCGCGCAACATACCTGGCTGAAACTCGGCGGCAACGCAGAACGGTTTTACACACCGACGTCCCGTGATCAGTTGTTAGCGCTGATCCGCGCGTGTGTGGCTGCCGCAGTTCCCGTTCGCGTTTTCGGCAGCGGTTCCAACCTGCTGGTCCATGATGGCGTCGTGTCCGGTGCCGTGATTCGGATTGTCGAACCGTTGCTTGGCGAGGTAAAAGTCAGTGGAGATACCGTGACCGCTGGCGGTGGCGCATTATTGTCCCACGTAGTATCAGAGTCCGTCCGGGCAGGGCTGGCAGGGCTGGAGAATCTGGTCGGAATACCGGGCACTGTCGGCGGCGCGGTGGTCGGGAATGCGGGAGGACGCCATGCGGACATCGGTGAATTCGTTAGAAAAATCGAAGTTGTGACTCACGAGGGCGAAATTGCAGAGCGATCCGGTGACGAATTGACGTTCGCCTACCGATCCAGCAACGTCACTGATCTGGCGGTTTTGTCCGTGACGCTGCAGCTCCGTCCGGATGACTCGGACGACCTGACTGTTCGGATGAAGAAGATCTGGATCATAAAGCGGTCTACCCAACCGCTGGCAGACCAGTCTGCCGGCTGCATTTTTCGAAACCCACGCGGACTGAGTGCCGGTGCGTTGATTGAACAATGTGGCCTCAAGGATCTTGCTGTGGGAGGAGCCCGCATCAGCGACCGCCACGCCAACTTCGTGGTCACAGGACCAGGTGCCACCAGCGCGGACGTCGAGTCGCTGATCGGCAAGGTGAAAGTCGCCGTTGCGGAAAAATTCGGAGTTGAGTTGGAACTTGAAATTCGCAAGTGGTGATCCCGAGCGCACAGGTGCTATGAACGTGGGACAACTGCGGATGTCAGCCCTACCAGACAGGCAGATATTCCGCAGGAGTCACCTGTGCGGATCAGTCCTGACTTTGCACGCGTTCAGCTATTTATCGGCGTGCTCACCGGCTCGGCGTACGATCAGCGTCAGGCAGATCGACACCGACAGACCCGACGAACCGAACATCATGCACATCACCATAATTTGATACCGCGCTGCAGTCAGTGGGTCTTCCTGGGCCAGTACCTGGCCGGTCATCATGCCGGGGATTGAGACGAGGCCCACAGCAAACAAGGAATTTGTGATTGGAATCAGAGCGGCTTCGAGAGCCGTTTGTCGGGCGGTCTCACTCGGTTCACCGCGGCTGATCTCTGACTGGAATCGTTCGATCGCAAGACTGACGGCGTTCATGCAGTTTGCGAAGATCATTCCCGCCAGGGGAACCATCATTCGCGGTGCGTACCACGGATCAAGTCCAAGAACGACCTGTGTAATGATCAACAACGTCGACCCGCCGCCCAGCAGAATAGACAGCAGCACGGACGGAAGCAGTTCGCGTCGTCCGCTTGAGGAGACCCGGAGTGAGATCCAGCTGGCCGCGACCAGCATGACCGTCAGCAGACCGATTACGACCCAGGAAGTGTCCGTTTGAAAGATGTAACCCAGCAGATAACCGAGCAACATCAGTTGCAACAGCATCCTGCCGATTGCGGCCAGCGACGTGCGCACGCTCAGCGACCACGCGTTCAGAATCAGTAGAACGACGCCCACCGGGATTAAGGCGACGGCCAGTCGTTCCAGAGGAATGTTCTGGATAGCAAGAATCATCGGCATCGACCCCTGAGAGTCCTCTGGAACAGCAACCGTCCGTTTCGCGCGGATGAAAATGTGTTCCTTCGATTCGTGGCCGCCAACGATGCGTTTCAGCGGCCGTCCGCACCTGCCGCTCTAAGACAACAGCAACTCCAGGTCCTCCACGGACAGATCCTTCAGAATGCTCTTCTGATCGCCGCCATCGAGAATCGCATCGGCAAGTGCGCGTTTCTTCTGTTGCAACTCAGCGATCTTCTCCTCCACGGTGTCACGGCAGATCATACGATAGGCGAAGACGTTTCGCGTCTGACCAACTCGATGAGCACGGTCGATGGCCTGTGCTTCAACGGCTGGATTCCACCATGGGTCGAGCAGGAAGACATAGTCCGCCGCCGTCAGGTTCAAACCGAGACCACCCGCTTTAAGACTGATGAGGAACACGCGGCAATCGTCGTTTTCCTGGAAGTTGGTCACACGACGCTGGCGGTCGCGCGTCTGTCCGTCCAGATATTCGTACTCAATTCCGGCAGCATCAAGATGCTGTCGTACAATCGACAGCATGCTGGTGAACTGAGAAAACACCAGCGACTTGTGGTTCGTGGACACCAGCTCATCCAGGTGTGGAATCAGGAATTCAAGTTTGGCGTACGGTTCTTCTTCGTCGCCTCGATTCAGCAATGCGGGGTGACAGGCGGCCTGCCGCAGTCGCAGCAGTGCCTCCAGAACGTGCATTTTGCTTTTGGCAATACCCTGCTTTTCCACGACACCCAGCAAAGAATCGCGATAGTGCAGTCGCAGCTCATCGTACAGTCGCCGCTGATCTTCCTGCATGTCACAGTAGATCGTTTCTTCAAGACGATCCGGCAATTCGGACGCAACCTGCTGTTTTGTGCGACGAAGAATAAACGGCCGCAGGCCGCGTGACACCAGTTGACGCGAATCCACGCTTTCCGGATCAGAGACGTGACTTCGAAAAGCGGTGCTGCGACCCAGCATGCCGGGGTTCAGAAACTCGAAAATCGACCACAGGTCGCCCGCGTTGTTTTCGATCGGCGTACCGCTCAGGGCCAGACGATGCTTGGCTCTCAATAATCGAGATGCTCTGGCAATCTGAGACGACGGATTCTTGATCGTCTGCGCTTCGTCGAGCACGACATATTCAAACTCAATGTCCTTCAGAATAACAATATCTCTGCGGACCGTTCCATAGGTGGACAGAATCACGTCGTATTTGGAAAAATCGTCGCGCAGACTGGCGCGGTCCATGCCGGTGTAGTCCAGGACGTTCAGGCGAGGACCGAATTTTCCGCACTCGTTATGCCAGTTGAAGATCAATGATCGCGGCACGACGATCAGTGTCGGAGCCGTCTTCTTTTTCATGAATTCCTGGTGCACCATCAGCATGGCGATAAACTGCACTGTCTTGCCCAGACCCATGTCATCAGCCAGACAACCACCGAAATTGAAGTCCCGAAGAAAGGTCATCCACGACAGTCCATCGCGCTGATAATCACGTAGCTCTCCGACGAAGTCGTCGGGCGCGTCGACCTTGTCGATGCCGGTGAAGTTGCGGAATCGTTCCCGCATTTCTTCGAATTTTGCATCAAATTCCACGTCTTCCTGAGAGGACAGCAACGCATCCAGAAGTGCGGCCTGCGAATTCGAAAAACGCAGCGATTCTTCATCCAGCGTTCCGAGGCCGGAAATAATCCCGATCTGCTCAAGCCATTCTTCGGGCAGAATCCCCAACGAACCATCGTCCAGACGAACCGTCGTGTCACCACGTTCCAATGCCTTCAGCAGCTCAGGAAACACGACCGAACGGCCTTCAAAATCGACCTCGGCATTCACGCCAAACCAGTCGATGTCTGACTCCACACGGAACTTCATCGACCCGGCCTGTCGCACCCGGTTGCCGTCTGCAAAGACTTCCCAGCCATTGTCCACCAGTTCTCGAACCGCCCGTCCCAGGTCACGTCGTGGGATTTCCACGTCTGCATTCGTCTGCGATCCGTTCAGCCGCTTTCGAAAGCCCAGCTCCCGCAGCCGTTCCCAGCATTGCGTTTCAAACGTGCGGTCTCGAATGATGCAGCGATTGTGTTCCCGCTGGACTACGGCCCAGCGAGCGTTCCGACCTGCCACTGGCGTGCCCATGTAGTCGAAAATGACTTCCGCGGTCAGCGAGTCGTTGCGCCAGCGGGACATGGCTGGTGTGAAGATTTTCAACGATGGAGACGGCGTGGCGGTGACTTCTTCAAGTTGCAGCTCTTTGGGAAGTTCCAGACGGGGCAACGCCGGAATATCCAGCAGCTTGTCCACGAAGTCATGCTGGTCCGACATTGGAATCGTAAGACTCTTTTCTCCGGCCAGCATTTTCATCCATTCCGCCGCTCCGAAGTCACGAAGTCGAGCGATCGAGTCGGACGTGACCACAAAGCCCCCCGGAACGACCAGTGGCGTCTCTGAGAGTTCCATTGTTTCGTCGTCTCGGATCAGCTGTCCGGTGACAAGCCAGCCGCTGCCGTCAGAATTTCGTCTAACACGAACCGTCAGGTCCCACGGCGAATCTCCATCCCATTCCAGCGTCTGCTTTCCTTTGTCATCGACACCGCCAATTGTGAGACGCCCCGATCTGCACATATCAGGAAGAATCAGCGTGCCCAGTTCGTAGGGTACGTGAAATCGATGCGCGGCGGCGCGAAGTTCCGCCTGCTGCGTGGACCAGTTATTCCGCTCGGGAATGGCGCCGGCAAGATACGACAGAAAGACCCGGTCGTCTTCGTGTTCAATCTCATTCAACTCGCCGGGCCGGATCTTTAGTGGCTTGACTTTGCCCCATTGACCGCTGGAACGACGTTGTCTCTGCGACGCCTGCAGGACCAGCGTTTCTGCTTCTCTGCTGGCTTCGAGATCGATTTCATAAAAAATCTGACGGTCCTGCCCCTGCGACTTCTTGCCGCTTTTGGTCGAGACGGACATTTCTTCTTCCAGTCCCGCGAGTTTCGCCTCCCAGGGCCGCAGACGCACTTCCCGCGTGGGGGCAGCGACTCTCTTCGAACCCCTTCGGGACGATGGACCATCAGCGTCGGCATCATAGCCGGGCGTGAGGTCATCGACACGAATTGGCGCCGTCAGGTCCCGCGATACAAACGGCGCAAGACGTCCCGGGCGGATCGAAGGATTGACGTAGCCCTCCAGGTCCGCCGTCAATACGGTGGCCCACAGATGTTTGCAGGCCTTGCTTTTGGCGAATTGATCGCACGTGCAGAACAGCGCGATATCGCTTTCCTGATAACGCAGTTGAGTCTGGTACTCAACACCGTCCACGACGACACCAAACACATTTTCTGCCGTCACACGTATGAGTGAAACACGTTCGGCTTCAATGTAGGCAGCGCCACGATGTCTAAGATCAGCTCGAAACCGGTTTTGAAGAAGCTCCGCGAGAGTCATGGAATCCTTGAGGAAATGGAAAGATCACGGGGAAACCGTGAATTGACAGGCTGATGAGAGACCGACGGACCAAAGACGGGACCAGGAAAATTCGGAGAGTCCGGGAAAGAAGGGTGACTCAAGTTGGCCTCGGAATCTGGCGGACCGGGAAGGTTAACGCATGCCGGGCATTCTTTACCAGAACAGCTACAGAGTTTTCATGATCTGACCTCAAATGCCTCACCATTGCGGATGAGAATACAGGAATGTACGTATCGCGTTGCATTCGTTAGACTGCGGCGTGATGCGCACTGACGAGTGTCCCCCACGTATTCTTACGTGGGGAAAGCAATTGTTTTTGCCCCGGTGAACACATCGGCACGCAGCGTTGCTTATAGGGGCTCGTTGTGAGGCAATAACAGCCCTGTTGCCGAAGACCACCACCTACTCCGGGTTTCCCCCCAAAGTACTGTATGACAGACCTCGCGACACTAAGCTCCGACGGCATTGTTCATTGGATCCATGAGCATCTGCCGCTCAAGGACTACGAGGGGAAGAGGGTGCTGTTGATCGTGCCTGACAGCACTCGCACGGCCCCGCTGCCGGTGATTTTTCCTACGCTGCGAAAGCTGCTTGGTCCCATCTGCCCACAACTGGATGTGCTGGTGGCGTTGGGCACGCATCCACCGATGCCCCAGGAAAAGATCCGGGAAATGCTGGGGATCGCCAAAGACGATCCTTGTGACGACGTCGGTTTGTTCAATCACGAATGGGACAACCCCGAGGCCCTGGCCACAATCGGCACCCTGAGCGAAGCCGACACGCGGGATATTTCTGACGGCGTTCTTTCGCTGGAAGTCCCCGTTCAGATCAATAAACGAGTCCTTGACTACGACATCGCCCTTGTTGTCGGCCCGGTCTTTCCGCATGAAGTCGTTGGGTTCAGTGGTGGCAACAAATATTTCTTCCCCGGGGTCTCCGGCCCTCAGCTGCTGAATTTCTTTCACTGGCTGGGCGCGCTGATTACCAACGTTGGCATTATCGGCGTGCAGGACACCGCTGTTCGCCGAGTGGTCGACCGCGCGGCAACACTGGTTCCGATTGAACGGCGTTGTCTGGCGTTTGTGGTTGCACCCGACGCTTCACTGTATGGATTATTTCACGGGACTCCGGAAGACGCATGGAAAGGTGCTGCGGAATTGTCCGGTAGAGTTCACATCAAACGGTTTCAGAAACCGTACAAACAAGTGCTGTCCTGTGCTCCGGAAATGTACGACGAGCTGTGGGTGGCTGGAAAATGTATGTACAAGCTGGAACCCGTGGTCGCTGACGGTGGCGAGTTGATCATTTACGCTCCCCATATGAAGGATATCTCCGTGACTCATGGTACCGACATCGAGGCCGTGGGATATCACGTGCGGGACTACTTCACGAAGCAGTGGGATAAGTTCAAGCATCATCCATGGGGCGTGCTGGCACATTCAACGCATGTGCGAGGCAGCGGCGACTACGTTGACGGAATCGAAAAACCGCGAGTCACCGTGACCATCGCGTCACAGATTCCTCGCGAAGTCTGTGAGCGGATCAGCCTCGCGTACCGTGACCCTGCGACGATAGACGTCGAATCTTTTGCCAACCGTGAAGACGAAGGCATCCTGCTGGTCCGAAAAGCCGGAGAGCATCTTCATCGACTCGAAGACGGAATCAGTACCGCCTACCCGAATTACAACGTTTCACGCTGACTTGTGGCCGCGAAGAGCGATTTTCAATGGCAGTTTCGTTACTCCCACGAGCCAATATCGTCCACGACAATAAGTAAACTGCTCTAGATCAATCTCAGGCGGAACCAGGATGGAGCCTCTATCGTTTACGCCACTACTGAAACAGATTCGGTGGGGTGGCACAAAACTGGGAAGTCTGCTTAACAAGGCGGTCGGCGCTGCGGACGACTATGCTGAAAGCTGGGAAATTGCTGACCACGACAGCGGTCAAAGTGTCGTGGCAGGTGGACCATTCGCCGGCAAAACATTACGGGAACTGATTGCCTCACATCGCAGCGAATTACTCGGTCGCCAGTCCGACATGAGTCAGTTTCCGTTACTGATCAAGTTTCTGGATGCTAACGACTGGCTATCGCTGCAGGTTCACCCGAACGACAGGCAAGCGCTGACCTGGAATCCCGACGAAAAGGGTAAGACCGAGGCATGGATCATTGTCGGCGCCGAACCCGACAGTCAAATCTGCGCAGGGCTGCAGCAGGGCGTGACGCGTGATGAATTTCAACGGCACCTGCAGGACGGGACTGTTGAGAACACGCTGCATCTGATCCCGGCGGTTCCCGGCGATTGCATCTATGTGCCTGCGCAGACCGTGCACGCGATCGGACCAGGCATTGTCCTTGCTGAGGTTCAACAACAGAGCAATCTGACTTTTCGACTGCACGACTGGGGACGCGTCGGTGCAGACGGGAAGCCCCGGGAAATCCATGTCGAAGAGTCACTGGCCTGTATCGATTTCGAACGTGGACCAGTGAATCCGGTGGTTCCCGTCGAATTGGCGTCCGGCGATCATCAGTGTGAAGAGCTCGTCCGCTGCGACTACTTTGTCATCCGTCGACACCACAGCGTGAAGACTATTGATTTGGAACTGGATGACCGTTTTCGAATCGTGATGGTACTGGACGGTCGCACAGAACTTACGACCGAATCGGGCCCGCTGACACTGGCCAGGGGGGAGACTCTGCTGTTGCCAGCGTCCCTGCAGCAGGCGAAGTTTACTCCGTCCGCACAGGTGACCTTCCTGGAAATCCTGACTCCGTGAGCTGACGCCACAGGCGGAAATCCCAGGCCGCCTTTGTGTATCCGTCTCAACACCAGTTACTTCACCCTCCTTTTCAAGGAGGGTCGAGCCTCAGCGAGGGGAGGTTCCGGCGCGGTCACCCTCAACCACACATTCACTCTCACCGGCGGCTACCGCGTCCGACCTTCCCGTAAAAACGAGAGAGTAGATTTGTGTAGATCCCAATGCCACTGTGTTGGCGGGCTCCGGACTCATACGCGACGGTCAACAGCGTCGCCTGGTGTTTTTTCTGACCGACATGCAGTCGGCGACAGAGTGAGGTCAGGGACTGGGAATCGCTGCCAGTATGGCCCTGACTCGCATACGTTCCGGGTTTTCTTCGACGTCAGCTTCCTCCAGAATCTTTCGGGCGTCATCATTTCGTTCCTGAACCAGCAACGCCAGCGCCTGATTGATTAGTGAAGGGTATTTCCAGCGGCCGTCCGGATACTGCCGACGGTAGTTCACCAGAGTCGTAATCGCAGCCCCGACCTCTCTGCGGTCAAACTGGCACATGGCCGTCCAGTACATGGCGTCGCCCATCGAACTCTGGTTAAGCTCAACGATCACTTTGGGGAATGGGTACGCCACCACAGGAGGATAGCCGTACATTTTCTGAACCTCATCGGGCACCCGTACTCGCAAAGATTCCTGCTTACTGGCGATGCGAACATGCTGCAGTTGCTGGATCACGTCGGTGTTGACGCTGCCCATGATCTGCTGAATCCTTCCTTTCAGCAGCCGCTTCGATGGCTTGCCAAACATGTCTTCACTGGATTCCATCATCCGTGCGAAATTCTTCGTCAGGCGTTCCTGCACAATACGTCGCCGCTCTGCGGGCGGCAGCGCTTCAGGAACCGTTGTCAATTCCTGTGTGTTTTCTGCCGTGTACTCGGTCCGCTCGAACGGGGCGTTAAATGGCCGCATGAGTCGTGAGTACTGCTGCTGTTCCGCTTCCGAGTGCGACAGAGCCGCGATCGTCCGCTGCTCCGGGTAGTCCCAGACCGAAATGTCGTCACTGGACCAAAGATCATTGCTGGCGGCGACGATGCGATCTACGAGCGGGTGAATTTCGGAAACACCACCTGTCAGTTCCTCGTACAGAATCGCCGTGTCAGCAGCGGCAAGTTGTTCCTGCAGCAGCAACATTCGCGGAGCAAAGGCCGCTGTCTGTGCCACCAGTTGGACTGACGAATTCGTCCATCGCTGATGATTTTTCATCGTCGATAACGTGGCAGGTTTCGGATTCCGCAGAACAAGCGATTCTCCATCGGTAACCGGCAGACCGGAGATCACATCGAATAGCAGACCACCGTTATCCAATATCACGGCCATGATCCAATCGGCAGAATCAAGCCGACCACCTTCCGCAGGTTCGCTGTCCGTCGTTACGACCACTGCGTCGATTTGCTGCTGCCGCAGCGCCTCGGCAAAAACCCATGCTCTGTCCTGGGCTGTACCGCGGCCCGTCAACATCACGTCAAACAGTCCCAGTGAAACCCGTTGCTCGTCCGACGGCTGCAGGCTGATATTACGGACAACCCAATCAAAAACAGCAACCACCTGTGCTGCTGTCTGATCGACTTCGCCATCTCCGGAACCAGCGGATCGCACAACAATCGATCGCGTCAGCTCCCGTAACACCCAGCAGTCTCGAATATAGGCCGCGTCACTGGCGGTGTAGATTCCCGCGGAGGCCAAACGCTGAGCGTCCGCATCCAGCATCTGCAGCGCGGAATCGTCCAGCTTCAGTTCACGCATCTGTTCAGCGCCACAGGATTTGATCCACGAATTCAGGCCATTGACAGACCTCTCGGGATTCGCCTGCAGCGAAAAGCTTTCCGGCTCAAATCTTCGAATCGCGGCCGACAGCTTTTTGCGACACTTTTCGACTTCTGTTTCCTGCGCCCGTTGTTTGGTATCCGAACCGTCGCTGACCGGCTGATTCTTTGCACCGCTACACCCGACGACGATCATCGCCAGGACGACAACGGTCAACGAACGCATGCTGCGCCGCAGGCGAGAATGATGTCGAACGAAACAGGTCGTTGCTTTGCTGAGCAGAATCATGCGGATACGAAATCTGGATTGAGAGTCAATGGCGGACGGATAAACGGCTGCTGCTTCACACAATGTTTTCGTGCAGGCTTCGTCCGGATGAAAACATGTTGCCCTCCAGTCGGACAGAGTGACCAACGGGAGCAAATTTCGCACTCCGAGCGGTAGCTCGAACCGGCCGGCGGGCCGGCCTCAGGCTGTGATCGACAAAATGGTCTCGCGAAGTGTGGTAAGTTGCTGAACGAGTCCTTCAAACTGAGTGAGTGGAACCATGTTTGGCCCGTCGCTTTTGGCGTTGTGCGGATCCGGGTGGGTCTCAAAAAACACCGCATCACATCCCACCGCCACAGCCCCTCGAGCCAACGGTGCGACCATTTCTCGTTGCCCACCGGTCGTGGCTCCACCGGGCGTCTGAACGCTGTGAGTCGCGTCAAAGACAACCGGCACACCAAACGACTTCATGATGGGAATACACCGAAAATCATTAACCAGACGACCATAACCAAACGTCGTGCCGCGTTCCGTCAGCATCACACTGCGCAGACCGCGAGCCTTGCATTTTCTTACGGCGTGAACCGTATCTTCGGGGGCAACAAACTGCGGTTTCTTCACATTCACGCAGATATTTCTGGCCACGGCCGCATCGGCGGCAGCCACCAGAAGATCGGTCTGTCGAGCCAGAAACGCAGGGATTTGCAGGATGGAGCACACTTCAGCACACGGGGCCGCCTGCGCAGCGTCGTGAATATCGGTGGTCGTGGGCAAGCCTGTCGCGTCCGTCACCTTTTCCAGCAACTTCAAACCGTCGTGTAGTCCCGGGCCACGATAGCTGTCGACACTGGTGCGATTGGCCTTGTCAAAACTGGACTTGAAGACGAGCTGCAGATTGTGTTTGTCACGAAGTTCCGCCAGACGCTCCGCCACCTGCATGACCAATGCCTCGGATTCCATCACACACGGACCGGCGATCAACAGCAGCGGATGCCCGGTGCCGACCCTGTAGTCTCCGATACTTACAATGTCGTCCGTCACAGAATCTCCGCCCGATGGTGTGAGTAAATCTCGAACTGACGTTGCTGTATCCGATGCGTCCAGCGCAAACAGCAACTATTGAGTTGTCAGTCTACACGCGGACAGCTTCGGCGTCACCGCCAAGCTGGTCACTGTATCGCTGGCGGACTGGCTCAATCTGCTCGGCGATGAAGGCATCAACCTGCTGCGGGGCACGACCAATGTACTTTCGAGCATCCAGAGCTCCGGCCAGATCAATACTGTTGAAGGCATCGTCCTGTTGCAGGCGACTAATCAGATCGTTGGGAAGTCCCTGTTGCTTCACCTCAGCCGCAGCCGCCTGGCTGTGAACTCGGATGCGCTCGTGCAGATCCTGGCGGTCGCCGCCGGCCCGCACTCCCGCCATCAGAATCTCTTCCGTCGCCATGAACGGCAGTTCTTCGTTCAGGTGCTTTTCGATGGTTTTCGGATAGACGACCATGCCGTCGGTGATATTGCGGTACAGAATCAAACACGCATCGATTGCCAGAAATGCCTGGGGCACGGCCAGTCTTCGGATCGCACTGTCATCCAGTGTCCGCTCCATCCACTGAGTCGCCATTGTGGCATCGGTACCGGCCTGCAGACTCATCGCAAATCGAGCCAGAGCACATACCCGTTCGCTTCTCATGGGGTTGCGTTTGTAGGCCATGGCGGATGAACCAATCTGATTCTTTTCGAATGGCTCTTCCAGCTCTTTCTTGTGCTGCAGAATGCGAACGTCGCTGCCGGCCTTATGGCACGACTGCCCGATGCCGTTCAAGGTTGCCATGACCTGCGAATCAAACTTCCGGGAATACGTCTGACCGGTGACAGCATGTCTGGCCGTAAATCCCATTTTCTCCGTGACCAACTGATCCAGCTTTTCGACCTTTCCGTGATCGCCTTCGAACAGACTAAGAAAGGTGGCCTGCGTTCCCGTCGTCCCCTTAACGCCCCGAAAGCGAATCGTATCGATGCGGTGTTCCAGTTCCTCCAGGTCCAGCAGCAGGTCCCAGCACCACAGGGTTGCCCGCTTGCCCACAGTCGTCGGTTGCGCGGCCTGCAGGTGAGTGAACCCAAGGCATGGCAGATCGCGGTATTCGACAGCAAACTTCGCCAACTGATCGATCACCTGAACCAGCCGACGTCGGACAACCAGCAGGCTGTGCTTGATTTGCAGCAACTCGGAGTTGTCAGTCACAAAGCAGCTGGTGGCCCCCAGATGAATAATCGGCTTAGCGGCCGGGCACTGAGTGCCCCACGTTTCCACGTGAGCCATCACGTCGTGACGTCGTTCCAGTTCAAACTTGGCGGCCAGGTCGAAGTCGATGTCATCAACGGTCGCACCCATTTCGGACAGTTGCTCATCCGTAATCGGCAGTCCCAGTTCCTGCTCAGATTCCGCCAGAGCCAGCCAGAGTCGCCGCCATGTCGAGTGCTTCGTCTGAGCTGACCAGATGCCAGCCATTTCGCGGGACGCGTAGCGTGTAATCAACGGGTTTTCATAGATGTCGTGGGACAATAATCCGGACTTTCAAATGGATCAGCAGGCGAAAGCGTCGCAGTTCCGAGCGGACCACGACCATTGCAGATCCACCAGTTTCGCGGTTTACGTGGCAACCGCCAACCACGGCACGAAGGAATCCGGAATCCGAGAGAATTCGCGCCCATTTGAGGTAGATCCGCAGGGTGCGGCGAATCAGCGCTCCAACGGAACAGAAACCGGAGTCACGGGCCGAGGCAGGACGGCCCCAGCAGGGTAGCCCAGGTTGCTTTGCAACCTTTGGGTACCGCAGGCACAGGAGGCTGCTGGCACAATCCTGCGTCATTCGCTGCGACAGACTTAGGCCTCCTGTTGCTGCGCAACACTGGTTGCAAGCAACCGTGCTTACCCAGCGCAAGCAACCGGGGCACCCAGCACACTGAGCGTGGAGGAGCACTGACGCCGATGGGCGACTAGCCGTTCAGGACTTTCGCAAGGGTATCTCGCAGCACATTGCCGCTCTTCACCAGCGCCGTCTTTTCCTTGCTCCACAGCTCGACTTCGATGTGGCTTTTGACACCACTGCGTCCCACGACCGTGGGCACGGAAAGACAAACGTCCTGGATGCCGTAAGCCCCGTTCTGAAGTGAGCTGACGGGAAGGATTCGGTCGTCGTCCAGAGCGATGCTGTGCACGACGTCGGCAATTGAGACGCCCACGGCAAAACCGGCGCCGCCCTTTTTCTTGATAACTTCGGCACCGCTGCCTCGAGTCTTCTTTTCGACTTCTGCAATCAGTGACGGTGTGACGCCCGGGTATTTATCCAGCGGCAGATTGGCGATCTGGGCGTTCGACCAGATGGGCACCATGCTGTCGCCATGTTCACCAAAGATCGTAACGTTGACCTGAGTCGCCGGTACGTCCAGTCGCAATGCCAGCATGCTGCGAAGCCGAGTCGTGTCCAGGACCGTACCCAGTCCAATGACCTGACTGGCGGGCAAAGAAAGTTCATTCATCGCCAGATACGTCAGAATGTCGACCGGATTGGACACCACAAAGACGATGGCGTCTTTTTTCAGACCGTGGCTCTTCACGTCCGTCAGAATGCCCTTGAACAGGCTGACGTTGCGGTTGATCAGGTCCAGACGGCTTTCGTCCGGCTTACGACGCAGTCCAGCCGTGATGACGATCACGTCACTGTCGGTAACCTGTTCTGTGCCGCCGGCCGTAATTTTCTGAGGAGCCATGATGGAGGCTCCGTGAATGAGATCCAGAGCCTGGCCTTCACACAGATCCTTGTTCACATCGACCAGAGCGATCTCTTTGACGATGCCGCCCGCCTGCAGAGCAAAACCGGCACACGAACCCACAAGTCCACCACCACCAATTATGCTGACTTTCATAGTTCTCATTCCGTAGTGCCGGCTATGCCGACAACCGCGTTTGTTGTCCAGTTCTCGACCGGCCCAGCCGGCTTTACGTTGTCGACTCACTCGACGAGTGAGCGTTCCTGCTACTTGCCCAATGCTGCCAGAACCTGACTGGTGATCATCTGAACCAGATCTTCGTTCGCTGCTGGCTGAGTGTCGCAGGCCGTGCCACATGGTTCGTGCAGGTATCCGGGATAGTCCGGGGCTTTTGCAATCGAACGCTGAATCGGAATGTTTTCCTTGTAACCTTCACGAAATGCACTGTTGCCGCACAGGTCACAGTCTTCGTTGTGGAAACGTGGATCGTCGAAGCCCAGTTTCTTCTTCAGGTCCAGCAATTCGCGATTTTTCTGTTCAGGAAGGTATTCCACATTCCCCAGTTGATGAGACAGCAGCAAAATCTTGCAATAGGCGTCCAGAATTTCTGTCTTCCAGTAGGCGTCCGTCACGTCCTTTCCAAAGCTGACGGTCCCGTGATTCTTCAGAATGATGGTATTCGTTGACTTCAGAAACGGAGTCACAGTCTGAGCAAACCGCTGATCGCCCGGTGTTTCGTAAGGCGCGATGGGAACTTCTCCCATGAAGATTTCAACTTCCGGCAGGATACACTGCGGGATCGCCTCGCCGGCAACGGCAAAGGCTGTGGCATGCGGTGGATGACAGTGCACAACAGACTTGACGTCTGGTCGCTGCCGCATGATTTCCAGGTGCAGCAGCACTTCGCTGGTTCGTTTGCGCTTCCCCGCGATCTGATCGCCATTCATGTCCACGGCACAGATATCTTCCGGCTTCATGAAGCCCTTGCAGATCATCGTGGGCGAACACAGCACTTCGTTCTCGCCGACTCGAATGCTGATATTGCCGTCGTTGGCAGCGGCGAAACCCTTGTTGTACACACGCCGACCGATTTCACAGATATCTTCCTTGAGTGCTCGGTCGTTAATTCCGCTGTTCCATTTGTTGGACATTGATCTTCTCTTTCTGTGGGTCAGGCTGTGCCCGACGATCTTGATTTCGTGTCAGGCACTGCCTGAACCTGTCGACTTCTGTACTACGTTCCTGTGACATTCACATGATCCAGTATCGCCGCGTTGTAAGCGTCGATCGGCTTCGTATTCGGATGAAATGGAGCCGCCGCTTCAGCACTTTCACTGACAGCCATCAGGCTGCCATTACCAGCACCCAGTTCATCAAACACCACGATTGGTTCCGTCCGTCCGGATTCCTTACCGCACAATCCTTCATGCATCAGTGGCACGGCAACCCTCCATGACGCTCCGTCCAGAGACGGGTGCCACTTCGCCAAAGTCACTTTGCCCACGCATTCCATGATCCTCATCGAACACCTCCTGTGATTTCGTTCCAGCCTGCCGGTGCACCGTTACCGGTCGCAGACATCTGCCGAAACAGTCGACGCAGTTCGCTAAACGTCCAGCCCGCTGAATCCAGGCAGATCACCTGAGGATTCATGGCGCTGACCAGAAGGCCGATGTCTGTGTTCTGAGCAACAACAGCCGCCCGAAAACTGCTGTTCCGATTCACCACGCAGGCAATAATCGAAGGTTGTCGCCCACAGCAAACAACAGGTTGTCTGTTGGCCACGCTGTTCGCTGCTGCGGCCGCATCGAATTCACAGTCTGCCGAATCAACTGTCCAATTTGCAGCCGCCGCTGCGGACGATGCGGCGGAACAGCTGCCCACCGAGATCAGTACGCCGTTGGCACCGGACTCTGATGGCACTCCGCTGCTGATGGTGACCGCGTTGCGGCGAATATAGTCGTGGCCGGAGGGAGTAATGATTGCCCCCACCGGAATAGAAAGGCTGCGGCCAGCGGCATCGGCCACAGCCAGTGTGTCCTCTGTGATGACTTTCTGCGGCAGCACTGCAACCGGAGTGACGGAGTTGTCACCGCCAGTGCTACGGGCAGCAGCGACCGCGACGCCACGGGACTGGAGTTCCCGCAATACGCTTCGAGTGATCGCTTCAATTTGTTGGCTGCTGAAAGTCATGTGGTCTTATTGTTTAGCACCTGGCCGCGGGCATAAGCCGCTACCGCTTAAACGGCTTCCTGATTGTCGATGATTCCCTGGACTGCAAAACGGATCGGGCAGTCATTTCGTCCGACCATTTTCCGGATGCTCTTGCCATCGCTGGTGAAGAACACCATTTCGCCATCGCCTGCCCCCAGGCTGTCGATCGCCAGAAACGGAAAGCCGTCTGCTATGTTGTTGATGTCCACCGGCTGCAGAGCAATCAAACGCCATCCCTCCAGTGAAGGGTGCTTCACTGTGGCGGTCGCGTTTCCGATAACTTTTGCTGCCTGCATGTTGAATTAAGTTGTAAGTTGTCAGATTCGAGGCTGAAGAAGCTCTTCAGATGATTCTCAGGTCTTCAATCATGGCACAGCGTCTCTGACGAGTGAACGTCATTGGGCTGGTGACACCTTCGCCTGTCGGGGTAGCGATACTGAAGGATGGGAATCCTTCGCCGCCCAGTCCAAGTCCCGCCATGGAAGGACCGTTCTTCACGAACACCGTAGTGTTCATGATGCGGCCCATCTTTGTGATCGTGCGAACGTCCTTGGAATGGATGATCGCCGTGTGGCCGAAACCGTGTTCATATTTCTTTGCCAGGCTGATCGCGTGGTCAGCACAGGTTGCTCGCACGAACGGTATGAATGGCATCATCTGTTCTTCGGGAACGAATGGGTTGTTCTCGTCCGTTTCACCGAACAGGATCTGAGTGTTGGCCGGAACACTCACACCAATCTGCGACGCCAGCCAGGCGGGATCTTTGCCGATGAAGTCTCGGTTTAAAACGTGGTGACCGCCCGCTTCTTTCGGTGGGCCGAAGGCCTTCGCCGTGAACTGTGCGACCTGTTGAGCATTCAGGCGGAAGCCTCCGTTGGAACCGACAGAGGCCATCAGCTGGTCGAAGATTTCTTCAACTGCAAAAATCTCTTTCTCACCGATGCACAGAAGATTGTTGTCGAAGGCGGCACCGGCAATGATGGATCGAGCGGCGTTGTCGATGTCGGCCGTTGCATCCACAACCACTGGGGGATTTCCAGGTCCGGCCACGATGGCTCGTTTGGGACTACCCAGTGCGGCTCGAGCAACTCCGGGGCCACCGGTAACGACCAGCAACCTGACGCCTCGGTGATCGAAAATCGCCTGAGCCGATTCAATTGTGGGCGTACCGATAATCGTCACCAGATTCTGCAGCCCGGTCGCTTCATGGATCGCCTTATTGAAACGGCGAACACCTTCTGCGGCGATGTTGGCGCCACTGGGATGAGGATTTACGACAAGAGTGTTTCCTGCTGCGACCATGTTGACAAAGTTCGCGGCCAGCGTCGGCAATGAGTGCGTGACGGGAGTAATCGCTCCGATAACGCCGAACGGAGCGTACTCAGTGACCGTCAGGCCCTTGTCGCCGCTGACCGCTTCGGTCCGCATCGCCTCAATTCCCGGCACCGACTTAATGACTCGCAGCTTGGCAATCTTATGGTCAAGCCGGCCGATTTTCGTTTCATCAAGTTCCAGCTGGCCCAGTTCTTCCGCCTGTTCGTCGCACATCGTCTTAACGATGTCGATGGCCGTGGCACGGTCTTCCATCGATGCTTCGCTGAGTTGTTCGAAGCCCTGCTGAGCGGCCGCGACAGCCTGGTCGACATCGTTAAAGACGCCCCAGTTTCCGCTGGCTCCGTTGCTGGATCGAGCAGCCGAAGTGCCGGAAGCCCCATTGCTGGAGAGTTGTGTCAGGACTTCCTGAACGATCTGTCGGACGGCTTGTTCTGTGGCCTGCATGGTTTGTCTCTCTGTTTCGTTGCAGGTCAGGCTGTGCCTGACGTTGGTCGATTGTCAGGCACGGCCTGACCCACGTATTCGCCCTCCGTGTTTCAATACAGTCGTCGCTCTCCGAGCGACAAGCCAGCGGTTCCATCGCTGTCCTGGGATTCGTTACCCCAGTTCAATCTCCCGGGCTCTGTCCTGAACCCAGAACTCCGCAGCGCTGACCGTAGGAAAGCGAAGCGCGAGCAGCACTACCAGCACGGAGGCCGCCGCAAGGTTGCCGGCGTATTCGGTCACCATGTAGAACACCAGATTCATGAAGGCAGCAAATTCCAGCATCGCGGAGGCCACAATGTGTCGAGCCTGGAAGGCCGGAAAGACCAACGAAAACTTTGTTGCTTCGTCAGCGTTTCGAATCTCCTCTACGTTCACTTTATTTGACGCAGCCTTAGCGATGACGTTCGGAAGCACCAAATGATTCACAGTCATCAGGCCGGCCATACCGATTCCGACCCACGACATAATCTCCGGTGCGCCGTCAATCGCTCCCTTATTGATGGCCAGCGCGACTCCCATAAACACCAGCACACTCATCACCATCGCGAACGTGATGATCTTCAGCGTGCGAACAGCCTGCACGCGATCCTGCGTTGGCTGGACGGGACTCTGCTGATCTGGTGTTGAGTAGGGATTCGACATCGCTGATCCGGGATTTGAAATTCAAAATCTGAAGATTCAGATTCGAGCTTCAGATCTTTCCTCCTTCAAAGATTGTCCGATCCTTGACGCTGACGGAATCGATGATGCCCACAATGGCAGCGTCGATTGGCAGCGTTTTTGTATCTGGTGTGAACCGAGCACTACTGCCCTGAACACACAGCACCACTTCGCCCTCACCCGCTCCGACGGTGTCGACGCAGACAAAGGAACGCCCCGTTGGCTGCAAGTCGCTCTGATCCTTCTCGTTGACACGCAGCGGTTCGACGATCAGAAGTTTCTGACCAACCAGCTCCTCGACCTTTTGAGTCGAGACCACGCTGCCTGTGATTCGTGCCAGAAACATTTCATTGCCTTTCCAGGTAGATCAGGCCGGGCCTGACGTACAACGATTTCACCCGATGGCCGCAGCTGTCTGCCTGGCCACAACGATTTCTTCGTTCGTGGGAATCACCCAAACCTGCACTCTGCTGCCATCAGCATTAATGCAGACTTCCGCCCCTCGCGCCACTGCCCCATTCTTTTCAGAACACAGCTCCACGCCCGCCCATTCCATACTGCGGCAGACGTTGGTTCGAATCCGTTCGCTGTTCTCCCCGATGCCACCGGTGAAGACGATCACATCCGCTCCACCCAGCAAGGCCATGTAGGAACCGACATAAGACCGGATCGACGCTTCAAACAGTTTTAGCGCCTTGTCCGCCCGATCGTGCCCTTCAGCCGCCGCATCTTCCAGATCACGGCAGTCACCGCTCAGTCCGCTGATTCCCAGCAGCCCGCCTTTGGAACTCATTTCCGCCAGCACTTCCTCAAACGTCAGCCCTGTGGCTTTCATAATCACGGGAATGGCGTAAGCGTCAAAATCACCCACTCGGTTATTATTCGGCAGACCTCCCTGAGGACTCATCCCCATCGAAGCTGCGTGGCTTTCACCTTCGCGAATCGCACAGATGGAAGCGCTGCCACCCAGATGGCAACTAATCACCTTCAAATCATCACGCCCCAGGACTTCGGCAACACGTCCCGCGATAAATCGGTGACTGGCGCCATGAAAACCCCAGCGACGTATTTCGTGGTCTGTGTACCATTCGTACGGAACTGCGTACGCCCGATGCTCAAAAGGAATGGTTTCGTGAAAACCGGTTTCCAACGCCGCCACCAGTGGAATCTGAGGAAACGCTTTCTGTAATTGACGCATCGCACTCACGTACGGAGGATTATGTGCCGGAGCGATGTCGGACAAGGCCTCCATCTTTTCCAGCAGCTCCGTATCGACGATGCGAACTCCACTCAGGCTGCCTGCGAACACGGCTTTAAAGCCAATGCCCGCAACCTCATCGACGGAATTCAGACAGCCGTGTTCCGGATCGGTCAGTTGCTGCAGGCAAATGCCCACGGCCGCTGCGTGATCCGGTATGTTCTGTCGACTTTCCGATCGATGATCGCCAATTTCCACGACACAATGGCTTTCCGCTTCCCCAATGCGATCAATGCCGCCTCGCGCAAGTTGAGTCTCGTCCGACAGATCAAACAGTCGGTACTTGAAACTCGTGGAACCCAGATTGGCTACCAAAACCTTCATGTTGTCCTTCGCCCTCCGTGACATTTTAGATTTGGGAAATCGGCTTCGTCTTGATTTTCAGTGCGGGCCGTGTCAGCAACTCCGGGCGTCAGCCCGCATCCGCTGGCGGTCGGCACCGCCGTTACACGAACTGATCCAGCAGGGTTTGCTCGGGGCGAGGAATCAGGTGAGCACTCACCAGTTCACCGCTCTGAGAAGCCACTGCCGCTCCGGCATCAACGGCGGCTCGAACCGAACCGACATCGCCCTTGATGATCGTTGTCACAAACGCACCGCCGATTTGCACCTGTTTTACCAGAGACACGTTGGCGGCCTTCAGCATCGCATCGGATGCCTGGATCTGAGCGACCAGACCCTTGGTCTCGATCATTCCAATTGCTTCAGACATTGTTGTTTCCTAATGGAGTTGTCAGATATCACTCGTCGGTCATCCGTTGAACTGCCAACTGAGACCGGCGGATTGTTAACTTAAGTTACGACTTCTTCGCCTTGGCCTTTGGCAGGACGGCAACCAATTCTTCGTGCGGGCGAGGAATGACTTCCACGCTTACGACTTCGCCCAACTTGGACGCGGCCTGAGCACCCGCATCGATGGCTGCTTTCACAGCACCAACGTCACCCACGATGAAGGACGTGACCAGGCCGCTGCCGACCTTGTCCCAACCAACCATCTCAACATTTGCTGCCTTGAGCATCGTATCGACGGCTTCGAGCATGCACACGAAGCCCTTCGTTTCGATCATCCCAAGAGCTTCCATTGCTTTCGCCATTTCATCACTCTCCCGCCTTCGTCGTTGATTCCACCAACGCCTGGGCAAACTTGTAAAACAGCAATCCGTAGCTGTTGGTTTGTTCCACTGCCCGACACTTCAGAGCCGAACACTTCTTCTGTTGTTCCCAAACCGGAGTCCGGGAACGGTTAGTCTTTAGTGCCCCTGACAGGCACATGGTTCCGGTTTCACCAACTCCACCGTCGTCGCTTTTTCGAGGTTGATGGCGTTGCCTTCGTCGGTGTCCAGATGTACTTCCAGTTTGATGTTGTCTCCTGCCCGAACCACCAGATCCTCCAGCACCGTCGTGCAGCCAGGTGATTCCACTCGCAGATGAATACTGTCTTTGTCGTTGACGCCGTAATACGCCAGATCCGCCGCGCCCATGTGAACGTGCCGCATGGCTCTAATCACGCCCTGCTGCAGTTCGACAACTCCCTCTGGTCCCACCAACACGCAGCCAGGAGTGCCCTGAACGTTGCCGGAAATTCTGACCGGCAGGTCGATGCCCAGTGAAATGCCGTCCGTGAACGCCAATTCAATTTGTGAGTCATCGCGACAGGGACCCAGCACTCGGACGTTGGGAATCATCCGCCGCCGAGGACCGACCACGGCCACAGTTTCTTCCGCCGCAAAATAGCCGTCCTGATACAGATTCTTCTGCGGCGTCAATGTCGCGCCTGCACCGTACAGAATTTCGACGTGTTCCTGAGTCAGATGGACGTGACGAGCCGAAATATTCACCAGCAGGGGATTTCGGTTTTCCGCCGCTGCCCCCGACTGCTCGGCCACGTTTGTGCCACCGCCACGCAGAACGGGAATCCCATCGGCCGTGGCCTTCGTGAAACCACCACCGGAATGACGAGCCAATACGTCACGCACAATGCGTTCGACGTCGGTCCGTTGAATTGCTGTTGCTGAAACCACTTCAGTTGTTCTCCAGGTCAGTCCTCCGTGAAACTAGCCGTCCCGCTCCGCGTGACGCAACAAGCGGACAAACCGCTCTTCCTGATTATTCTTACATCACAGCCAGCATCCTGACTGTCAGCGCTACGACCACGGGTCGCAGCACGCTCTATTGCTATTTACTCAAACACTACCCAGCCTCGGCATGCACAGCGTTATGGTTGCATCAACACTCAACTGCCGTCCCTGATGTCAAGTCCACCACCTCCAACGCAATGCCTCTGGCTCTCAGGGTCTGCTTCCATTCTTCCGACAGTCCGTCATCCGTGACGATTTCACTTACGGCGTCCAGGGGACACAGTTGCGACAGTGCCCGCTGCCCGAACTTGCTGCTGTCAGCCACCAGAGTGACATGTTCAGCCGCACTGATCATTTGACGCTCTGTCTCCACCAGCAGTGCGTTGCTGTTGAACAGACCGTCCCGCGTCACTCCGCCAGCACTCATGACCAATCGAGACACGTTGATGCTCGTCAATGCCGAGATTGCCTGGTCTCCCAGAGCGACCCCCGTCTTCGGATAGACATAGCCACCAATAAAAATCAGTTCGATCTGTGGCTGATTCATCAACAGAGACGCAATCGGCAGTGAGTTTGTCACCACCTGTAGACTTTTCCCGTTCAGATTCTTTGCGACCTCCAGCGTTGTCGTGCCACCATCCAGCAGCACCGTCTCGCCGACCGAAATCAGCTCAGCCGTTCGTTGAGCGATCCGTCGCTTCTGGACAGACGCTCGATTTTGCCGGACGTCAAAGTCGGCCAATGAATCTCCCGCATAGGCCGCCCCGCCCCGAGTCCGGTGCAAATGTCCCTGAGCGTCCAGAAATTCGAGATCGCGACGTACCGTCGACTCGCTTGCTCCCACTGCAGCGACCAATCGCTGCAGGGAGACAAAGCCCGATTCCTCCGCAATTTGGAGGATTCTGCTGCGACGTTCGTCGGTAATCATCATAAAAGTGACCGCAACTGACTGTTAATGACGTCATAACTTGACGTGTACAGCATGATTATGCAACTTATTTGTCACAAAAATGACCGATATTGACTTATTTGGTCTCATTCACTGCAGCTTACGCAGAGTTCCCGGTCCGAAAACATTACCACATTTGGCGTCGAGTGTTGCCAAAAAGCCACACGGCCCTTCATTCCAGCGACACGTCACAGGGATTCTGACGGTCGTAGAATCTGCAGGTCCACCATGCACCGGACAGGTCGGGGCGACAGGCCGATTCCAGCCGGCGGAATGGTCGCTTTGAGTCGTGTCTGGAAACCGCACGTCCGCGGTAAACGAATGTCCGTGGGCTGCGTCCCCGCTCGTTCGTCGAACGATTCAGAGAGGCCGGATATCGCGTTTACGAGCCCGGCACTGCCTTCGAGTACGCTCGTGGATGATTGTGGAGTCAGTGAATGTGGCCGGGGTTGGAGCGAGGAACGAGTGAAACACCGGGGCCGGCAGCGCCGGTTTGACTCCCCTTCGCAAGCTCAGTCCAGCCACGGCCACCCAAAAGTCCGCAACCGCAATCCGTGAGCGCACCCACTGCCTTCATCACCTTGAGTGGAATCTTCCACGACTTCCCGACACACTATCTGCATTGACGTCCTGTGACCGCAGTGGAGGATTGCCGTGCTTCGTAACGCTATGTTTCGGTGTTTATGCCTTTCGTTCCTGGTTCCTTCTTCCGCGACAACGGCGCTTGCGCAGCAGCCTGAGGGCACACTTCCGTTGACCGGTGAGATCGACTTCGCCTCAGACATGGTTGACGGCATTGACCGATTTCTGCTGCGGAAGATTGCTGAATCCAAAAGCGGTCGTGCGAGATTCTGGAACCGTGACCTGTCTTCGGCTGCCGCCTACAATGGATCGATCGAGCCCAATCGGCGACGGCTCAGGAATATTCTGGGTGGCCGCGACGAACGGATGTCGTTCGATTCGCCGGAAATCGTGGCTACCGTCGACGATCGCGGCGTAGTTGCGGCAGGTGATCGATTCAAGGCCTACGAGATTCGCTGGCCCGTTCTGGCGGATCCGGCACCAACAGCAAAGAACCTGGCGTCCATCTATGGCGAGGGGCTTCTGTTGATTCCGAAAGGGACCTCGATTGGCAACGTCGTGGCAATTCCGGACGCCGACCAGTCTCCGGAGCAAATCTGCGGTTTCGTTGACGGTGTACCGCCGGAAGCACAGTTTGCTCGCCGTGCCGTCGAAGCCGGCTTCCGGGTTGTGGTCCCGGCGCTGATCAGTCGTGAGCGCAGCAAGCGCAACGGTCGAGCCAACTTAACGAATCGGGAGTATCTGTATCGTTCTGCATTTGAACTCGGACGTCACCTGATCGGCTACGAGTTGCAGAAGGTGCTGGGGGCCGTCGACTGGTTCAAAAATGACGCTGACGGCGAAGACCCACGGATCGGTGTCATTGGTTACGGTGAAGGTGGTCTGCTGGCTCTGTATGCGGCGGCACTTGACACACGAATTGATGCCGTCTGCGTATCCGGTGCGATGGGACCTCGGGAACGCAGCTGGCAGGAGCCGCTGGACCGCAACGTCTTTGGCTTGCTGCGAGAATTCGGCGGCGCCGAGCTGGGGACCATGGTACTACCACGACGACTGATTGTTGACGTTGCCAACTGGCCAGAGGTCGAGCTCTCCGGAGACGGCGGCGCTCCGGCCGAACTGCAAACGCCATCCTCTCAGAAGGTGCGTGACGAACTTGACGCCATTGCCGATGTCGCAGCAAAACTGAAGGAAGCGGGTACGCCGACTGGTGGAATCACGAACGTTTTCGGAGACACAAACTCGTTCTGCAACGTCGCACTGCCGGCCTTTCTGGCCGCGGTAGGCGGCGACGGCGTGAATACCGCTGGGGTCAAACGAACGGCGACGACGACGAGGCCCGAGGGTCTTGTCGATCGAACCGAAGCCATCCAGAAACGGCAGCAGCGACAGTTTGAACAGATCGACCGCCACAACCAGGCACTGCTGCGAGAGAGCCCCTTTGTCCGCAAGGAATACCTGAACAAGCTGAACACATCGTCGGTGGATGCCTACGAAAAATCGTCAGAAGCGTATCGAGAGACGTTTCGCAAAGACGTCATCGGCGAATTTGACAACGACCTGCTGCCGTTCAAAGCTCGCTCCCGCAAGTCGTGGGAGACCGATAAATGGACCGGGCACGAAGTTGTGCTGGATGTGTTTCCTGACGTATTCGCCTACGGCGTGCTGTTGCTTCCCAAAAATCTGAAGCCTGGACAAAAGCGTCCGGTTGTGGTTTGCCAGCACGGACTGGAAGGTCGCCCCACAGACACGTTCCTTGACGATCATCGAGCTTATCACGACTTTGCAGCAAAGCTGTGTGAGCGAGGCTTCATCACGTTTGCTCCACAGAACCCGTACATTTTCCAGGACCGATTTCGCACGCTGCAGCGAAAGGCCAATCCTCTCGGCAAGACTCTGTTTTCGGTCATCGTGCCGCAGCACCAGCAGATCGTCAACTGGCTGAAGTCTCAGTCGTTCGTCGATCCTGACCGTATCGGTTTTTATGGCCTGAGCTACGGAGGCAAATCGGCCATGCGAATCCCGGCTCTCGTGACTGACTACTGCCTGTCAATCTGTTCGGCGGATTTCAATGAGTGGGTGCGCAAGAACGCCAGCACACGTCTGAACTTCAGCTATGTCTGGACGGGCGAATACGAGATCTTTGAATGGGATCTGGGCAGCACGTTTAATTACTACGAGATGGCAGCCATGATCTGCCCCAGACCGTTCATGGTGGAACGCGGTCACTTCGATGGTGTTGGTGAAGACGACTGGGTGGCGTACGAGTACGCCAAGGTCCGTCACCTGTATGCGGCGAAACTCGGTATCGGCGATCGGACTCAGATCGAATGGTTTGTGGGACCGCATACGATTAACGGGAAGGACACCTATGCGTTTCTTCACAAACACCTGAACTGGCCTGCCCCGTAATGACAGCGAACGGCGGTCAATCAGAACCGGTGGTCCCCGGCAGGGGCCGCAATACAAGCTATAAGCGCCAGCGAGTGGATCTCGTGTGCTTGTAACACTTGCTTGCGCAGCGTGCTTGTATCAAGAATGGCGAGTCCTCATGAGTGCTTACCAGTTGAGCTGGTGGTTGACCGTCAGAAATCAGTCGCTTTCCCGGCGCAGCCTCGATTCATGCAGGCGGGCGCCCCGGCGTCAACCATCACCGCGGCGCACAAAAAAAACGCCGGCAAACGCAAAATGCGTCCGCCGGCGTGGTCTCAAAAACTGAAGTCAGCGAGTCCGGAAACCAGCTGCTATTTCTTCAGTTCTTCTTTTTCTTTTCGTCGCTTGGCCAGAACGTCCATCTGAATGTTCTTTGGTGCCTGACGATAGCACAGGAACTCCATGCTGAACGTTCCCTTACCCTGAGTCATGGAACGGATTTCGTTGGCATAGTCAAACATTTCCGCCAGCGGAACTTCCGCCAGAATAATGCAGTTGCCATCGGTTACGTCAGATGACGCGACGATACCTCGCTTGCTGGCCAGATGTCCGGTCACGCCACCCTGAAACTCGTCCGGAGTCTCGATCTCCAGCTTCATGATTGGTTCCAGCAACGCCATGCCGCACTTAGGAAGAATCGATACACGCATGGCTTCCGCCGCACAAAGACGGAACGCCATGTCGGACGAGTCCACATCGTGAAAGCTTCCGTCCTGCAGACTGACCTTCACGCCAACGATCTCGTACTCACCGAGTGGGCCTTTGCCCATCTGGTCACGAAAACCGTGTTCACATGCCGGGATATATTCCCTAGGAATGCGTCCACCACGAATTTCGTCAACAAATTCAAAGGCCTCTTCCGCGTCTTCCGGCAGCGGTTCCATGATTCCGACAACGTGTCCGTACTGACCGGAACCACCAGATTGCTTCGCTCGTTTGTGATTAAACTCGATCGATTTCGTCGGGCGTTCACGATATGACACGCGAGGTTCACCGATCAGGCATTCGCATTTGTATTCACGCTTAATGCGTTCCACGTAAACATCCAGATGCAATTGCCCCATTCCGGCGATCAGCGTCTGTTGGGTTTCCTCATCAGAAAGTACTCTGAAAGTGGGGTCTTCACGCCGGAACCGCTCCAGCGCCTTGACGAGTTTGTCAGCATCCTCACGCTTGGCAGGCTCGATCGAAAGACGAATCACAGGATCCGCCACGAAGATATTTTCCAGCGAGTACTCGACACCGCCGCCCAGGAACGTATCCCCGGAGGCACAGTCGACGCCGACAACCGCCATGATGTCCCCGGCGACGCCCTCGTCAATATCCTGGCGGTCATTCGAGTGCATTCGCACAAGGCGACCAAAACGAACGGTGTTTCCGGTTCGGGCGTTAATATACGACTCGCCCTTCTTAATCGTGCCCTGATAGACGCGCATGTACGTCAACTGACCGAAGGATTCCACGACGGTTTTGAACGCCATCGCTACCATGGGGCCTTTGTCGTCGTTCGTCAGCCTGACTTTGGCAACCTTGCCGTCTTCACTCTCTTCTGCAGCGGCCAACGCGGCCTTGCTGTTGTCGTTCGCGAAGACTTCCACGTCCGTCGGACAGGGCAGGTACATCGTAACTGCGTCCAAAGCCTCCTGGACAGTCTTGTTCTTGAAAGCACTGCCCATCAGAACAGGGGTAATCTGCTGCGCGAGCGTCGCTGCGCGAACGATTCGTCGAATGTCTTTTTCTTCAACCTCTCGTTCTTCCAGCAGGGCCTCCATCAGTTCGTCATCGAACTGAGAGAGAGCCTCCAGCATTTCTTCCCGAGTGGCCTCGGCCAGTTCCTTCAGTTCCGGCGGGATCTCCTTGCGTTCAACAATCTCGCCCTCTTCACCGGTGCAGTAAACCGCTTCCATCCGGATGAGGTCAACGACACCCTGAAAATTCGATTCCGCACCGATCGGAATCTGCAGCGGAATGGCATTCGTCTTAAGCTTGTCCCGCATCGCGGCCATCACTTTGTCCGGATTGGCACCGGTGCGGTCCATCTTGTTGATAAACGCAATACGTGGAACACCGTAACGCTTCATCTGGCGGTCAACCGTCAGTGACTGACTCTGCACACCACCGACGGAACACAGAACCAGAATGGCTCCGTCCAGCACGCGCAGCGATCGTTCCACTTCGACGGTAAAGTCGACGTGGCCCGGAGTATCAATGATGTTGACGACGTGTTCCTGAATATTCAGTTCGTCGTTCTTCCAGTCAACTCGCGTTGCTGCGGAGGTGATGGTAATGCCGCGTTCGCGTTCCAGTTCCATGTGGTCCATGGTCGCGCCGCCATCGCCGCCCTTCACATCCCGAATCTTATGAATACGTCCGCAGTAATAGAGCATGCGCTCTGTCAGCGTCGTCTTTCCTGAATCGATGTGAGCGGAAATTCCAATGTTGCGAACACGACTGAGATCAGCCATTTCTCCAACCGTCCTGAGTGCTGGGTCTACCGT
>JAPYTO010000009.1 GCA_029941865.1 Fuerstiella sp. | reverse complement strand
GAAGAAATAATTGGCCATCTGTTGGTATTACCTGATTGTTCTGTCAATGCCCTGTTTGATCTGGAATGGACCATCCGTTCCGCCGCAGACACGCTTAACATCACTCTAGACGAAACATTTTCCGTCCGACTCGTCCGGTGAGGGGAAGTTTAGGAAAGCGGCGTAATGCTCACAACAGAGAACCGAACGTGGCAAGCTGAGATTCCCAGCGATGGAGTTCGGCCTTTATTGCGGCATCCGGATGCCAATTCGCCTACGCTACGGCCGAATGTCGGCCGTAGAATCCTGCTGCGGGTTGCCCAACCATCGCGGCGGCATACAACTCTGTTTCAACTTTCCATTTATTCGCTCGGAACTTTTCGGAAGTCCCAATGCCCAACGATGTGCGTCCCCCGTACGATGCCCTGTTGTTTGTGTCTTTTGGCGGTCCGGAAGGTCCGGACGACGTCATTCCGTTTCTGGAAAATGTTCTGCGAGGAAAGAACGTACCCCCGGCACGCATGTTGGAAGTGGCCGAACACTACAACCATTTTGGCGGCGTCAGCCCGATCAACGAACAGTGTCGACAACTGATCACGGCCCTGACGGTCGAACTTCATGATCACGATATCGATCTGCCGATCTATTGGGGCAACCGAAACTGGAAACCGCTGCTCCCGGAAACCATGCGCGAACTGAAGCAGGTCGGCGCCACACGAGTCCTTTCGTTCGTCACGTCTGCCTACAGCGGCTACTCGGGATGTCGTCAATACCTCGAAAATATTTCCGCAGCCCAGGATGAGGCCGACGCCACCGAAGTTGAAGTTCACAAACTTCGAGTCTTTTACAATCACCCGGACTTTATTGAGGTCAACGCGCAGAACGTTCAGAGTGCGATCTGTGAATTGAATGCCGGACCGGACGAGGATTTCCACGTTGCCTTTACCGCGCACAGCATTCCGAATTCAATGGCGGACACGTCCGACTACGTCCAGCAGTTGACGGAATCGTGCCGCCTGATTGCTGAACGCCTGCAACTGCCGGCGGACCGGTGGAAGCTGGTCTATCAAAGTCGCAGCGGGCGTCCTCAGGATCCGTGGCTGGAACCCGACATCTGTGATTATCTTCGTGAACTCAGGAATGGCGGAGTTGAGCGGGTTGTCGTGTCTCCCGTCGGATTTCTGTCCGACCACATTGAAGTCCTGTACGACCTGGATGACGAAGCAAAATCTGTGTGTGAGGAGATCGGTGTGCAGATGACCCGGGCCGCCACGCCCGATACGCACCCCGTGTTTGTGCAAATGATTCGAAAGCTGATCCAGGAACGTTTACACGAAACGACTCAGGAATGCATCGGCCGGTTTGCCCCCAGTCACGACATCTGTCCGTCCGACTGCTGTCCCGCGCCGCGCCAACCAACGGGACGACGTCCCTAGCAGCATCTTCCTTTTTTTCGTAGCGAAAGCCGCCAAGGCTTTCGACCTGTCACTGCCGAAATTCCTGGCGAATTCTGCCACAGAACAACCGCGTGATTTTGAAAACGGCTGTAACGGACGGCACGGTTGTCCATGCAGGATTGCATCCGGCACAAAGCGTCATTCGTCATTCGTCTCTCCGCTCTCGATCGCCCCAAATCCACCTCCGCCCGGGGTTTCGATTCGGACGGCGTCACCTGGCGAAACGGTTGTGTGAAACGCTCCGCCCAGGTCCTGCGTGTCGGTGGCAGACGCTTTGAGCAAAGTGTTTCTGCCGCACTGTCCACCTGCTGCACCTTGCAGGCCAAACGGAGGATTGGATTCGCGACGTTGCGACAGCATCGACACCTGCAGTGTTTTGAGGAATTCGATCTCACGCACAATGCCGTCACCGCCGTGATGTTCCCCCTGTCCACCAGAATCACAACGGATCTCGAATTTCCGCAGTCGCACGGGGTACCGCTGTTCCAGCACTTCAGGGTCCGTCAGGCGAGTATTTGTCATGTGCGTGTGAACGGCGTCCGCGCCGTGTGCCGTCGATGTTGCTCCGGCGCCGCCGCAGATGGTTTCGTAGTAACCAAACGTGTTGTCGCCGAAGGTCAGATTATTCATTGTTCCCTGACTGGCCGCCGCGATCCCCAGAGCGCCCAGCAACACATCAACGATACGCTGTGAGGTTTCGACGTTGCCGCCGACCATGGCCGGAGAATTTTCTGGGGACGTACCGACGGACGGATTCAGCAGCCCTCCGGGAATCACGATCGTCAGTGGTTCAAGGACTCCGGCATTCAGCGGGACGTCTTCATTCAGCAGGCAGCGAAAACTGTACAGCACGGCCGCTGTCGTGATGGCCCGGTTCGCGTTCAGGTTGCCAGGATGAACTCCACTTGTGCCGGTGAAGTCGACGGTCGCCTTGTCGCCCTGTAACCGAATTGCGACGCAGACTCTTGAGCCGTCGTCGAGTCGATCCTCGAAGTTGTAGGTGCGATCTTCCAGTCGAGAGAGACACAACCGCATCTTCCTGGCAGCCGCAGTCTGAATATGCTGCATATAGCCCAGGACGGTGCCGACCGAATGTCGCCTGACCAGACTCTGTAACAACTGAACACCACATTCGTTGGACGCAGTCTGTGCTGCAAGGTCGGCCAGATTGTCATTGATCGCTCGACTGGGGAACGGTCCCGCAGCCAGCAGCTGCTGTATCTCGTCTTCACAGGACTCGCCCCGGTCGACCAGCTTCCGGCTGCGAATCAGTACGCCTTCCTGGGCCAGTTTCGTGGAGAACGGAGGCATGCTGCCGGGAACGATGCCGCCGATCTCGGCATGATGAGCACGATTGGCGACGAAAAAGGCGGGGCGTTCAAATGATGAATCATGCTGCGTCCGTCCTGCCGAGACACCTGCAAGCTGTCCACCGGGATCTGTATCACCGACAAACACGGGCGTCACGACAGTCACGTCCGGCAGATGCGAGCCGCCACGGTAGGGATCATTGGTGACGAAAACGTCACCGCGCTGCATGTCTGAATGATTGCCAATGATCACACGCACGGTTTCTTCCATGGCCCCCAGATGCACCGGAACATGCGGAGCGTTGACGACCAGTTGTCCGTCGGCATCGAACAAGGCACAACTGAAGTCCAGTCGTTCTCGAACGTTTGTCGACGTTGACGTGCGCCGCAGTGTCTGGCCCATTTGCTCGGCGATGGACACGAATTGATTGTTGAAAACTTCCAGCAGCACAGGATCCGGTGTGGACGCGGCCATTGCCTCGCCGGTCGCAGCGTCTTCGCCAACCTCGACCAGCACTGTGCCGGATGCCGTGATCTGTGCGTTGCAATGGGGCTCGATCCAGATTGTCGACGTCGGTTCGCAAATGATCGCAGGTCCTGTGATGCGCATACCCGGCTGCAGGTCGTCGCGGTGATGCACGACCGCGGCGTATTCAGCGCCGTTCCAGAATGTGATCGCCGTCTCGGGTTCATGGGTTTGTGTATCCCTGGATTCTGAAACATCCGAGGCAGAAATCTCGGCAACATTCCCGGAACACCCAACCGTCTCGACGCGGATCGAAGCGATTTCGATCTCTTTTTCCGGCCGAATGTATCCCAACAGACGCCGGTGCTCACATTCAAACTGACCACGGAAGTCTGTATCGCGTTGTTCGGAAATCCACAGCGAAGAATCAGTGCTGCGGTAGCGCAGTTCAAGAGATAACGTGGAATTCTGAATCTGATCTTCCGCTACCCCCTGAGCCACCACTTCAGCCCGCGTCTGAGCGGCGAAGGCCTGTCGTGTCGACTCCAGCTGCTGCAACGATTCCTCCGTCAGTGGCTGCAGCACACTCGCCTGGCGAATCGCACGAACGTCGGCCTGGCCCATTCCGTAAGCACTCAGAATTCCGGCAAAGGGATGGATCAGGATTTTTTTGATTCCCAGGCTGCGAGCGATGCTGCAGGCGTGTTGACCGCCCGCCCCGCCGAAACTCACCAGCACGTGGTCCGCCGGATAATAGCCTTTCGCCACCGAAACTCTGCGAATGGCCTGGACCATGTTGTCGTCGGCGATCTGCAGCAGACCCTCGGCCAGCTGATGCAGGGATGTTCCGGACGATGCAGCACCGGTGGCCGCCATGTCCGACCGCAGTATCGTCAGTCGCGTTTCCACCGCCTGCATATTCAGTCGGAACGGAAAGTACCGGGGCAGGACGCGTCCCAGAAATACATTCAGGTCCGTGACCGTCAGCGGTCCGTCCGCTCCGTAGCAGGCGGGCCCGGGATCAGCTCCGGCACTGTCTGGTCCCACGAACAGTCGCACACCATCAAAGCCACAAATGCTGCCTCCGCCCGCGGCTACGGTCTCAATCGCCAGCACGGGAGTCATGATGCGTACTCCCGCTTTGGTCGTTTCGTTTTCGACCTCGAAGTGTCCATCAAATCGGGCCACGTCGGTGCTGGTGCCTCCCATGTCAAAGCCGATGGCGTTCGTGAATCCTTCGTCGACAGCGACCTTTGCAAATCCCACGACGCCCCCCGCCGGCCCCGACAGAATACAATCGCGACCACGGAAATTGTGACTGCCCACAAGACCGCCGGCGGACGTCATCACCTGAATGTCGCTGCCAGGCAAATGGCCACGAATCTGGTTGAGATACGTGCGCAGCACTGGATTAAGATAGGCATCCAGCACAGTGGTGTCGCACCGCGGTACAAATCGGATCAGTGGCGAGACTTCAGAGGATCGGCTGACTTCGTCAAATCCGGCTTGTCGTATAAGGTGCTCCAACCGTTCTTCATGCACAGGATTACGGTAGGCATTCATCAGGCAGATGGCGACGGAATCGAAGTCACCAGTCAGCAGCCCGGCATCTTTGAGGTGTTGAACCTGGTGCTCTGCCTCCAGAGCATGCAGAGCGGTCCCATCAGCTGTCATCCGTTCGTCGACTTCGAAAACCTGCGAAAACAACGGTTCCGGTTTTTTGATATCCAGGTCAAACAAGTCAGGACGATCCTGATTGCCGATCAACGGTACATCAGCGAAACCCTTCGTCGTGATCAGCGCCGTCCGGGCGCCCGTCCGTGTCAGCAGCGCGTTGGTACCACGGGTCGTGCCAAACCGCATTCGCACGGGCGGACATTCTGCAGTCGGTGGCAGTCTCAGCAACCATCGAATCGCCAGCACGGGCGCCGATACGTGCAGGTCCAGTTCATAAGTTTCCACGTCGGCCGCGGCAGCTGCCGCACCATCGGCCAGGGTCAACCGGCCCGACGCCGCATCAAACGCTGAGACGGTCGTCACATGAAGTAGTTCTGCAGTCGCAGAAAACAACCGCAGTTCGGCACCCACCCAGAAGCCATCAGGATCGGCGATTCGAGGCGGATCCGTGATAGTACCGTTGACGATATCGGCGCGCGTGCCCTTGGTGACGCCAGAACTGAGCGTCTTGAATTGCCGCAATTCGCCCTCCGGCGTGATGGCAATACAATCAGTAAACGTCCCACCAACATCAATCCAGAATTGCCAGGGCTGTGACATGAAGAATGCACGACACGAAGGGCTGAAATCAGGGAACCACTAATGGACACTCATCACACACTAATAAAACAACAATACGGCAGCACGAGTACGAACAGGAGGCGGTGGATTTCGGGGACAAGGTCCCGCGAATCATTAGTGTTCAATCAGTGAACATTAGTGGTTAAAACCTTACCACAGCCGATCAGCTCCGATGCAGCCATGCAGCTGCTTCAGGTAGTCAGGCGACGAAAGTCCTGCCAGCTGAGCATTCGCCTTCTCCATTCGTGAATTCAAATCCAAACGATCGGCGTCGGACGCGAACTCCGGCAGATTCAGGAAGTTTTGCAGGTAGCTGACGTGACGTTGCCAGAGCTGCTGGTCACGCTGCCGCCGCGTTTTCAGACGCTCAACATACCATTCCGACTTCAGCATGGACTCCAGAGTAAACAGCTGGCGAATCTCAGGGTCATGAACATCTTTGCCGTTGTACTGTCCCTCAGCCATGATGTGCAGCAGAGCTCTCAGTGGCGGGCAGGCAAGATCAATGGATCCGTCATCAAGATAATTACGAGCCACACGTTCGTGAGCTTCCGCGATGTACAGAATCCCATCGGCAAAAGCGGCGGCGTCCTGCGTCTCCGGCTGCAGAATCGCCTCGTCAAAAACCATGCTGGGGTTATCAAACACGCGTCCGGCAAATCGACGGATGAAACGCGAAGTGACTCGATAACCAAGTCGACTCGCCGGGACCTGTTTGCCCTCGTGCTCAAAGTCTTCGAGCTTCTCAAGCAACTCTTCCTCAATCAGATACTGCGGTGTGCGTTCCTCAGGACTTAATCGGCACCAGATTTCGGGAATCAACAGACTGATGTCATGGTCAATTCGCACATTGGACCCAATGTGTCCGGCGGGAGTTGAAAATCCGTGCAAACCGGTCAGCAGGTAGCCGACGAACGCAGCGTTCAGATCCGTGATCGGCAGCAAAGCGTTGAACGGTCCCTTGGTGAGAGCCCCTTCGCTGCCGGCGCCGGTCGTGGATGGACTCTTTCCCGTTAAAGCGCTGATGAAGTCCATAAACAGTTCAGGCAGTTCCTGATAGTGAATCGGATTATGAACAGCGAGCGGCCGGATGCCGTTGTCGTAATCGGCGGGATTATTGCGTCGTCCGGCAAGCACAGCGTTCACCGGCTGCAGCACTGGCTTGTCGGCCGGGACGGCCCGGTAAAGTCGAGCTCCCATTTCGGCGACGTAACGATTGAACGGCGTAATCAGATCCGGCCGGGCCTGCAGGTAGCGCGGGTTTTTGCTGTTTTCGCCGTCAATCTTCCGAGGCGTATTGGAGCAGACGACGTAGCCGCCACCGGCATCGCGTGCATCGCGCAACAGGTCCTGCATGGGGTCAGTAAACTGGCTTAAATCTACCGCTCGTTCGCAGATTTCGTTGATGCGCTGGCGAGACAGTGGTTCAAAATTAACGATAAAATTGTCGCTGCGAGCGAGGTCCGCTTCCGTTTGTTTATCCAGACCACGGTGAATCGCATCGTCCGGTCGCTGGAACAATCGGTATTCACAGTTCTCCGAAAACTTGTAGCTGGTCGCCTGCGGGGCGAATGGACTCAGGTGTTCCAGGCTGGCGCCCGGCACCACCACCGATGCGGTGATATCGTCTTCCATCTGCACCTTTTGAGCCGGTTCGAAATCCTGACGCAGTTTGAATGTTCGCCACGTCTTGTCGTCCACCAATCCCACACGCAAATAGCCGCCGATGACGTTTCGGTCGCCGTACTTCAGTTCGTGGCCAGGATGTCCGTTCACAATGTCGACCGTGAATTCCTCGCGCCAATCTCGCTCGGAATCGGTTCGGTAGAGCCGTTTGATGATAAAGACAATGGCGTAGATATAGCCGGGAATTGATTCCAGCCACGCATTGTACTCTTCCGTATAGTCGACGGAAGGTGTCAGCAGTTTGATCACACTGCCCAGCGACCGATTGGGGTCCAGCGCAGACCGCGTTGGACGCATCGCATAGTCCGGCTTCACGGCACCGTTCGGATCCCATCGATCAGAGTAATCGCGTTCGAAGATTTCCTGAACCTGATTCAGATCCTGTTCTGCGTCTGCCACAAATATCGGACCGTGCAGCAGGTAGTCAGCGATAGACTTGCTGATTTCGCTTTTCCCACCGCCGCTGACGGTACACGGTTTGTGGCAGAAAACACCTTCCGACAATGTGCCCACCAACCGCCAGGACGGCGCTGCCGGATGTTTCACCAGCCGCATCTTGTAACCGGACGGCGTAATGTAAACGTGCCCCGGCGTCAGTGGAATGGAATGTTCATCGCCACCCCGGATCCAGCTGATTCGCTGATCCTGAACGGTCGCACGAGAGTCTTCCGGGACGTAGACCAGTTCCGGAAAATTGCGGTCGACACCATACCCTTCAGGCTTCACGTCGACAAAATCCGCGTAGTCACGAGCCACGTCATCAAACATTCGCTGATTGTATCGACGTGAGTCTGCGTCAAATTCCGAACCCATATTGTAGCTGGCAAACGCGATCGCTCCGCCGGCATGCTCTTCTTCGTAGTTGCCGGCAAGATTAGCCGCGTAGCTCAGCTGAGTCTTGACCTCCTTTTTGCAGTAGCCGAAATAGTTGTCCGCAATCAGTGTCACGATGACACCTTCTTCGTTGCGACAGGTCAGCTTGAAGGGCGTCCCGTTGTTGTACTTCTCGTCTTCCGATTTCCAGCACATGCCGTCTCGACGCTGGCGTTCCGTAGCGTCGTCGTAAGCAGGCAGCCCGGCGTCCTTCTTGGTCACTTCGCTCAGATGCGGAGCCAGAATCACGCAACCGGTGTGCCCGCTCCAATGTTCAACGTCCAGACCGGCATCGTTTTCCGGGAGAAACGGGTCGCCTGCATTGCCAAAGATGGACTCCACAAAGTCCAGATTACTGACCAGCGAACCCGGGGCGAAAAACCGCACCTCCATCGTCTGGCGGCTACAGAAGCCTTCGACTTCCGGACACAACAGGGGACGCAACAGAAGTGAAACGAACAGGTTTGCCGTTTCGTCCTGGAGTGAAGTGAATGGCAGTTCCAGGTCTTTTTCAGGTGGGCGCATCGCCACTTCAAACAGGTGAGCAAAAGTCTGCTTCGGCACGGCCTGTTTGTCTGACGGAATCGGCAAACCACCCTCACAGACGTGAAACGTCCCCTTGGTCGTCCGGCGATCGTGGCGAGGGTTGTGCAGCACGCCGTTGTGAACTCGGTAGGACGATACAAATTCGTTTGCATATTCCTCGCCGTCAATCGGCAGGGAAAGTTCGCGAGCAATGCCGTGTCGATCCAGAACAAACGCCACGTCAGGAAGCTTTAGACCTGCTGCTCCCGGAACACCAACAAAGTGTCGATCCAGAAACGTCTCAATGCGGACGTCGGCCGCGCACCGAACAGCTTCCAGGTGCTTCATCCGCTGGTGCCACGTATTCAAAATGCGCTCAGCACCCAGCGATTCGGACTTCCTGAGTCCCGCCGGAACGGGCTGTCCGTTGACGACCAGTTTCAGGGCGATGTATTCATTCACACCCTGCCGAATTCGTTTTTGCTCATCATCAGGCAGACGAGAAACGTCGCCCAGACAGCTTTCAACATCGTTATTTGTCATTTGAAGAACAGAACTTATAAAGGTCAGACTGCGATTGCGGGTTGATAGGGGCCGGACTGTACCTGATGATCACTCGAAAACCATGCGGACCGATCGTGTTTTACGTTAAGCTCACTGACCTGCGGCTCCCATTAATGAGGGATTTCGCGACTTTCGGTTGGTTAGGTTTTTCGACATGTACCAGCGACAATCACCCATCCTGCCACAACCGCGACATTCTTTTCAGGAGAAGCACGTGAAAACGGCCTGAACTGCGACATACGTGTTGTAGCGCCGATTCGTAATAATAACTGCTGAATCAGTGTCTGCGGTCAGGGAGAAACGGAGTGCGAACGGGAGGGGGGCGAGCCATGAAGAATTCAGACGACAATGTGCTGATCGAAGTGATTGCCGTGCTGCGATCGCGCAGGCAGGACATCCGCACCGTCAAACTCGAAGACGCAAAGATCCTGACGCTCCAGGTCATTAGAAAACGGCGGGCGTTGGCGAACAGCGGCCCACCAGGGCACCGACCATCGATCGGCTTCGTCGGGTGTTTCGTCGCCAGCACTCCTGTCATGGCATGTCGGTAATCGTCAGCGCCATAACGTCGATTTGATTCCGACCGCAAGTCAGCCGATAGTCTCCCGTGCCTGACAGATGCGACGAACAATCCTGAACGTCGCTGCAGTCGATGCTTCCTTCCATCGGCCCGACGTTCAGAAAACATGGCGTTCGCCAGCACCGCATGGTTTGGCACGCTCCTCCAACAGTGATACGCTGGTCGCAGCATCAGAATGTTGTAAAGTCATCCCGGTGTCCGGTGGCTGGACTGAGCTTGCGAAGGAAAATCAAACCGGCACTACCGGCCCCGGGGTTTCGCTCGTTCCTCGCTCCAACCGCCGGCCACCGTCCCGGTATCACAACATTCCGTTATGGCTGCGTCCGATACGCTGTTATGACGGACGCAACCCTGACACAGTGGAGCAACACCCAGCACATGAAACCAACAACCTTCGTCGTTCTGCTTTTCTGCGCGTTGATCGCCGGCATCATTATACTCGTCATGCGATCTGACCGGGCACATGACAGCCAGGGTTCCGCTTCGAAAGATGGCTCAGCAGACACCGTCATCCTTCGTGGAGCTTCACAATTCGACGAGAATCATGCATTTACGCGCACGATTCGAAAGTTTGAACAACTGGTCAGTGAATACTACGATGGCCCGGTCAAATTCGAAGTCTATCTCAACAGCGAACTCGGTCTGGAAAAGGATTACTTCGCCTACATGAGTCAGGGCATTTCCGTGGACTACGGAATCGTTTCGCCCGCGCACATGTCGACATTTTCCAGTGCGGCTCCGTTGATCGACATGCCGTTTCTGTTCCGCGACATCGATCACTGGCACAAGGTGCTGGACGGCGACGCATTTCAGCCAATCGCCGACGAAGTGCGGCAGAAAGCCGACGTGATGATTGTGGGCTACGCTGGCGGAGGAACTCGCAACCTGATCGTCAACAGGCCCGTGACAAACATGGCGGATTTGCAGGGACTGAACCTGCGAGTCATGGGAGCTCCCATTCAAACCCGCATTTTCCAGGCCATGCACGCGTCACCAACAGTGATTTCCTACAGTGAAATTTACAACGCGATCCAGACCGGCGTTATCGACGCCGCAGAAAACGAGGCGGCCGGCATTCAACAGATGAAGTTCTACGAAGTGGGTCCTGAAATATCGCTGACGCGGCACGCGATTACCGTGCGTCCGTTGTGCTTCAGCGGAAAAACATTCCGTCGCCTGCCCAAAGACCTGCAGTCGGCGATAGAACGGGCCGGTCGCGAGGCCGGGGCCTATGGCCGTCATCTGGAATCAACCGAAGATGCGGAAATTCTTGAGCGGATGAAAGCGGACGGCATGCTGCGGCTGCATCAGTTCACCCAACGTGACGAACTGATGCGCCTGGCAGAACCTGTGAAAGCGGCCTACGCGAAGGAGATTGACGCCGAAGACGTGCTCTCACGCGTCAACGCAGTACAATAACTCGTCCGTCCGCCGTCCGCCCTTTGGCGGTTGACGCGGGCTGATGCCCGAAAATGGGGCGCGACTTTGCAACTCTGAATTCCAGGCCTCTGTGGGGCTGATACAACTCAATGAAACATGCGATTGACAGTTACTATCGACTTCTGAAAGTCGTCATTACCCTGCTGATGGGGCTGATGGTCGTGCCCGTCCTGCTGCAGATCGTTTCCCGCTACACAGGGTTTATTCCTCGCTATATCTGGACAGAAGAAATCGCGAGGTTCTGCTTCGTGTGGATCATCATGATCGGCTCGATGATCGCCGTCCGCGATGCCGCACACTTCGATGTGGATCTGTTGCCCGCACCCGAAACGCCACGACAGGAAGCAGTCGGCAGACTCATTGTGCACGTGGCGATGATGGTGCTGGCCCTGATGTTTGCGTGGTACGGATATGATTTCGCGAAATTCGGATGGCTTCAGAACTCGGAAATGAGCGGCATTAACATGCTCAGCATCTACATTTCATTCCCGCTGGCCGGAGTCACCTGGGTTTTGTTTCTGGCGGAAATGACCGGAACGGACATTCAAATTATCGCAGGCCGTAAGCCGGGAGCTTAAGTATGGGACCGGGCGAAGTCGCCGCGATACTGTTTGGCACGTTTGGGGTCCTGATCGTTATTCGCGTTCCGGTGTCATATGCCCTGGGACTGGCCTGCATTCCGGTCATTCTGGTCGACGAACGGCTGACACCCGTTCTGTTGATCAACGAAATGTGGAAGTCGTACAACAGTTTCATCCTGTTAGCCGTACCCTTCTTTCTGCTGGCCGCCAATCTTATGAATTCGGCCGGCATCACCCAGCGGCTGGTGCGACTGGCCACCGCTTCCGTGGGACATCTGCCCGGCGGACTGGGGCACGTGAACGTGCTTGTCAGCATGCTGTTTGCCGGAATTTCCGGTTCGTCGACAGCCGACGCAGCCGGGATTGGTGCGTTAATGATTCCTGCGATGAAAAAAGAGGGCTACGATTCCGGGTTTTCGGTTGCCATTACGGCGTGTTCGTCAGTGATGGGCGTGATTATTCCGCCCAGCATTCTGATGATTGTCTGGGGCGGACTGATGTCGGTTTCGATCGGCGGCCTGTTTATGGCAGGCGTCGTGCCAGGGATTCTGATCGCACTCAGCATGATGGGGACGGTGCTGGTCTATGCCAAACGTCGCAACTATCCGATCTATCAGAAAGCATCGTTCAAAGAGTTTCTTTCCGCTGTCAAACAGGCATCGCTGGCACTGGTCACGCCCGTCATCATCGTCGGTGGTATCGTCGGCGGGTTCTTCACTCCCACCGAAGCATCTGTCGTAGCGGTGATTTACTCGGCCGTGCTGGGTGTCATTGTCTACCGTTCGATCAGACTGAAAGAATTCCCGTCCGTGCTGTATGAATCCGCGCGGCTGGCGGCGATATCTTTGTTCTGCATCGGGACAGCCTCAGCGTTCGGCTGGCTGCTTGCCTGGTTTCGCGTGCCGCAGGCTCTGGTGGATGTGATGGCCGGGTGGGGCACCGGCGTGGCCACAACTGGATGTGTCGTTGCACTGGCGTTTCTGTTTGTCGGCATGTTTATCGACGCAATCCCGGCGATCATCGTCCTTGGCACGGTGCTGCTGCCGTTGGCCGACAAAGCTGGTATGCACCCGATTCATTTTGCCATCATTGGAGTCATCTCACTGGCCATTGGACTGGTGACTCCCCCCTATGGACTGTGCCTGCTGATTTCGTGTTCGCTGGGAAACGTCAAGGTTGTCGAGACCCTCAAAGACGTGGCCATCATCCTGCTGCCCATGCTGCTGCTGTTGATCGTCGTGATCTTCTTCCCGGAAGTTGTGTTATTTCTGCCACGACTGCTCACGCCTCAGTTTCTGTAGTCCGGCTGCGGCGACTGTTTCGAGCCACCGCCGCCGAGCCTCGGCTCAGTGCTATTCTGCAGACGGACGTTTGGGTGGTCGGCGAAACCACGCTTTCACCTTCTCAAACACGCGTGGCCCGGCGAGTGCGATGCCACTCCACCATGTGACCTGCACTGCTGCAAACACGGCACCCCCAAGCGCCGTTTTTTGCCACACCGTCAGCGGCAGAAAGGGAATGGCAAAAAGCGAGAACCACAGCACGCCTGAACCCACCATGAGACCCACACCGAATTGAGTGCGAATTGGTCGACGATGCGTATCAGAGATCAAGCCGTCTTCCGTGTCGGATTGAATCATATGATGCTCGCACGCCAGGTTTTCGGACGATTCATGTTACAAGTTCCGGTTGTGTGAGGGAACATCGCGCTGCACAATCATCTGGCCGGTAGCTGATAACCTTCTTTCTTCAGACGGATGCGAAACAGGCTTTTCCCGGCCGTGATGTAGAGCGTCTTACTCTCGTTGCCGCGCCCGAAACCGACGTTCGTCGGCAGTTCCGTTTCAATGTATTCCAGTTCTTCGCCCGCTGGCGAATAGACGACGATGCCTGGGCGCGTCTCGTCGCGCACAGCGACGTACAAATTTCCTTCGGCATCGACAACCAGGCCATCGGGTCCGTCCTGCGGAGCATAATCAACAAGGACACGGCGAAACTTCGCCGTGCCATCAACGGACAGATCGTACGCCAGCAACGCCATGCGACCCTTGTGAGCGGGCGTGTCTTCGGGAATCCGTCCAATTCCCGAATTGCCATTGTCGTTACTGACCACATACAACGTCTTCTGATCGGGAGACACACAGACTCCGTTCGGCTTGCCGGCATCGGTGACGATCCGTTCGATCGTGCCATCAGGATCAATGCGATAGACGGCCATCACTGGCTGATCGATCGATTCATGTCCCAGATACCGTGGGTCGCTGAAGTAGACACGCCCCTTTTCATCAATGGTGATGTCGTTACACGAATTGAACGATCGACCTTCGTACAGACCCGCGATGACGTAACTCTTTCCCGTCTTCATGTTGGTGCGGGTGATGCGGCGTCCGCCATAGTCGGCCCCTTCCGCGGCAAGCAGGTTGCCGTCGGCGTCAAATTTAAGGCCGTTGGACATGCCGCTGGGTGAGCGGAAGATCACCGTCTTTCCCGACTTCGGGTCATACTTCCAGATATGCCCGGCTTCAAAGACTCCGTTGTCGTCCGTCGTCTGGTGTGAAAACGTAATATCACTGAAGTACATCAGTCCGTCGTGGCCCGCCGCCACGCCCTCAGTCAGCACGGCACCGCCATCAAAAACCAATTCCACCCTGGCGCCCGTCGCGAGAATATCACCGGCTTCGATTTTGCTGAGCTGACCGAAACTGAGCATGGTCACTGCGACAGCGAGTGACACCATATGCCGACAAACGGATGGGGATACAGATAACGGTTGTCGCATGACGCATTTACCTTCGTGTTGATGAGATGAAGAATGATTCGCCCAGACCATAGCGGAGTAGGGTGCGTGCTTGCACGCACCACGTCACAGGACCGATTTACCGATTTAATTCGTCGTTCCATCAACCTGTCTGTGAGTCCGCAGTTCTTTGCCGCAGGTTCAAACGCGTGCGAATTGCAGCCTGAACTTCACCCGGAGGCAACGTACCGTCAACATTCACGATCAGCTCCTTCCTGGCGAACAACTCCACCGCCGGTTCGGTCTTGCTGTGATAGGTATCCAGACGTTCTTTGACCGCGGCTTCGTTATCGTCGGGCCGAGTAACCAGTTCGCCACCGCACACGTCGCACTGATTTTCCACCGCCGGCCGATGATGAATCACGTTGTAGTCCAGCCCACATTGGCTGCACAGTCGGCGTGACAGGACCCGCTGAAGCACGACGTCATCAGGAACGTCAATATGGATCACGGCATCGATGTCGTAGCTCTCGAGAAAGAACAGGGCTTGTCGCCCGTTGCGAGGAAAGCCATCGAGAATGTAACCAAAGTTCCAGTCATGATCATCCAGACGTTTCCGGATGAGCTCTTCAACGATTTCATCAGGCACAAGCTGGCCCTCAACGATAATGCGTTTAATGCGTGCTGCAAGTTTGGTGTGGTTCTGGATGTTCCATCGAAAAAGATCGCCCACACTGATGTGGACCAGATCAAAATCGTCGGCCAGCATTTTTGCCTGAGTACCTTTGCCGCATCCCTGAACCCCCATGATGACATACTTGTGCATGGCGTCCCCGTTTGTCGAATGTAGAAAATGTAATTGTGTGCAGTATGACGTTGAACGCCAACACGGTGCAATTCACTACAAAGAACATCCTGACGGCAGCGTGCAGTCACGGATTGTGGATTTGGACTGGTGGGTAGCCGGATTATTGCTCAATCGGTCAGCGTACGAGTCGGACCTGTTCATGACAGAATCTCGTGCACAACGTTTCCGTGGACGTCGGTCAGTCGGCGGTCGATGCCATTCTGGCGGTAGCTCAGACGTTTGTGGTCGATCCCCAACAGATGCAGCACAGTTGCGTGAAAGTCGTAACAGTAGGTTTTACCTGTGGCGGCCTTATAACCCCAATCGTCGCTTTGGCCATAGCTGACACCCGCTTTGATGCCCGCACCGGTCAGCCAGGTGACAAATGATCCGCCGTTGTGATCCCGACCATCGCCACCCTGAGCAAATGGTGTACGGCCAAATTCGGTCGTCCAGATCAACAGAGTGTCGTCGAACAGCCCGCGTGACTTCAGATCGCGGAGCAGGGCGGCGATAGGCTGATCAACCGAAAGGGCAATCGGTGGCAACTCTTTCGGAATACTGCCGTGATTGTCCCAATTGCCCGTCGCTCCCTGCTGACCGCTCCAGACCTGCACAAACCGAGTGCCTCGCTCAACAAGCCTGCGTGCCAGCAGACAACGACGTCCAAAGTCTTCCGTCGGCTTGTTGTCCAGACCGTAGGCCTTGTGTGTCGTTTCGCTTTCGCTTGTAACATCGAAGGCCTCAGGAGCGGACAACTGCATACGGGCCGCAAGTTCGTAGGACTGAATGCGGGCATCGAGTCGCGAATCATCAGCATTGTCCGCCGCGTGATCAGCGTTCAGCTTCCGCAGCAGGGCGAAGCCATCGCGGTCGGCCGCTGATGTTGCGAACTGGTACCGCTCATTGGCAAACAGATCGGGAACGGGGCTCCTGCCCGTGGCGTTGATGATCGTGCCCTGATGTACGGCCGGAAGAAAACCCGACGAAAATGGCCCCTTCTGGTTGTACGGCAACCCTGCAGCATCCGGCAGCACAACGAAGGTTGGCAGTTCGTCGGTGAGATTTCCCAGCCCATAGGAAATCCACGCACCCATACTTGGAAATCCCGGCAACACAAAACCGGAGTTCATCATGTAGGTTGCCGGCCCGTGCACATTAGTCTTCGACGCCATCGCCATCAGGAAGGCCATCTCATCGACTTCCTGTGCCTGATGAGGAAACACGCTGCTGACCCAACGACCGCTATCGCCATGTTGCTTGAACTTGAACGGGCTCTTCATGATCGCCCCAGGCGGCGCCGTAAAGCCTTCCGGTTTCTCTTCCGGTCCCAGTTTCTGACCGTGAAGTTTCTCCAACTCGGGCTTGTAGTCGTAGGTGTCCATCGGACTGGCACCGCCCGTCATGAACAGCTGAATCACTCGTTTGACTTTGGCCGGATGATGCAGGCCACCGTTGAACTCCGGTTTCGGCTGATCACCGTCTGCTGACAAGGCCTCCTGCGCAAGCATCCGGGAAAGGGCCAGGCCGCCGAAGCCGCCGCCAACATCCCACAGGAATTGCCGTCGCGAGTTTTTCATTCTCAGTCCACAAAGATGAATTCGTTGCTGTTGAACAGTACTCGACACATTGCCGCCAGACCGTGTTGCGTGACGTACGCGACAAGGACCATACTCTCTTCCTTGCCGGGCTCTCGCAGGAAGACAAGGCGACAGGCCCGAGCAACCTGTTCACCGACCGTGGCATGGCTGGCTTTCAGTTTTTCGGCCAGAAGCTGACTGTGATGCAGCACAAAGTCATTATTAAAAACGGCTAATGCCTGTAATGCAGAGACCGAAAAACCTCGCTGGGGAGCCAGCAGTCCAAGGTCTGGAAAATCGAGTGACTCCATAAACGGATCCGCAATGCCTCGCCAGACGACCCGATAAATGCTCCGCCGTGCAGCGCTAGGGAGATTCCAGTCAAAAGCGTCATAGTGCAGCTTGGGTGTCAACTGCGAACCCGTCGTTTGGGTGAACTGCTGGACACCGGGACCACCCATCGTCAGGTCAATTCGGCCGGAGATCTGCAGCACAGCATCGCGAAACGATTCCGCGTCCAGGTGACGACGATTCATCCGCCACAGAAAACGGTTCTGAGCGTCCATGGAATGAGGATTGGAAAGTGCGGAATTCGGAGTCGCCGCAGCGGTCACTTGTGACTGTCGCTGATAGGTTGAAGACAGCAGAATCAGGCGGTGCAGTCGTTTCAACGATCCTTTGGCATCGTCACGAAACCAAACAGCCAGCCAGTCCAGCAATTCGGGATGCGACGGCGTGCCGCCCATGCGACCAAAATCGTTGAGTGTGTCGCACAGGCCGCGCCCGAAGTGATGGAACCAGACACGATTGACGATACTGCGCCACGACAGCGGGTTGTCCGGTGCCGCCAGCCAATCGGCCAGGGCCGCCCGGCGCGAAGCTTCGTCGTTCGGATCATTCAGTTCGAAGCGTCCTGGCAGTGTCGTAATTGCCGCCAATGCTCCGGACGCGGCGACTTGGCCGGGTTTGTGAATGTCGCCCCGACGCAGCACGTGCACGACCCTGGGCGGCATCGGACTGTTCAATTTTTTCCCATGCGAATAGCCGGTCGACACCGCATACACAGACGCCGCTGCGGGCAAGCCGGCAAGTTGTTTATCAGCATGACGTCGCAACGCGTAAGCGGCGATGGCGGCTTTCTGGTCGTCGGATCGCTGATCCCGTGGCAACTTGATTCCGGAACGCACGAGCTCCGGCAGGACTTCCGCCGTCGCACCGTCGGCTGCCGTCGCATAGAGCTTCAGGCGACCGATCAAATGGCCGCCTCCATGAAGTTGCTTCAGCACAATGACGATTTGGCTGAACGGTTTCAGATCCAGAGGCTCTTCCAGTTCAAAGACGGCGTAATGGGACTTTCCCACGCTCGGATGGATTCCCCAGGCCGTTTTCAGGTCGCCGTCAAGTGCGTGAGAAATCGTCCAACCGGCCTGATCAAAGTCCGCCGTCGCTTTGCTGATCTTCAGACGTGTCGGTGCGGCGGAATCAGGGTCGAAGACAAGTGCCTCGAACTCGGTCAGATGCAGATTTCCGTTGTCCTGCCGACCCGGCCCTTTCATTGGCAGGCTGTCATCGGCCAGAACGTCCAGACGCAGTGCCGTCAGCTTCGTCAGCGAAGTGGGGACCGTGATTGTGTACGTATCCTGTTCCGGACGAACACCCGATGCCAGCAGCGAATTGTCCTCGCGACGTTCCAAAGTCGCTCCATCGGTCGACAAAAACGTGGCTGGCGAAAGTGGTTCCCAGATCGCCGGTTGATCTTCAATCGTCTGCTCCCACTGAGCAACGACATCCACGTATTCCGGTGCCAACAGCATCGACCGGTCGTTGCTTTCCGTGGCGGCCAGCAGCGCCTTCCATCGACGTCGGGCGTTCGCCACGACGGGGTCTTCGTCGAATTCAACATCACCTTTTCCGACACCCGCAAACACGGCCTGCAGCGAGTAATAATCTTCCTGAGAGATCGGATCGAATTTATGGTCATGGCACCGAGCACAATTGGCGGTGGTGCTGGCAAACGCCGCCATGGTCTGCGTCACCATGTCGTCGCGGTCGAGATAGTCAAATGTCACAGGCGCGGTTCCGGCACGGCTGAGTTCCAATGGTCCCGCTGCAATGAACCCGAGAGCCGCTGTCAACCGTGTCTCGTCCGGATAGAACTGATCCGCCGCCAGTTGTTCACGAATAAACCGAGACCACGGAGTGTCACGGTTGAGACTTTCAATAACGTAGTCGCGATAGCGCCAGGCATGCGGGCGGTATGCATCGTGTTCGCAACCGTGTGAATCTGCAAAGTGAACGGTATCCAGCCAATGTCGCGCCCAGCGTTCGCCATACCGTTCAGAGTCCAGCAAACGATCGACCAGTTTCTCATAGGCCAGCGGATCAGAATCAGCCACAAACGCCGCCACGGCCTCCGGCGTCGGTGGCAATCCGTGAAGATCGACATACAAACGCCGAATGAGTGTCGGTCGGTCAGCCTGCGACAGCGGAGTCAATCGTTTCGCACCAAGCCGATGCCCGACAAACGCGTCGATCGCATTGCCGCGCCCGTCGGTTTGATTCGACGATTCCGGAACGGCGGGACGCTGCAACGGACGCAGCGACCACCAATCCATGAGGTCGACTTCGTCCCGGACGACGTGGTCAGACGTGCGGGGATCGGGTGCCCCACGTTTGATCCATTCGACCAGCAGTTCGATGTTGGCGTCCGATAGTTTCTCCTCCGGCGGCATTTGCAGCTCGGAATCCACACGACGAACGGCTTTGACAAGCAAACTCTCGGCTGGTTGACCAGGCACAATGGCCGGACCACCATCACCCCCTTCAATCCAGCCGCTTCGACTATCCAGTGTCAGGCCGCCTTCCATTTCGCCTGCCGCATGCGAATGACACCCAAAGCAGTGCGATTTCAGCAACGGTTCAATCTTCTGAGAGAAGAAACGCTCACCGTCACTGCCAGCGGCAGAGCCCGCAGAGCTTGACGAATCCTGCCCGATAGCGGTGACCGCTGTTGCCAGCCCAAACACAATCGTGAATGAGCGCAGCCGATACGTCGTCACATTGTCGCGGTGGTTTTTCACAGGTGGGCTTCAACAGAACGAGTGCGCAGAGGTTCCGGGCGGGCAGAACACCCGATATATTATCCAACCAGCCAGACATCCGCCGAATGGAAACAGCGAGGAATCAAAAAACTTTCGTTTTCAATCACAGCATAGTCTGTCGCAGTCGATCAGGGTATCATCGGTATGCTGTGACGCCACTCGTTCGCCTTCCCGCAGGACATCTTCAACGACCTGTCGATAACGGCGGTGAAGATTCGCCTGTTGTTGCAGCAGTGCCGCTGGCCGACGCAGCTCAAAAGCGGAGTGCCCCAGCCAATTCGACATCTGTATCCGTACCTAGAGTCCTTTATGTCCAGTGCTCAATCTCTGAGAAGCCTTCCCGCTGTAGACCACGTTCTGCGCCATCCGCAATTGGTATCGGTCGCCGAACTTTTTCCGCGGCAACAGATCGTCGCATGGATCCGGCAAGGCGTCGATGATTGTCGGGAGGCAATCCTTGCCGGCGCGGAACTGGATCCGGATGCGGCCGCCAACTTTGTCGTCGCACGAACACTGGAACAGAAACAGGTTGAAGACGGTCGACGTCAACAACGGGTCATCAACGCGACCGGCATACTGCTGCATACAAATCTGGGCCGAGCTCCATTGGCAGAACGTGCCATCCAGCGCATGCTGGAATCCAGCGGCTATGCCAACGTCGAAATGAATCTGCAGAGCGGTAAACGCAACAGGCGCGGAGAACGAATCAGCGATCTGCTGCGGCAACTCACGGGTGCCGAAGATGCCGCGATCGTCAATAATTGTGCGGCTGCCACGATGCTGGTTCTGCAGACCCTGGCGACCGGAAAAGATGTCATTGTGTCACGAAGTCAGTTGGTGGAGATCGGCGGCGGCTTTCGACTGCCGGAAGTTTTCACAGCATCGGGCGCAGTGCTGAAGGAAGTCGGCACCACGAACCGCACCTATCTTCGTGACTATGAAGACGCAATCAGTGAACACACGGGAGCAATCATTCGTGTACACCGCAGCAACTTCTATCAGGGCGGATTCGTCACGGAACCAGACATCGTCGATCTGGTTGCTCTGGGACAGGAACGCAACATCCCGGTGGTTGACGATGTTGGCAGCGGCTGCATGCAGGACCTGGCAACGTTCGGTCTGCGCGAACCGACGGTTCCGAACAGCGTGGCCGCCGGCGCGGATCTGACGTTATTCAGTGGAGACAAACTGTTCGGCGGACCTCAGGCGGGCATCATCGTTGGCAAATCAAAATGGGTTGAGGCGCTGCGCCGGAATCCAATGATGAGAGCGTTGCGAGTCGACAAGGTCACACTGGCGGCGATCGAAGCGACCACGGAAATTCATCTGGCAGGCACGGCTGCCAAAGAGCTGCCATTGCTGCAAATGATGTCTCGCACGACCGACAACCTGCGAGAAAAATGCGAGACCGTCTGCAACAGCCTGTCGGTGCCGCCACATTTTTCCGTGGAAGTGACCGAATGCACGTCGGAAGTCGGTGGTGGCTCAGTGCCCGGTTCACAGATCCCGGGCTTCGGTCTGCGGATCACGGGTGATTCAATTCAGGACGTAGCCATACGACTACGCGGCGGAAGTCCGGCCGTCCTGTGCCGCATAAACGACGACGCAGTGCTGCTGGATCTCAGAACAGTGGCAGTTGAGCAACTGGACACGCTGGCACAACAACTGACCAACGCTCTTTCAGGTCAGGCTGCAACACCGTCAAGCCCACCGGAAGGCGACAGCGAGTGAACGCCGAACGACTGCCGAGCAAACACGTCGTTCTACTGGGCGTCGGACATACCAACGCGCACGTGGTGAAAATGTGGCGGGACAATCAGATTGCCAACACCAGTCTCACGTGCATCTCAGATAATTCGATCGCGACGTATTCCGGAATGTTGCCGGCCGTGCTGGGACAACAGATCCCGCCGTCCGAAATGGAGATCGATCTGGTCAGATTATGTTCGGCCGTCGGCGCTCGGCTGATCGTGGACGACGTTGCCGGCCTGGATATCGAACGCCACGAAGTGCTGTTCCGGAATCGACCGGCCGTGCCGTTCGACGTGCTATCGGTGGGCATTGGTTCCGTGCCGTCGATGGAGGGTGTCACAAATGATGGTGAATTTCTGGTCACAATCAAACCCATGCAGACGTTTCTGCAGCGGCTGCGGTCAGCGATAATTCGTATCCAGTCCGACCGCGCTTCGGCTGCGACGAACCGTGACGCCGGCACTGAGAACTCAGGGCGGCTGAAGATTGTTGTTATTGGCGGTGGCGTGGCAGGAATTGAGATCGTGTTCTGCCTGCCGCCGTTCGTGGCCTCAGTCTGCAATGTTGAGCTGGAACTGGAATTGATTACTCGAAGTGAACGGATTCTGGAGTCCGCGTGCGATTCGATGCGGCAGCGGGTGGCAGCAGAAATCTCGAAACGCAACATCTCTGTGGTAACCGGTCAATCGATTCAGAAAGTTTCATCCTCGACTATCACATTGGCGGACGGCAGTGTTCGTGATGCCGATGTTGTCATCTGGGCCACGGGCGCTGTTCCGCCCGAATTGCTGTCACAGCTGAATGTGCCGCTGAATGATCGAGGATTCATTGCCACCAATGCCACCTTGCAGTCGATTTCCGGACAACCTGTGTTCGCGGTTGGTGATACGGGTGCGATCGTCAGCGAAGACCTGCCCAAAGCCGGTGTCTATGCGGTTCGTCAGGGACCGATATTGTGGGAAAACGTGCAGCGAATACTGCGTGATCAGCCGCTGACAACCTACGTTCCTCAACAATCATTCCTGAAACTGCTGAACACCGGCGACGGCCGCGCGATCGGCGAGTGGAAAGGCAAAAGCTTTTCCGGTCGCTGGGTCAAGCGTCTGAAGGATCGAATTGACGGACGATTCATGAACATGTTCCGCATGTTGTATGACATGCCCGACAGCATGGCACAAATGCAGTGCAAAGGCTGCGGCTGCAAACTGGGCTCCGATGTTCTGGAATCAGCGCTGGCCTCGCTGGCCGTGAACAGCTCGAATAACGGTGCCGGTCAGGTACAGATGGACGACGCCGCCGTTGTTCCATTGTCGACCGGAGGTCAGGTGGTCGTGTCGACGGACTTCTTCACCACTCCGTTTGACGACATGTACCTGGCCGGTCGAATCGCCGCCTTACATTCTGCCAGCGATTTGATCGCCATGGGAGCGTCGGTCAGGTCGGCCGTCGCCAACATCGTTCTGCCTGAAGGTGACGCTGTCTCACAACGGCGCGCGTTGAATGAATTACTGCAGGGAGCACTATACGAATTCCAGGCGTTGAATGCGGACATTGTGGGCGGCCACACAATTGTCGGGCCGCGGCTGGAAGTCGGCTTTACGGTGCTCGGTGAACCATTGTGCGAAACGCTACTGCAGAAAAAGAATCTCCGGATCGGTGACAGACTGTTTCTGACCAAGCCGCTGGGCATCGGAATCCTGCTGGCCGCCCACATGAGATCTCAATGCTCGGCCAGGGCGTACGATTCGCTGATCGATACGATGTTGATGCGGCAGCACACGTTGGCGGCTATTGCCGGACAACTGGGCATCTGCGCTGGAACTGACGTAACCGGCTTCGGACTGGCCGGACATCTTGTCGAAATGCTGACAGCCAGCAACGTCGCCGCCACGCTGGACCTTTCGAACGTTCCCCTCTTGCCCGGCGTCGTCGACGCATGCAACGCTGGCATCGAAAGCACGCTCGCGCCGCAGAATCGCCGCGTCGGAGGAAAAATATCGGCAACATCTGACCAGCAGATGACGGCGCAGTATCAGGCCCTGTTCGACCCTCAGACATGCGGCGGTCTGCTGCTGGGTGTATCGGCAGCAACGGTCGACGACTTTGTTGCGGCCGTGCAGAACACCGGCCTTCCGGACCCGGTGTGCATTGGCCAGGTCTGCGAGAGAAACGGAGAGAAACGTTCGATCGTGGTGGAGTGAACCCCATCTCGATCAGAGGAGCGTGACGCACGGAACTGAGTTTGCTGCTCTGGTACCCGCCTCAGACTTCAAAAGCGTTGAGTGGTGTTAACGCATCGCCGGTGGGCTCGAATCCCACTCCGTTCCGCTGACGTGAACGTTGTTCCACCATCAGTGTTTTCAGCCACCCAGCACCGCAGATGCCTTCAGACGAGTCCGCCACGCCAAGCAGGGTCACGGGCACCGCCAGCAGCATTTACAGCGTTTCACGCTAATTTGTGGCCGCGAAGAACGCTTTTCAATAGCAGTCTCGTTACTCCCACGAGCCAGTATCGTCCACAACAATAAGTAAACTGCTGTAGCCCCACGACGTCATTCTCCAGGTCTGCGAATTCGATAATTCCAGGCAAATTTCCGCAGGATTACGGAAATAAAAACAAGGCGACAGCGACAGCAACAGGGAACAGCCACCTTCGGGCAAACAACATGCTCACAACTCAATACGTAGGATTTCATGAAATCGCTCTACGGGACCGTTCTTCTCTCACTGCTGATCGCCCTGAGCTGCGCAGGCCTCGTTTAGGGTCCGTGTGCGCCTGACTACGTGAACGCCTGATCGCCGACAGCATTGAGCCCAACGACGTCATTCCCCGGACCTGAAGCTTCGTAAATTCCACGAAGTTTTCCGTTGGCTTACGGAATGCCGCGGCAACAGCGACAAACAACAGCCGCCTGCTGGCAAACCAACATTTCTCTCGCACCCCCAATTTCAGGTTTCCATGAAATCACTCTACGGGATCGTACTTTTCTCACTGCTGATCACCCTGAGCTGCACAGGCGTCGTTTGTGGTCCGCGTGCGGGTGACTACGTGAATCTCATCGTCAAAAATACGTTGGTAGAAAAGGCGTATTATGAAGGGCAGTTGGCATTCATAAACAGTGCCAGTCGCCACAGCAATCCCTATTGGGAGAGCGACGAGAAACAGGCCACGGAATGGGACTTGGGCTGGAAAGAACGCTGCTCAGGCCGAATCGCCAATGTTGTCCGTCACCGAAATACCAGTCGTGCGGATGAAGCGCTGTGAGCGAGTTGGCGCACCGCAACTGCTGCCTGGACACTTGCCGGGAACGCATTTCCTCAATTTGCACTTCGTTCTGCTTCGTCTGCCGAGCAAACATTCGCTCCTGAAGCTCCACAGTTGCCTGCCGTTCTGTTGCCGGTTCAAGCATCGCAGGGGTGGCTCACAGCCGGACGGATTCGCTTTTGTCACTGCGATACAGGAAAATCCCATCGCATACGACAGTCGGTATGCTTCTGTGTTTGTTGGCCCAACGCGCTGTTGAGGACTGACGAATTGACCTGGGCCGGTGATCACGGCTATCATTTCCACACCGCCTGATGTGTTCTGTTTTGTGCAGGAGCTGCTTCGATGCTGACAATTTACGGACGATCAACCGGCCATTCGAGCAGATTGTGTGACGGAATCTCGCGGCGCAACTTCCTGAAAGTCGGCGGGATGGCGTTGGGGGGACTGTCGCTCCCGCAGACGCTGCGTGCTGAGGGCGATGCAGGGAGCGGGCATTCGCACAAGGCGATCATCAATATCTATCTGCCGGGCGGGCCGTCGCATATTGATTTGTGGGACCCAAAGCCGGAGGCGCCTCAGGAAATTCGCGGAGAGTTCAGCCCGATCGCGACGAATGTTCCGGGCATCGAGATTTGCGAGCTGTTTCCGCGCATGGCATCGATGATGGACAAGTTCATTCCGGTGCGCTCAATTTCAGATGCCGACGGTCGGCACGATGCGTATCAGTGCATGACGGGGCGTCGGTTTGGCAGTCAAAAACCGCCGGGCGGATGGCCGTCGGCGGGGGCGTGGGTCTCCAGTTTGCAGGGACAGGTGAATCAGGCCGTGCCGTCGAACGTGGCCTTGATGTACAAGACCGGAAACCGGACCTGGGGTGAGCCGGGCACGGGCGGATTCCTGGGCACGTCGCACTCGCCGTTCAACATGGTGGGGAACAAAGCGCGGAGCTCGGCAGACAACATGGTGTTGCAGGGAATTACGCTGGACCGATTACAGGACCGGCGAATTCTACGGCAGTCGCTGGATCAGTTCCGACGGAACGTGGATTCCAGTGGCATGATGGCGAACATGGATGTCTACGAGCAGCAGGCGATGGGGATTCTGACCGATTCGAAACTGGCGGATGCGCTCGATCTGTCGCAGGAGGATCCAAAGATCGTGGCCCGGTATGGGCAGAGTATCGAGAAGTTCCAGCGTGACGGTGCGCCAAAAATGATCGAGAACTTCTGCATCGCCCGGCGGTTGGTCGAAGCGGGCGCGCGGTTTGTGTCGTTGAACTACAGTCGTTGGGACTGGCACGGCGGCGACGGAATGAATTTCCCGCGTTCACGTGAAGAATTTCCGTTGCTGGATCAGGGGCTGTCGGCCCTGGTCACGGATTTGCACGAGCGGGGACTGGATCAGGATGTGTCAGTTGTCGTCTGGGGGGAATTCGGACGGACGCCGAAGATCAACGCACGTTCGAGTCGCGATCACTGGCCGCGCGTGTCCTGTGCGATGTTGGCGGGCGGAGGCATGCAGACCGGGCAGGTCGTTGGTGCCACGAACCGATCGGGTGAATACGCCGAGAAGCGTCCTGTGAAATTCCAGGAAGTCTTCGCGACGTTGTATCACAATGTGGGTCTGGATCTGAACGGCACGCGGGTATTCGATCCAAGTGGCGTGCCGCGGTATCTGGTTGATCAGGGAATCGAACCGATCCACGAGATCATCTGACAGCAGTTGCGAGTCGGAGTTTGTGTGCCTGAATACAGCTGTCGTCCCAACAGCAATACGACACGATCAACCTTTGCGGTGTCTTCTTTGACTTCTTTCGTGTCCCCGGCTGGACTCACGCAGCGATCCTTTCTACTTTGAGCACGTGTCGCTTCGCCAGCTCCACGGGAGCTGTTTCTGCTGGATACAATCCGGGCATGCCAACTTCGTATGGCCCGTAGCACGGAACACAACGCTGTAGTGGAAAATTTCACGTATGCAGTGTTTTGACTATAGGGAAGAGTTTGCTGGTCTGGTGACCGCCACGGTCTTCAAAACCGTTGAGTGGTGTTAACGCATCACTGGTGGGTTCGATTCCCATCCTCTTCCGTTTTTCATGCGCCGATGTTGGCAGAACACAACGGAGCAGGGCAGAAGTGGCCGGAAAACGCAGTGTTTTCCGGCTTGATGCTGATCATCGCAAAACACTGGGCTTCTTCCCTGTTCTGGTCATTTCTTTCCCCTGCTGCACTGGATTCTGCACTACTTTTCGCACTTTTTTGTCAGGGTGTGGTTTTAATTCACCCCCACACCCTACATCGGTAGTCGGTGTCTTCGCTGCCTCGATTCGGAACTCTTCCAGCTCCTGAACGTAATGAGCTTCGGCAATGTCTTCAGTGTTGCCCATCCAGGCACAGACGGTCCCGCGAGGATAAAACTGCTCCAACGTCGTCTGCCGCGTCGACCTGAGGTTCCGGTATGCTCCGACACCTCGTACAGATCCATCAGGTACGGAACGAGTTCAGGGAACAACGGCGTCTCGCGTGATGGCTCCCCGTGACGTTGTCGATGAGGATGATTCGATCCGGCTCTTCGACGAGAGCAGTGATACGTTTTGCACACTCCTCATCGTTTGGTGGAGAAGTGAAACGTACCGCTTCTTGCCCCGTGACGATAAGAGCGACAAGATCTGCCAGAAGACTTTTTCCTGACCCCCTGACGTTGGCATCAAACAGGAACAGCGGCCCTGTGCAGCAGGAACGCTCACCGCTGCATCTGCGCGTGTCCAACAAAAGCGAGACGCCGCGGACGCAGCCGCCAGAAAAAGTGGCGATGCCCCGGTCACGCTGTTATTGCAGCCACGAGACGCCAGTCCGATACAGGTCGGTCTGCTGATGTTCGAAATCTCGAAACTTAACCGAGACATGGGTGGTCGGGGTCTGACGTTCGATGTTGCCTCCGTTCGGACAGCTCGAAGAAGCTTTCTGTCACGAAAAGTCGGTACCGGCTCTGAGGAAGAAATCCTGGAACTGACCGGATCCTCAACCCTGCCTCTGACCGCTCGTGGCCGTCACGTCACGTTGGATGTGGACGTCACTGAGCGTATCGAAAACTGGATTGCGTTTAAGTCACGCTTGATCCAGTCGTCACTCGGAAACGGCGATCTGGCGGCCGTCTTTAAGAAGTACAGAACGGTCAAACATGACGGTCGATCTCGCTGCATCATCAGCGAAGCCAGCGGGCGTGTCGATGACGCGGTCTCTCACGAGCATGATCGTTCCGGCTATTCCAGCGCTGCGTTGTTTGCCAACACTCCGATGGATTCGGTCCAGCAGCAGGTGCTGCGTCTGGAAAGCTGCTACGAAAGACTGCTTAACGACAGCGGTCTGCGTGCCCACGCTGTATTCAACGCAAGCCCGTAAGCGCAGGTGCCCCGCAGGAAACTCCACCTGGACCAGGACTGATGGCCAGGCCAGTCTCCGCCAGCGTATCTGTGTTCCCGGGAAGGCAGGCGCTAACAACAAAAACACACCGATTGCGGATCGTTTGAAACAGGTGAGCTGGATTTTGCACTGCTCGCTTCAGACACTACTTCGAACATCGTTTGTGGGCGACGGTCAGAGCAATCAGCTCCGCCCCCAATCCCCTTCCGTTCTGATTCCTGATCATATACGTTCTGTCTAATGAGCACTTTCAACGGATTTGCTGTTGCCGGACTCTGTCTTGTTGTCTTGACGTATGGCTGCGGAACGAATCGGCAGCTGCCGCAAAATGACCCGTCGGATGACAAATCCACGAAAGAACGCGTGCTGTCAGATGTGGCCGCGAAGTGGGGAATCGACTTTGAGGATTCTCCCCGAAATCGCGACGAGTACCGACTACCTGCCATTATGGGGTCAGGTTGTGCCGTGTTGGATTTTGACCGCAATGGATTGCTGGACATTCTGCTGATTGCCGCTGATTCTGAAGACAACAACTGTGCCCTGTACTCACAGGAAACGGCCGGCACGTTTGTGAATCGCACCAATGAGCTCGGAATTCAACTGCTTCAAGGCACAGGAGTCGCAGTGGGGGACTGCAACAACGATGCGTGGCCCGACTTGTACGTCACAGCAGATGGCGCCGACAGCCTTTGGTTGAACGTTGACGGACGCAGTTTTCGGAACATCACCCGGAGCAGCGGCATATCAAACCATCGGTGGGGCGTGTCAGCCTGCTGGGTCGACTATGATCGCGACGGGTGGCTTGACATATTTGTCACGAACTACGTGGACTATGTACACCAGGCGTGTACGCGATTGGGTGGAGGTGGCGCAGATTTCTGCGGCCCACATCTGTTCCCAATGACTCCGGACCTGTTGCTTCGCAACACAACCGGAACGAACGGTGGCCACGTGTCGTTTGCGGATGTGTCCCAGGCCAGCGGAATTTCAGCGGGACTTTCGGCAGGGCTGGGCGTGACTGCAAAAGACTTCACGGGCGATGGCTGGCCGGACATTTATGTTGCCAGTGATCAGCACCCCAATCTGCTGTGGGTTAACCATGAAGGTCGGTTCGTCAACGATTCTGTGCTGCGAGGTTGTGATACTGATTTTCAAGGACATGCCCAGGCAAGCATGGGACTCGCCCTGGGAGATATTGATCATAACGGGACAGAAGATCTGGTAATATCTCATCTCGATGGAGAAGCCCATGCGGTCTACACTGAAAGTACAGCAGGGTTCTTTACTGACCGCAGTCGCGAAACAGGGATCGCAGCAGCAACGCGCCATACCACTGGATTCGGCATTGCAGCTGCTGACTTCGACCTGAATGGGGAAAGCGAATTGTTTACCGCCAACGGACGTGTGAAACGTCCGCATAATGTTTCATCTTCCGGTGACTTCCGGGAACAGTACGGCCAGCCGTTACAGCACCTGGTACCGGTTGATGGTCAATATCAGGACGCCGCGATACCATTGGGGAAGCATGTGGCACGAGGACTGGCTGTGGGGGATCTTGACCGGGACGGAGACCCCGATATGGTCGTATCAACAATCGGCGGACCGGCCGTTGTGCTGCAGAACCTGCGTCAGAACACCCACCAATGGGTCGTGCTGCGAGTCGTCGACTTACGCCACGGAGGTCGTTCCTGTCCTGGAGCTCAGCTGTCTATTTCCTCCACGAACGGAATCTTTGAGCGAACGTTTCAGCCCTGCCAGAGCTACGCGGGAACGCATGCCGCCGAACTGTACGTGGGACTGGGCCGCAACAACCAGATTCACTCAATTGACGTAGTCTGGCCTGACGGCGATCTGACAGCGGAACAGTTTGACATGCAGGGTCGCATGAATGAAATCGTGACGCTGATTCGAGGCGAAGGGAAGTTGGTAAAGTAATATGGCCCTTTGGTACAAACCTGCAGGCTTAACCATCGCCATCTGGTTGCTGGTGAGTCCTGGATGCGAACGGTCGGCACCGGTTGCGGAACCGCCTGTCCCCGATTTATCCGAGGCTTACACGGAGGTCGCTGAGTTCGTCCGTGACAAAGCTGCAGCTGTCAGACTTGTCCCGACCTCTGCAGTTGCGTGGGGTGAATATGCGATGGCGCTCGACGCGCACGAATACCGAAATGAAGCCATTCGGTGTTACGAAACAGCGAGTGAACTTGGCCCGACGGACGTCCGATGGAAATACCTGCTCGCGCTGCGGATCAAGGAAAGTGACGTTAGCCAAGCTGCTTCTTTACTAGGCAAATTGGTCTCGGGCGGACACGGTGACAGCGACGTTTCCATCGTGCTTCATCTGGCTGATTTGCTGGGGCAGTTGGGAAAATCTGAAGAGCTGACCGAACTCCTGGCCACACGACTCACCGATACTGCTTCCCATCCGGCGATCATCGTAAAGCTTGCGGAACAGGCGTTTGCCGACGGTGACGCTGTTAAGACGGAACAACTGCTTGAATTGCTAAACGACGACTTTATGGAGTCAGCGAAACTCACGGCACGCCTGTCCGCGCAAAAAGGTTTCCTGGTAGAAGCAAATGACCAGCTGGCGCGGGCTCTTCAGCTTCCTTCCGTCAATACGACCATCTCAGACCCTTATTCCGAATCCCTTGTAAGATTTCGACGTGACCCACTGTGGCAGGGGAAACAAGCCGCCGATCGTGCCAGGAGCGGCGATCGTTTCGCTCTGATGACATTGGAAGGATTAGTCAGGAAACACCCGCAATTGGTCGAAAACCGAATCCAATTAGGGCTTCTTTTCCAAGCCGTCGGACGAGTAGACATGGCAGCTCAACTGATCGACGAGGGATTGACATCGTCGCCAAATGATGTGCGACTGCTGGCCGCCCGGGGGACGCTGGCGCTGATGAATTCAGAATGGGCGATGGCAGAGCATTTCCTTCGCAAAGTGGTTGAAAATGACGCCTATCAAAAGTCCGCGTGGGCTGACCTGGCATTTGTCCTGGAACAGCAGCAGCGACCAGCAGAATCCATCGCGGCCTACCAGGAAGCGATCAGGCTTAACCCCCTGGATGAGGACCTGAAGATCAGGCTGCGGAATCTGCAACGAGACCAGGCTGGTCAGTCAGAATGACCGTGCTGCGACACGACGGTCTTCGCATGCGTCATCAAAAAGATCAAACAAAAAAGCCGGGCGTCTCGCGACGCCCGGCTTCAGATTTGCACCATCTTGATTCGTGAATATTAGAATTCACCAATGACCTGGCCACCCGCGATGTCTCCCAGGTGATGGAACGTATCCTCGTCAATGTTCTCACTCAGGAATCTCACGGCACCATCACCCAGCAGTACCTGGGTTCCGCCCGTGTGAAAACTCGCCATATTTTCCCAGCGACAACCGGTACACAATCCCGCATTCCCCGCTGTGCATGAATAGCCGGTGGGACGGTGAATTCCATTAATTTCCATATCACGTTGCGTACTGGTACTGACTTCCCATCGCATGCCACGCCAATCCTGAAGCCGGGCAATTTCATCCTTGCAGCGTGGTCGATACCCTCGTGTTTCGCCAATCAGAATTGAGTTCGAGGACCCGTCAAGGCAGGATTGGAGACCCTCACGACTATTGTAGTGCATGAACCCTTTTCCCTGGATCCTGGTCTGACTGCCCGTAGACCAACGACTGCGAGCACGGCCACCTGGCGGATTTTCCGAGCCCCAGACTCCAGCATAATGTACGATGTGGAACTGATTGGCGTGCTTCGCGTTGCCAACCGGATTGCTGGGACAGATCATGTAGGGCAGCTTCTGGCCCCATAGTTCGCGGTTTGGCCCGGCCTGGTCATACCGAATTGTCGAGTCATAGGTGTTGAACAAAGGTGCCTGGTCAGCGAATGGCATTGTCGCAATGATCCAGTTGGACCGCAGTGAAGACCCCCAGTCGCCCTGTCTGACGGGTGCAAGAAAGCCCGCGTGGTGAAATTCCGATGCCGGAAACACACCGTAGACGTCATGGTAATTGTGGAGCGCCAACCCGATGTTTTTCAGATTATTTTTGCACTGAGTGCGTCTGGCTGCTTCACGTGCCTGTTGAACGGCCGGCAACAACAGCGCAATAAGAATGGCAATAATTGCAATTACAACCAGAAGTTCGATGAGCGTGAAACCATCACGCCATCTTGATCTTGATAATTTCATCCGGATACTGCTCCTCTTAAAAAGCTCTGCGAAGCGAAACTTTCTGTTTCCTTTCGAATTCGCGGAGCAAAAACACGACGAAAAACTCCACTATTGTTTTAAAAGGTTACTCTCAACCTGTATAAGGTGCAACAGGCGTCAAACTCAAAACATCCAAAAGGCGCAAACCGCCACTTAAGGAATTATTTGAACATGAAAAAATACAGAGTACTCGCTGCTGGTTGCTTAAGCCTTGCATTCTTCGTGGGATGTGGAGACGGCGTCGAAGACGTCAGTTCAGAATCCTTGCCGGAAGACATGACCATCGAGGACGAATCGGCGGCTATGGAAGATTCGTACAAAGAATACGGCATGGAAACGGGCGAACGCAAGAAAAAGAAATGACGGTCGTTTTCTCCAGGTCGAAAGTAGCGATTCAGTAAGATTGGGCCCCGGCCCTGATGGCATGCCATTCACGGCCCTCTGTGATGAGCAAGACGGTGTCAGTGCGAACGTTTTTCCAACTCTGACGTTCGCCGGACGACCAGTGAATCTCAAGATCAACTTCAGCCGCCTTTCCCACGCCAAAGAACAGGCGTTGGTCGGCGGTGGAGTTGAAGCTTGTTCCGCTCGTCTGTTGCCGGTACAGGACATGACCTCCGGTCGTGACGGTGACGGACGTTCCAATGGCGTCACGTGCCCCATTCTGGCCGGCCAATTGAATCACAAGCCAGTTTCCCCTGGCGGCCGATCGATTTTCCAATACCGACACCCGATCCCCGATGTGAGTCACAATCACGTCCTCGTCACCATCGTTGTCGATGTCACCGACCCCAAGTCCTCGGCCGTGATAGGTCTGCCGAAAATAATCCCCGGCCTGTTCCGTCACGTGCACGAATCTTTCGCCACCAAGGTTTTCCAGCAGCAGCGGAGACTGCCGCTGTGAACCTGCAGCCGTACGCATGACATGACCATTTGTGGCAATCAGGTCTTCGTCGCCATCGCAATCAAAATCCAGGAATGACGTTCCAAACCCCACGAACAAAGCGTCCACAGCCGTAATTCCTCTCGAACTGCTCACGTGCTGAAAAAGACAATCGCCACTGTTTCGATACAGCCCGAAACTTTGGTTTTCGTAGTTCGCCACCCAAATGTCGGGTAGACCGTCGCGGTCAAAGTCGCCCACAGCCAGTCCCATGCTGCCGTCTGACTCCGCGCGCTCGTTTAATGCTGTCCCGCTGACGATACCAACTTCTTCCAGCAGCCCAGTGCCGTCGTTGCGGTACAGGAAATTCGGTGTGGAATCGTTGGCAACGTAAATATCGATGTCACCATCGACATCAAGGTCTGCAGTGAACGCCGCAAGCCCCTTGCCGCCGGTCACCAGCCCTGCGTCATCTGAAGCATCGCGAAATGTTGAATCGCCGTTTCCAAAAAACAGAACATCATTCAATGCCTCAAACTGACCTGGCGGGCAGACGTCCTGTCCGCCACCAAACTCACAGCGAGGATTGTTCCGAAATGACCAGTCGACATAGTGAACAACATAAAGGTCCAGGAACGAATCATCGTTCAGATCCCCCCAGGCCGCGCCTGTGTTCCATTGCGTGCTGACGACTCCAGCCGCACGACTCACTTCACTAAACGTGCCGTCGCCGTGATTGCGGTACAACAGCAGACCGCCGTATCCGGTAAACAAAATGTCGCTCCAGCCATCGTTGTCAAAATCGCCGACGATGGCTGCGTGTGAATACAGCCGGTCCGTCGAAATGCCAGTCACGGTCGAGACGTCACGATAGGTTCCATCGCCGTTATTTCGATATCCCGCGGCGGGCAAACCGGTTGGGGATGGCTGTGCCGTGTAGGTTCCACCCCCTGGAAACATCAGGTCGACCCAGCCGTCGCGGTCGTAATCGACCATCGCGACTCCGGACCCAAGCGTTTCTAGTATCGAAAAATGCCCCGCTTCAGCGCCGTTCTGTGCTACGAAGTCGACTCCGGATTCAGCAGTCACGTCTGCGAATCGTGCGCTCGTGGTGAATCCGGCGTCAGGCGTGACCTGTGCTGGATTCTGGTTGCGTGATGGGACATCGGATTCGCTGTTGTGGCAGCCGGCAGCCAACAACAGAGCCAGTCCTGAAATCAGCCCCATACGGAACCAATGCGATTTCTGCTGAGCCAGGTGTTGGTCATGGCAGGCCGGACATAGTGGTGCAGGTAGCGTTACGCAGCACTTCGTGTTTGCGCTGGCAGGATTTACGGTCGGATTCGCAGGAGATCGATCACTCGATTCAAAGTGAAAGGCAGCCGAATCTCCGAGATCTCGGCGGCCTTTGCAGGCCAGTTTTAGAAATGCTGCGGTCAGTGCCGTCATCGTTCGAATCGTCAATCTAATCGTCACTGTGGCTTGGTTCATCGGTCTGTTCGCGGTCACCGGTGGATGCGTCATGCCTGGCGACGGCAGCGTGAGCGTCCTGATGATCGGGGTCCAGCGCCAGTACACTGCGATACCATTGCAAGCCTTCATCACGCGAACGAAATTCCCAGGTGATGGACGCAATTTCGAAACGCAGTTCCACATTCTTCGGCTCACTGGGCAGACGAGTCGTCAACTGGGACAGGCGAATCAGCGGCTTGGTCGAACGCTGCACAAATCGAAAGTCATCTGCAGCCTCGTCCTTGCGACCGAGTGCCTGAAGAGCTTTCCCACGAGAGAATCGCGTTTCGGTGCTCGACGGTCGTAGTTCAACCGCATGTTCCAGAGCGGCCAGAGCTTCTGCCGGACGATCCGTCTGCAACTCCAGGTTTCCAAGTTCCGCCAGAGCCTCGAAGTTATTGGGATGACTGTCCACCTCCGTTTTCAGCACATCGCGGGATTCGTTCTCGCGGCCAAGTTTCAGCAGCGTGCGACCGAGTCGGAAGGCAGCCTCCGGATTATCCGGAGCAACCTGAACGACCTGACGGAGCAGTTGTTCGGCCCGTTCGTATTTGGCCATTCCCATGTAGCCGCGGACGAGTCCCAGTTGCCCATCAATACGTGTCGGGTTCAGTTGCAGAGCACGGCCGAATTCTTCGACCATTTTGGTCCAGTTTCCCGTGGCTTCGGAAATCTGACCACGCCGAATATGGGGCTGGGCGTCATCCGGGAAGTCTCGTTCCCATGCGGCCAGAACAGCGGCAGCATCTTCCAGCCGTAGTTCCCGAATGCAGTAGCGGACATAGGCGTCGCTGATCTCCGGCCCATCCGAACCGGCCGAGTTAAACAATGTGGCCCAGTAGTCCCTCAGCAGTTCAAAATCGCCCGTCTGTGCCGAAGCGAGCATGTATTCACGTCTGAGACTGTCAGTGTTCCAGCCGCGTTCATGGGCAGCACGCAGGTGTTCATGAACCTGAGGATATCTCTTGATTCTGCGATTCACGCGTGCCAGAAAATAATGCAGCTCGGCAGAATCGTCACCTGTCAACGTCGCGAATTGCAGCCATCTCAGGCTGCGGGTGTGAGAACGCTCTTCCAGGCAAACGGCCGCCCGCCACAGAGCAATATTCACCATCAGCGGACGTAACAGGAACAACGCGCCCAGCAGTACGATGATGGTAAAAAATCGTCGGCGGAAAACTCGACGTCCGCGTCCGGACGTTGCCGGATTATCGCGCGGCGACATCAGACGCCCTCTTCGAAAGAACGTGTGATATCAGATCGGCACTGGACGATTCGTCTTCAGCAATCCGTATATGTCGGTTTACAGGCAGGTTCTCGAATTCCTGAATTATCCCGGATGGCCAATAAATGGTTAATCGGCGAACCAGAGTGCTGTCGCCGAGCCCGAAATTCACGGTCGACGGCATCTGCGAACGAAAACTGCTGACCGGAAACAATTCGCGGCTCAGGGTCTGGTCACCTGTATCGACTGTCAAACGCGCGCCAATCCCTCGGCTGTTGGACTGCCTGCCCCGCAGCGAGACACGCATCCAGTTTTGCTGAGGCCATCGATTTTCAAAGATTCGCAGCGGACCGCCGCCACTACTGCGATAAATCAGTTCGGGCATTCCGTCTGCCGTGAGATCGGCCGCAACAACGGACCGCGTATCGCTGTCGATGTCTGCGCCTGTCAGAGAAGAGACATCTACGAACCGCCCGTCCGTCGTATTCAGCATGATGCGGTTTCTTTCAAATGCGCTCAGGTTGTTGTCGCCCACGTTCCACGGATTGTCCAGCCAGAATTCACCGGCCTCATCGTCCAGTTCCCCCAGGGCAGGTAGAATCTGTTGTTGATCAAGTGGCTGTGTCACGACAGCCTGCCAGATACAACGTCATCCGTCCGGTTTGCCGCGCGTAGTCGACTTGAATCCGGCAGGAGCACACAGATCCAGAAATCCGTTTCCGTCAAGATCGAACATTCCCGGACCATAGGCCCAGCCGACATCAGCCACAATGTCCTCACCAGGCATCACTTCAAACCGGCCGTTCCCCACACCCCGATACATCTTATTTCCAGTGGTGGCTTCACGGATCTGTTCGAACAGATGAGTTGGGTAATCAGCTGACTGAATGTTGGCCAGGATGCGGTTGCCGGCCTTGGAATACATGTTGGCCACAAATACATCGGTGTTTCCATCGTTATCAAAATCGCCTGCAGTGACGCCCATTGAAAAGCCGCCAAACAGGGGATCGATCGTGGTCGATGTGAACGGGCCTTCGGCAGTATTGGTCATTAACGAGTTCCGTCCGAACTCATTGATTGCAAACAAATCGGGGCGACGGTCACCGTTCGCGTCAAACCAGACTGCCGCAAAACAGGACGATCCATCTCCGCCGGTGTTGGTGGACGCCGTGACATCCTCAAATTGCCAGTCGCCCCGATTTCTCCAGAGGATATTATCGATGCCGGTACCGCCGTCGATCCACCGTACGTTGCGAAGTCGTTCCTGTCCGGCCCGGTACACTCCACCATGACACACATACAGATCCAGGCGCCCATCAAGGTCGTAGTCAGCAACGGCGTAGCCATTGGCGGGAGTCAGCAACAGATTCGTGCGTTCCGAAACATCACGAAACCGCCCCTGGTCGTTTTCATAGAGACGATCTTCGACAATCAGATCGTCGTCACCGTCGCCGTCGAGATCGCACCAGCAGGACAAGGCCCACGCCATTGATTCACCGGCGGGTAACAGCGGCAATCCGACGGCTGCTGTGACGTCTTCGAAACTGCCGGCACCGGTCCCGCGATACAGGCGGACACCAGCATCGATGTCGTCGACAAGCAGGTCAGTGGTCCCGTCTGAGTCATAGTCCGAAAGATAGACACCTCCTGTATTCGGCACAAAAGAACCATCGGTCACCCGCCAGTTATCGCGCATTCGATCAGAATTGATGCCACACGTATCGGTGATTTCAATCATCAATGGCTGACGACATTCCGTTGTCCGCACCCGCTCGATGGCAAGATGCTGAATCCAACCGGTGTGGTCCGCCAGGTCTGCGGTCACGAACTTCAGATCAGCCCTCACGTCCATATTGATCTCAAGCGGGCCGTTCGCGCCGATACCAGCCCGTCTGATCCGCCACCGACTTTCCCACGGCCCATCGAATTGCATGCGTTTCTTTGGGCCAAGTCGCACCAGACCAATTGAAATGTCTGGCGTATCATCGTCTCGAAATCCCGACTGCAGTTCGCTCAAGAGATCCAACAGACCGACGTGGTCGGTTGTGCGGACGGTGTCGACGGATATCGCCAGGTCCCGACATAAGACGGATCGGTCGGTGTAGTCGTCGGTCCACTCAAGGGCCGGTACGGTCGCCTGAAAGTCGTCAGCAAGATACGACAGCAACTCGCCACCAGCAGGGTTCGCCCAAGCCTGCTTGATTCCGGGAAAACACTTCTGCTCCAGAATGAATGCCAGATGCTCCAGATCCCAGACATATTGCCGTTCCCCAATCGACAATATCTGTTCCGTGACGGGCGAGGTAGCTACCGGGTCCCCCATGAGGTCAATGGGGGCTGGCTGTACGTAGCTGGCGACGCCGTACCAGGCAGTAATTAAGGCGGCAATCAGAAGGAATGATATGACATATCCTGGTTTCGTCATTGATGAGAACTACAGGTCGGATGATGGAGTGCGAGCAATGATGGAGAATCAGCCAGCGGAAATAGCAATGAACTGAACAATTACAGTATTGCGGCCGATCGTCCGTACGTCAATTTCCATATACTGATCAGCATCACGTCGGGTAAACGTATTCTCCCATTTTCCGGTCCGGCACGCAGAAACTGTGGAAACAACCTGTTCGAGGTATGAGCATGCCCGCGAAGTGTCTGGTGATTCTTGCGATGCTGGTGTTTGGCTGTGGCACGTCAGACTCAGGTCCTGAACCAGCAGACAGCCACGCACGAATGCTCGCACTGCTGACCGACGTTGCCACGGATGCCGCCAAAAACCACCCGTTTTTGGGCACCGGCACGCTTCCCGAACTCAAACGTGAGTTGCACAACCTCTCCCTGCCGTCGAAATCGAAGTCACACCCGATTCCATCGAAGACGCGAGTGGATCTGCATCGACAAATCGGGGAAGCAGAATTGCGTCTGGGTCAGACAGCCGAAGCAATTCGGCATCTTGAAGCAGCTCTTGCTGCAGCAATTTCGGCAGAAGAAGGGCCAGATGCGGATTTGGTGGAGCAGATCAGATTCCGCCTGGCGGTCGCCTGTATTCGCAAGGCAGAAGACGAAAACTGTGTTCAATGCCGGAACGGCGAAAGCTGCCTTCTGCCGATTCGTGACGGTGGCATACATGAAAAGAGGTCCGGATCAGAACAAGCCGCCAAGCAACTTAACCTGATACTGCGGCTCAACCCGAAACACCTGAGCGCGCGTTGGCTGCTGAATGTCGTGCAGATGACACTTGGTCAGTACCCCGATGCAGTGCCGGAACACCTGCGTATTCCTTTATCAGCCTTTGAATCCGATGAAGAATTTCCAAAGTGGCAGAACATTTCCTCAGACCGAAGCCTTGATCTGGTATCGCTGTCAGGCGGTGTTGTGGCTGACGACCTGAATGGCGATGGATGGATCGATATTCTTGTATCGAGTTGGGAGCCAACCGGTCAGGTGCGCTGTTACCTTGGAACGGGCGACGGTCGATTCGTCGATCACACAGCGGAATCGGGGCTGATCGGGATCATGGGAGGACTTAATCTCGTACAGGCTGACTACGACAACGATGGCGATGTCGATATTCTTGTGCTGCGAGGAGCATGGCTGGGGAACGAGGGCAGGATTCCAAACTCGTTGCTGCAGAACGATGGTCGAGCAGGATTCCGTGACGTGACCTTCGACGTCGGTTTGGGAAAGACCCACTTTCCGACTCAAACCGCTGCGTGGGCGGATTACGACAATGACGGAGATGTGGATCTGTTCATCGGCAACGAGCAGTTTCCGTCACAGCTCTTCCGTAACGACGGGACAGGACACTTTGTTGACGTCGCCTGGTTTGCCAACGTCGCTGTGTCGACAGGTGTGAAGGGAGTCACGTGGGGTGATTACAACAATGACCGGTTTCCCGATCTTTATGTGTCAAGCCTCACTGGAAGTAACAGTCTCTTCCGGAACAACAGGGACGGAACGTTTACTGACGTCGCTCAACACCTGGGAGTGAGCACGCCGTCTCGAAGCTTTCCCTGCTGGTTCTGGGACTATAACAACGATGGTCAACTGGATCTGTACGTGTCAGGCTACTGGTCCAATCTCCACTACTTCGTGGCGGACTACATTGGCGAGGAACACGAGGCCGAAACAGACCGACTTTATTCCGGAGACGGAGAGGGTGGATTTCGTGATGTCACAACGGAAGTCGGGCTTGATCACGTAACACTGCCCATGGGCTCGAATTTTGGAGATCTCGACAACGACGGTTTTCCCGACTTCTATCTGGGAACAGGATACCCGGCGTACGAAGGCATCATGCCAAACCGAATGTTTCGAAACAGGGCAGGGACCGGTTTTGCCGATGTGACAACATCCGGTGGCTTTGGTCATCTTCAGAAAGGACATGGGGTCGCGTTCGCGGATTTCGACAACGACGGTGACCAGGACATCTTCATCGAAATGGGAGGCGCCTTCCCTGGTGATGCGTTCTCAAACGCATTATTCGAAAACCCGGGATCGGGACACCACTGGCTTAAGGTGATGCTGCAGGGGCGTGAGTCGAACCGACTGGGAATCGGTGTACGGCTCTGTGCAACGATCGCTGATTCACAAGGGACGAGGTCCGTCTATAAGTGGGTGAACAGCGGAGGTTCATTTGGAGCGAATCCCCTGACATGCCAACACATCGGCGTTGGTTCCGCTGACTCAATTCAAGTCCTGGAGGTCTATTGGCCAACAAGCGACTCGACGCAAACGTTTACGGACGTAAGCGTGGATCAGTGTCTGCAGATTGCAGAAGGAGATGACAATTACCAGACGCTGCCGAAACAGCTCCACAGTGATCCGTAATCGCAGGCTGACGGTCGGCATTTCGGTGTTTTCAGAGCGTTCCATAACACCCGCCCGGTAGAAACACACCTGAACGGACAGCAGCGGAGACCAAGGCCGTTGAACGAAAACATGTCGTGCGAGCGTCAGAACTCCGTAAAGCACGATTTCGCTGGGCAATTGCCGCACTCAGTTACTATATTGTGGGACATGGGAATTGATTACTTAACCAAAAACGGCAGCCGTCGTCACTTCCTTGCACAGGCAGGTGGTGGTGCGGGAATGCTGGCGTATTCGGCGATGGCATCTGCCACCACTGTCGCCGACGGCGCACAAACTCACTTCCCTCCCCGGGCAAAGAGAGTCATCTGGCTGTTTATGCATGGTGGCCCCAGTCACGTGGATCTGTTTGATCCGAAGCCGGCACTCACAAAATTCGCCGGGCAGCCGTTGCCTGAAAGTTTCGGCAATGTGATGACTCGGCGGAACGTCGCAAAAAATCCGTTACTCGCACCATTGCGGCGATTCCGACCACGCGGACAGGCGGGTCTGGAAGTCAGTGACTTTCTGCCTCACATCGCTGAACACGCAGACGACATCTGCGTAATCCGATCACTTCACGGCGACAGTGTGAACCATCCGCAGTCCGTGTATCAGATGAACACCGGCAGCATTCTGATGGGCAGCCCGAGCGTCGGCAGCTGGGTCGCGTACGGACTCGGCTCTGAGAACGAAAACATGCCGGCGTTTGTTGTCTTGCCGGATCCTGGTGGTGGCCTGAAAGGTGGCCCACCGGCGTGGGGCAGCGGCTATTTGTCCGCCTCGTTTCAGGGCGTGACGATGCGTCCCGGAGCATCGCCGATTCTGGATCTGAAGCCTCAGGCAGGCGTCAGTCCGGCGCAACAGCTACGCAACCTGCGCTTAATTCAGTCACTCAACCAGCGGCACCTTCAGCAACGCGACAACGATGACCAGCTGTCAGCGAGGGTGAAATCCTACGAACTGGCGTTTCGCATGCAGGCGGAGACGCCAGCTCTGGTCGACATCAACGGTGAGTCGCAACACACGCATTCGATGTACGGCGTCGATCAGAAAGAGACTTCTGAATTCGGTCGGCGTTGCCTGCTGGCTCGGCGAATGATTGAAAACGGTGTCCGCTTCGTACAGCTGTATTCCGGCGACACGAACGGCTGGGACGCTCATTCTGACGTTGATAAGAACCACACAGAATACTGCCGTCGAACAGACAAACCGATCGCGGGTTTGCTGACGGACTTGAAACAGCGCGGTCTGCTGGAAGACACGCTCGTGATCTGGGGTGGCGAATTCGGCCGTATGCCGATGAGTGAACAGGGCAGGGGACGCGATCATAATCCGTGGGGCTATTGTGCATGGCTGGCGGGTGCAGGCATCTCGGGAGGCCGCGCGTACGGAGCCACCGATGACATCGGATTGCGTGCAGAAACTGACAAGGTTTCGGTCAACGACTTCCACGCCACGATTCTGCACCTGCTGGGCGTCGACCACGATCAGCTGACGTACTTCCACAACGGCCTGGAAAAACGCCTGACGGGACCGAATGAAGCTCATGTTGTCCACGATTTGATCGGCTGACGTAAATGCGTTTTCTTCGAGTAGTCGGTATTCTTGTCAGCCTGTCCGCCGTGGCCACGACCGCCGGTGCGGAAGAAACCGTCGGCTACAATGAGCCGCCGATTACCGCAGACGATCGCCAGCACTGGTCGTTTTACGTGCTTCAAAACGTGGACGTGCCCGTCACCCGATTCGCACACTGGCAGCGCAACACCATCGACAACTTCATTGCCGCCGGATTGGAACAAAACGCACTGGAACTGCAACCTGCTGCATCGCGCCAGACGTTGATCAGACGACTCAGTTTTGACCTTGTCGGACTGCCACCCACGCCCGCTGAAATCGACGCATTTCTGTCCGACCAGTCAAATGACGCATACGACAGACTTGTCGAACGGTTGCTGACATCAAATGGCTACGGCGAACGGTGGGCTCAACATTGGCTGGACCTGGCTCGCTTTGCTGAAACGGATGGGTTCGAACACGACAAGGTACGTCCGCAGGCATGGAAGTACCGCGACTGGGTCATCGACGCACTCAACACCGACATGCCGTACGACGAATTTCTGCGGCGTCAGATTGCCGGTGACGAACTTTATCCCGACGATGAATCTGCGCGGATCGCAACGCGATTTTGCCTGTCCGGCCCCGACATGCCGGACATCAATCTCCAGGAAGAACGTCGCCATACACTGCTCAACGAAATCACGTCGACGGTGGGCGAAGTGGTGCTCGGACTGCAGATCGGATGTGCCCGCTGCCACAACCACAAATACGACCCCATCAGCCAGGCGGACTTCTACCGTCTGCGGGCCGTGTTTGAACCGGCCGTTCACCTGCAGAAGAACAAATCTGTAACCAGCCTGCGAGAAAATCCGCCATTCACAGCGGCCAGCCACCTGATGCTGCGGGGCGATTTTCGCCGCCCCGGCCCCGCGGTCACCGCAGGAGTTCTGCGTGTCATCAACGGTTCGCGACAGGTATTCTCACCAGTCGCCCACAGTCATACCGCTGGTCGCCGGACGGCTCTGGCCGCATGGCTGACGTCACGGGACAATCCATTGACCGCGCGCGTGATCGTGAATCGCATCTGGCAGCATCACTTCGGCACGGGGATCGTCGACACTCCCAGTGAGTTCGGCATCATGGGGTCAGAACCGAGCCACGACACCTTACTCGACTGGCTGTCGAACTGGTTCGTTGACAATGGCTGGAGCCTGAAAAAACTGCACCGACTGATCGTGACTTCCGCCACCTATCAACAGCGCAGTCTGCTTGCGGACGACGCTTCGAATGCCGAAATCCAACGGTGGCAGACATCCCTGGCAGCCGATGCGAACGCTCGGATGTTGTCGCGGTATCCTCGCTGGCGACTGGAAGGCGAAGCCGTGCGGGACGCGATGCTTTTCGCGGCTGGCGTTCTGAATCGAAAACCGGGTGGCCCCGGTGTACGGCCGCCGCTACCAAAGGAACTGCTGACCACGTTGCTGAAGAACCAGTGGAACGTGACACAGGACAAAGTGGAACACGACCGTCGCAGCATTTACGTGTTTGCCAGACGAAACCTGCGATACCCAATCTTCGAAGTCTTCGACCGTCCCAGTGCCAACGCCAGTTGCCCGGACCGAGGCGTTTCGACGACGGCTCCACAATCGCTGCACTTGCTGAATTCCGGGTTTTCGGCGTCAACAGCCCGGCGTCTCGCGGACTCGCTTGCTGCCTCACCTACTGATGATCAGATCCAACTCGTGTTCCTGAGTCTGCTCGGCCGACGACCATCACCGAAAGAGACGCAGGAGACGCTCGCTTTCCTTGCAGAGTCAGAGGACAGCGCCGACGGCAGCCTCAATGGCCTGACCCATCTTTGTCTGTCCCTGTTCAACTGCAACGAATTCATCTTCGTGGACTGAGACCGTTGCGTCGGACGAATTGGGCAAGCAATCTTCGCCAATCTTTTGAATTCGCGACTTACAAAGCATACAACACAGCTATTGATAACGGTCATCAGTCGTCGACTGTGACGACAAAACCGAATGCCACAAAGGAATACGCTATGACCTCCGTCGAAGATTCACGCACTGACACCGCCACATTCGCTGCGGGTTGCTTCTGGTGTACCGAAGCCGTGTTTGTGCGGTTGAAAGGTGTCAGCAAAGTCACTTCCGGTTACACGGGCGGCCGAGTGCCGAATCCAACATATAAACAGGTCTGCACGGGAGTCACAGGTCACGCAGAAGGCATTCAAATCACATATGATCCGAAAGTCATAACTTACGAACAGATGCTGGACGTTTTCTTCCACACGCACAATCCCACAACGTTAAATCGTCAGGGGGCCGACGTCGGCACTCAGTATCGGTCAGCCGTCTTCTATCACAACGCCAAACAGAAATCTGTCGCAAAAAAGGCGATCGAAGAATTGAACGCCGCTGGTGACTTTGACGATCCCATCGTGACGACTCTGGAAGAGCTGAAGAAGTGGTATCCTGCCGAAGACTATCATCAGGAGTACTTCGAGCTGAATCCACGGCAGCCGTATTGTCAGGCGGTGGTTGGCCCCAAAGTCAGCAAGTTTAAGAAGCGGTACGAGGCGATGCTGAAAAAGGAATAGCCGCCGGCGATGTTTACGTTGCCTACTGTTTACGCTGTCCCTCCGCCGCCGATTGCTGCCGCGTGCGTGGCCGTAATGGATTCGGCTGCGGAAAAACTCGCGGAACGACAAGCATTGGAGTCGGCCTGCCCGGCGTAGGATTAAACGCCTTCAGGAATTGTTGCATGTTCTGATCGAGTTGTCCCAGCGGTTTTGGTGTTGTCTGTGGACGTGACGTCGTCCCACGGACTTCGACCATTGTCCACTGAGTCCACAATCGATTAATGATCGGCAGCGACGCCGCCGTGGGACGCGGTGGCCGCGAAAAGAAATCCAGGTGCACGTCACCCCCGAAACCCACGGTACCGCGACCGAGCAGGCTGATTGATTTCCCATCAAGGTCGATGCGTTTGATTTTGAACGCTTCCTGGCCCACATCGAAATCCATCTTCGCGTAGCCAAAGGCCGTGCGGTCCTGCACGTTGAACTTCAATTGAGACAACGCTCCCATCAGATGCACCATCACCGGTAGTTCATACAAGGCCGCAGGACTGATCAGCAGTTGCCCCTCGCCTTCTACGTCCGCCGCCGAATCGCCCGTCCCTTCCAGACGCATCCAGGCTTTGATCACACCTTTGAGTGATTTCTGGTCGGGCATATGCAGCGCCGCATACGATTCCAGCAATGCGTCATTGAGTTCGGTGAAGAAGCGGTACCGTCCGTCTTTACGCAGATCGACCAACGCATCCAGTACCAATTCACCACCGTAGGCCCGGGCTTTGATTCGCTGCCGCCGATCGACCTGCGTCAAATCACGATCCACAAACACTTCCCTGGCCCCCAGCACCAGTTCGTCATCGTTGACCGAATACGGCCCCTCAACATGGGTGAAGGGCATTTCCAGGACTTCAGCGGTATCCAGTTGAATCCTTCCGGTGTTGTGAAGATGGAAACCGTCCCATTGGCCGTCGGCTGTCACCAGACCGTAAATCCCGGTCACATCAAGCCCGGCCTGCACGGCACAATCGCTGAATCGCATGTTCAGATCCCAACGTGCAGTCGGATTGTAGTTGCCGGTCATCACACCGCGGAAATCCATTTCTGAATTTTCGATCGACACCGATCCGCGCTGGTACAGACGATTCAGTGTTTGTCGCCATGACGTGGGCATGGCCGCACGCAGCTGATCGTTAGGCTGAAGATTAAGCGCGGTCACGTCGTTCAGATGCACCTGCCATTCACCATCCGGCCTGGCATCGGCCCAACCGGTAGCCCGTATGGAATTCCCATTGTGGAACGCCTGGAATGAATGAATCTCACAATGTTGAACACCGGCAAACTTTTCGTCGTTCGGGTCAAAACTGAGCGTCGCTTCTTTGACCAGCATTTCCAGCGGGAACGGTTTCGGTTTGATGCGAGTGTTATAAATGCGTACCGGAGCGTCTGCTGGAAACACGACGATCGCCGGCTGACCGGGACTCGCCGTCCAGTGAACCTGCGCTGTCAGATCGCAGAAGCCGTCCGGCTCAATCATGTTCCAAAGGTCGCGTTGTGGCCTGCTGAGGGCATTGTACAGATCGGAATCCAACGCCGCATTCCGGGCGGTAATCGTCAGATCCAGAACACCAGGTGCCGGCAATCCCTGAAAACTTCCTGTCGCCTGAATTCGCCCGTTTTCGTGTCGTCCCTGAAGTTCAGCAAACTGCCAGTGTTTCGTTTTTCCATTGAAAGTCACGTTGCCGCTGAGATTGTCGATGTCGTACGGGAACTTAGCGAACCGCATTTTTGCAGCAAAGACGTGTGCGTTGATAAAGTTGTGTGTAGGCCGGTCAAGTCCCGGCGGACGGTAGAAAACAAGGTCGGCATTGGCCATGCCCGCAAGATTGAGCGAATCGATAACGGCCCGCTGATTGTCTTCCAACGCATTACGGAAACGACTGTCGAGCGGAAACTCAGCGACACTCATTTCAAACAGCATCTCCGCTGCCGGGCCGGGGTTCTTCCACCATCCGGCGGACGTAAATGGTCGCGTTCCCACGCGTCCCGCGATCGTCACGTCCAGCATCACATCGCGTTCCGTCATGGTCGGCTCATAACCATGCCCGAGGTCAAAACCATTTTCCGGCGAATTGACAAACGGCCGCTGTTTCAGCGTGCCGGTCAGTCCATCAACCGGATAACGAAACTTGTGATACATGACCGTGCCACTGTCGATTGTGGCCTTAAAAGTTTCGGGGCGCCATCTGCCGTCCGGCTGTTGCCTAAGATCGCAACCGCCGGAAACAAGCGCATCAGGTTGGAACGTGTCAAACAAACGCTTGACTCTGGGCGGCACCAGCGGCTGAAGTTTCTTATTCACCCGAAATGCCTTCACGTCAAATCGCGCACGGCCCGCGGGAGCGCCTATCCCCTGTTGCATCTGCAACCAACCGGACAGGTGCGCCTCACCGCTCCTTGCCCGAGTCAGCCGAAATTCAAGGTTCTGATTGTCCTTAAAGAATGTTGCCTGCACGTCCGTCAGCACGATCGGAAAGACGGGAGACACCAGACGACCGTCACGGACGTCAACTTTCAACTTGAACGTCGGTACAGCCAAATCCGGTGATCCATTGACACTGAAGTCCACATCAAGCACACCCACAAACTGCGGCGCTGTGCGACCGTCGTTGCCAATCAGCAATGCCGCCCCTGACGGTCGTGGCGATGAAACCAGGCCACTCTGAGGCGGCGGCAGAACTCGTCCCAGCATCGACTCGACCTGCGTGAGGTGATTCTGAATCTCGGGGTTGGTGGCCTGAGCCAATCCCATCAGACTTTTGTCCGCCTGCACACCCCTCAACTGACCACCCATGTTCCAGTTTCGTGTCGTGAGATCCCATGCTCCGGCCACGTTTAACAGGCCGACTCCGGGCAAATTGATGCCGCCGTCAAAGTCGTATTTGCTCTGCGAAGCCGGTAACGCCTGGATCACCGGAATGGTCAAGGGAACTGTCGCGTCCGGAATCCCGCCACCGTGCTTCAGCGTCAGCTGGACTCGAACGTCCTTCAAAGAAATCTGCGGCAACTGAATGGGACAGTTCTTCGGCGGATGAAACTCGTACTGCTGCCAGTTCCAACGACCATCCTCCTCTCTGACGAATAGAACGTCGACAGAGTCCAGACGCACCGCGTTGACTGACACCTGCTGCTGCTCAAGCAGTCGATTCGAATCAATGTCGACAGAGATCTCATGCGCCCGAAACAACGGTTTCCCGGACTGACGATCCTGGATTTCCACGTCGCTCAGGGTAACACCGTGAGCACCGTCCAGCCGAGTCGCTCCTACGGACAATTTCAGTTCGGGGGCGGCTTCGTCAAACCGCTTCAGGATCTCGTCGTGGACCAGGCGGTCACCTTGGTTCCATAAATAAAGCGCAGCGCCGCCAGCAACGATCGCGGTGAGCAACGTCAGTCTGACCGTCCATTTCAGAACTGGAACGATTTTCATGGGAACGGTGGCATCCTGCCGCCGGGAACGCAAAGCAGACGTCCCTCGCTGAATGATGACTGCTTTGAGAAACTTACAAGACTTCCAGGGAGCTACAGCGTTTCACGCTGATTTGTGGCCGCGAAGAACGCTTTTCAATAGCAGTTTCGTTACTCCCACAAGCCAGTATCGTCCACGACAATAAGTAAACTGGGAGCTACTGCTGTGGCAGTGATTAGTTGAGAGGTTGTGTGCCACTGGCTTTGCCAGTGTTTTCGTAAGCCTCTAGGCAACGGCAAAGCCAGTGGCACACATCAATACAGGGCTGAGCTGCGTCAGTCTCGTTTGCTCAGCACAAGGTGACGCCACCCAATAGCACCCAGCACTGACAGTGGAAACTCCACCGGCAGACGATACCTGACCGACCCAACGAACACCATATGAACCAGTAGAAACAGCAACAGCGGCCCTAGCAGAACCAGTAGGTCGGAACTTTCCCACTGCCGTGACACGAGGCCAGCAACAGTGCAGACCACCAGGAACGCCCAGCAGATCACGCAAACCACACACACTCCCCATCCCGCCTTCCTTGCGAATTTTGGCACGGGACTAAGAAATGCGGCAGCCTTGCTGGCCGCCAGGCTGATGACTCGCCCCGGATTTTGCCGTGCAAATTCAATCGACTTCTGAGTGTAGTATTGGTTCATTTCGAATTCGGACATCCGGGCCAGGACGTTGTCATCCTCAAAAAACTGCATATCGCTGGCCCCCGTGGCCTGAGGATTAAGGCCATCGTACAGACTTGGTCCGGACCACAGTGACGTGAAAACCCAATGCCCCGTGACCGTCGCATTCCTTGCAGCCCACGGCAGCAGTACAAGAAAACATCCCGTGACCAGTCCAGCACAGACTGTTGCCCGCACCGCGAGCGAACGCTTCAACAGAAACGGCACGGCCGCGCAGGAGATGATCAGCCAGGGAAGAAACCCAGGCCGCGACAGCACGGTCACACCAATTAGAGCGCCAGTCAAAAGTGACCGGCAGACAACTCGCCATGAACAAGTGCCAGCGTGAGCCACGTCACATGCCTCGTCGCCGCTACGAAGCAACCACAGAAGTGCCAACAGACTCACCAGCATCCAGAACGTAAACAGCGTCTCCGACAAAATCAGCACACTGTTGCCGATGTGCAGCGGGCAGATGGCAACGTACAGCGCCGCCCAGAATCCGATACGTCTCGAGTGAACCTGCCGACCTAGACAATACGTCAACCAGCAACAGCCAGTGCCCACCACGGCCAGCAACAGCCGGGCTGCCAGAACGCTGTTTCCGAACAGCTTGATCGATGCGGCCAACAGCAGCGGGAAGCCTGGCACACGTAGAACGTGCCGACCATAGATAACATAGTCCTGACCGGCCGCGATTTTCTGCGCGAGCTCCCAATAGCCGTTAGCGTCCCCTTCAATCAGGAACGATCGTCCGGCTGATTGAACATGTCGCTCCACGACAAATGCCATGATGACCCGCAGAATAAGAGCGAACGCCATCAGCAGAAACACGATCGGTTTCCACTGCGCGGCGATTCGCGAGTCATCAGCGACCGCGGCAGTTGCAGCAGCGTCGGTGACACTTTGGTCAGTGCTGGCTGACATCCCGGATCCATTCGTTGTGCAGCTGTTCCAGCTCTCTGACGACGTCCGGGTGCTGGGCCGCAAGGTTTTCCAATTCATGGACAGAATCACTCAGATTCACCAGAAACCGCCTGTCGTCGTTCGTAATGGGAGCCATTTTGCTGGTGTCGTTGGGGTTGCCAATCAGTTTCCAATCACCCTTTCGAACAGCCCACTGCCGATTTTTCTTTCCGCCGCCGGATTCCCAATGAAAGACCTTGTGCGGTGATTGAGCGTTCGCCGATTGCAGGACATCGGAAATGTCTTTGCCATCAAACTTACGTTTTCCCGCGTCCAGATCGCAAAGAGAAACCAGCGTCGGCAACCAATCGCAGGCAGTTACCATCTGGTGACGGACGGCACTGGCCGGAATCACCTTTGGCCATGAGATCATCGCAGGCACACGGATCCCGCCTTCGAACAGGCTGAACTTGGCTCCACGAAACGGCCCGGCGCTGCCGCCACCGCCAAACGTACGTTCTTCCGTGCTGTGCCCATGATCCGACTGATAGATAACAACGGTGTCGTCTCGCAGTCCCAATTCACCAAGTCGCTGCAAAACTCGACCGACAATTTCATCGGTCGTGGACACGAAGGCCGCATACATCCGGCGCGGAGCATCCAGGTGAGCGTAATGCTTTCGCCATTTGTCAGTCCCCTGCAGAGGATAATGGGGAGTGTTTAGCGCCCAGTACATCATGAAGGGGCGATCTTTATTGTTTTCAATAAACCGAACCGCATCCGCCGCCATCAGGTCCGGAAAGAAGTCGCCGTCATGAAACACTTCCCGGCCATTACGCCACAGGTCGTGACGGTTGGGACCATTCCAGTAGAAGAAGTGAGAGTAGTTGTCGATGCAGCCGCCCATGTGGCCAAAGGAATCGACAAAGCCCTGACCGTTCGGCATCGTGGCCGGTGTATAACCAAGATGCCATTTTCCGACGTGGCCGGTCATGTACCCGTTGGCGCCAAACAATTCGGCAACAGTTTGAGTGGCCGCCGGCATTCCCGGATTCCCCGAGTGCGACGAGACGTTTCCCGGCACGCCCGCGCGCTGTGGAAACAAGCCCGTAATAAACGCAGCACGCGAAGGCGAACACACCGGAGCTGCGGCGTAGAACTGAGTAAACCTCACACCCTGCGAAGCCAGCTGATCCAGTTCGGGAGTCGCAAGGTCCGTCGCGCCGTAGCAGTTCAGATCCACACTTCCCTGGTCATCCGCCAGAATCATGATCACGTTGGGTTTGCGTGCGTCCACCGGTCCGTTGACCAGTGTGGCGAGTACGCCAATTGACACAACAAAACGTGGCAGCCATTGATTCGTTTTCATTTCATCCGTCCTGCGGAGTTGCTGTGGCGTGTTTCAGATCTTCATCTTCCATCACGCCAATGTACGGCAGATGGCGGAAATCGTCGTTGAAATCGAGTCCATAGCCGACGACAAATTCATCGGGAATCTGGAAGCCGAAATAGTCGGGTTCCAGATCCACTTCTGTGCGAGCCGTCTTCCACAGCAGCACAGCTGACCGAACACTGGCCGGCTGAAAATCCTTCACAGCCTCATACAGCCCGACCATCGTGTTGCCGGTATCAAAAATGTCATCCAGAATCACAACGTCACGTCCCCGCAGGTCGGGCACGAGGGACTGGTTAATGGTCAGTCGTCCGGGCGTTGTTTCTGTGCCGCGATAGCTGGCCGCCTGAATCAGCGCGACGCGCAGCGGTACGGAAGTCGCTCGAATCAGATCCGCCAGCAACACGATGCTTCCAGTCAGCACGCCCAGAATTGTGAGCGGCCGCCCGGAATACTCTTCGCTCAACTGATGCCCGAGCGCTTTCACGCGCTCGCTGATCTCGATCTCACTTAACAGGACTCTCATAATCCCTCGGCGGAAACAACGGCATGATGGAGATAATCGACGGGGCCGCCACTCAACTTTTCGCCAGCTGTCTCAACACCGTGTGCAGAATCCCTCCGTTGCGGTAGTAGTCGACTTCGACAGGCGTGTCGATGCGGCAGGTGGTAACGAAGTGAACCTCATCACCGTTGCTTTTGCGAGCCGTGACTTCCACTGCCTGGCGAGGCTCAAGCGAATCATCAAGGCGGATGTCGAAGACCTCGGTACCGTCCAGTTCCAGACTTTCGCGGCTTTCGCCTTCGCGGTACTGCAGCGGCAGCACGCCCATGCCCACCAGATTGCTGCGGTGGATGCGTTCGTAACTGGTTGCGATCACGGCCTTGATGCCCAACAGGAACGTGCCTTTGGCGGCCCAGTCGCGGGACGAGCCGGTGCCGTATTCTGCTCCGGCCAGGACAACCAGCGGAGTGCTGTCGGCCTTGTACTTCATCGCAGCGTCGTAAATCGAAGTCTGTTCGCCGGACGGATAATGAATGCTGACACTGCCTTCAGTGCCTGGCGCCAACATGTTCTTAAGACGGATGTTGGCAAACGTGCCACGCGTCATCACTCGGTCATTGCCACGGCGACTGCCGTAGCTGTTAAAGTCTTTGACGTCGACACCCTGTTCCTGCAGGTACAGGCCTGCGGGACTGTCTGGTTTGATCGCGCCAGCCGGACTGATGTGATCTGTCGTGGTCGAATCACCGACGGAAACCAGACACCGAGCACCTTCGATGGCGGCAATCGGAGCGGGCTCAACGGGCATATCGATGAAGAACGGTGGTTCCTGAACGTACGTACTGTCCGCGTTCCATGCGTACAGGTCAGCATCGGAACTCTGGATCGCCTGCCATTCTTCCGGACCGTCGGCGGCCGAGGCATATTGTTCGGTGAACATTTCGGGCGTCATGGAAGACGCGATCGTATCGGCGATTTCTTTCTGAGTCGGCCACAGATCTCGCAGAAAGACGTCTTTGCCATCGGGATCCTGACCAAGGGGTTCCGTGTCCAGGTCGATGTCGATAGTGCCCACCAGCGAGTACGCAACAACCAGTGGCGGGCTGGCAAGGTAGTTGGCTTTCACCAGTGGGTTGATGCGACCTTCAAAATTGCGATTTCCGGAAAGGACGGACGCCGCCACCAGATCACCACTCGTGACGGCATTTGCGACGGGCTGCGGTAATGGTCCGCTGTTGCCGATACAGGTCGTGCAGCCATAGCCGACTGTCTGGAAACCAAGTTCGTTGAGTGGTTGGTCCAGACCGGATTTCGCCAGATATTCGGTCACAACGCGCGAGCCCGGAGCCAGGCTGCTTTTCACCCACGGCTTGCGCTGCAAGCCTTTGGCCACAGCGTTGCGAGCCAGCAGTCCGGCACCGACCATCACGCTGGGATTACTGGTGTTGGTACAGCTGGTAATGGCCGCAATCACAACGACACCGTCCGTGATCTCGGAGCTGTTGCCATTGTCTTCCACTGGAACGGGATCGGCCGGGGCGTCTTTGCCAAATGTTTCGCCGAGTGCTTTTTTCCAGACCGGCTGCATATCGGACAGCAGGATGCGGTCCTGAGGACGTTTCGGCCCCGCCAACGACGGAACAACGGTGCTCATGTCGAGTCCCAGCTTGCTGCTGAAACTCGGTTCCGGAGCATCGTCGGTGCGGAACAGTCCCTGTTCTTTCGTGTAGCGTTCCACAAGATCAACAAGGTCTGCCGAACGACCGGTACGTTGCAGATAATTCAGCGTTTCGTCATCAACAGGGAAGAAGCCCATGGTGGCGCCGTATTCGGGAGCCATGTTGGCCAGAGTCGCGCGGTCAGCCAGCCCCAGCCGGGCCATGCCTTCCCCATAGAATTCGACAAACTTGCCGACAACGCCGTGAGCTCGCAGCAATTGCGTCACTGTCAGAACCAGGTCGGTCGCAGTTGCACCTTCCGGCAGAGCGCCGGTGAGTTCGAAGCCGACGACTTCCGGAGTCAGCATGTAGATCGGCTGACCAAGCATCACGGCTTCGGCTTCAATTCCGCCGACGCCCCAACCCACAACGCCCAGACCGTTAATCATCGTGGTGTGGCTGTCGGTACCAACCAGACTGTCGGGATAAGCAACACCGTCGCTGACCATCACGACTTTGGAAAGGTATTCCAGATTCACCTGATGAACGATACCGGTCGCCGGCGGAACGACGCTGAAATTCTCCAGGGCCTTCTGCCCCCAGCGAAGAAACTCGTAGCGTTCCTTGTTTCGCTTAAATTCGGTTTCCACGTTGTGCTTCAACGCGAACCGGCTGGCGAACTCATCAACCTGCACGCTGTGGTCGACGACGAGATCGCATGGCACAAGCGGATTGATCTTTGTTGGATCACCGCCCATCCGGACCATGGCACTTCGCAGAGCAGCAAGGTCAACGACGGCCGGAACACCTGTGAAGTCCTGCAGCACGACTCGGCCGGGCTTAAACGGCACTTCCACCTGAGCCGGGGCTGCCGCGTTCCAGTTGGCCAGATTCGTTACATCGTCCGCATTCACGACGAATCCATCGACGTTACGGAGGCACGCTTCCAGAAGCACGCGTATGGAAAAGGGCAGGGTGTCGATGTCACCAATGCCGTCTTCAGCCAGTTTGCGGAGACGAAAGTATTTGACGTCGCCGGCCGATGTTGACAAAGTGGCTTCGGCACCGAAAGGGTTAGGAGGAGTCATATTCTGTGGCTTGTGTAAATCTCGTGAACAGCAACGGGCCTTCATGTAAGCCAGCATTTTGCGAGGCTTGTGGCCGGATTGTAGACATCTGGGCAAAAGACTCAATTGGGAAGCCCGGGGCAATGCCCGCAACTGCAGAACGAATAGGCACGTTGCACTCGATTATCCACGATGAGGCCGAATCGAAAAACAGACGGTGTGGACTTATGCATCTTCCTAAGCGCGATAAGCGGGAGTTTCGAATTCCCGTACACTTGCGTCACCGCCGCTTATCAACGACCCTTCCGCACAAACACTGACGACACCTACTCTCCCTGCCAAGCCAAAATCATGACTGCAAACCGCCAATCGGAAGTTCTCGAAGCGATCAAGGACCTCGACTTTGACGCCAACAAGTACCAAATTGAATTCAACACCACCCACGGACGAATCCTGCTGGATCTACTTCCGGATGTGGCTCCCGGGCATTGTGGCAACATGATCGGCCTGACAAAACTCGGGTACTACAGCGGTCTGTCATTTCACCGCATTATCGGTGGGTTCATGATCCAGGGCGGCTGCCCGCAAGGCACCGGCACCGGTGGCCCGGGGTACAACATCGATGCCGAATTCAACGACACGCCGCACGTGGAAGGCGTCCTGTCCATGGCACGTTCGTCTGATCCCAATTCGGCCGGTTCGCAGTTCTTTATCTGCCTGGGAGGACACACTCACCTGGACGGACAATACACGGCGTTCGGCCGCACGGCCGACGACGATAGCATGGACGTAGTACGTAAGCTTGGGGCGATACCGACGGACCATGGAGACCGACCTCAATCGGAAGCGGCGATTGATTCGGCAACGGTCATCGTGACACCCGTTGAATAGACTTCCGCTGTGAGCGCGGGACGCGGTGATCCGGGCATCGCCGCTGTCCTGCATGCCGTTCTGCAACGAAACTCAGAACCGGCGGCATGAGGAACGCACGTCATACAAGCTCGACGCGCAAGCGAGTGGGTCTCCTGCTTTTGAAGAACACACTTGCTGGCGCTGCGTGCTGGTATCCCGAACGGCAACAACTCAAGGGGGCTCACCTGCAGAGCTGGTGCGTTACGGTCGGCAATCAACGTTGCCCCGGCGGCCAGGCAGGCTGCCACTATTCCAGTGCGGCAATAACTTCGTCAAGAAACTTGTGGTTGCCGAACAACACATCGGCTCCCTTGACGCCATTTTTCACACTGACGGAAATAGGCACGGTGTCCGGATCAGTCAGGAGACTTAAGTCGTCGTAAAATGCCGATGTCAATTGGCCAACCAGAGTGCCTTTAAGCCCCTGCGACTTCCCACTGCCGACTTCCCACTCATACAACGCACCGTTTTCCATGATGTAGTACCATAGATTGTTGGCGTCAATCAGCCAGCGTTCATTGGCACCGCCCCAGTTGAGAAAGTCACTCCCCGTTGAGCGAAAGTCCAATTGCATGTCCAGCACGATCGCAATCGTCTGCTCCGTGGTCAGTGGAGCCGTTTGGGTCCAGCCCTCCTCGGGAGCGGTTCGAACGGTGTAGTCGCCCGGCTGAACGTCTTCGAAGATGTACCAGCCGCGCTCTGTTTCAAACTGAATGATGCCATCGCCGTTGACGTCGACGTTCTTCGTCTCTGTCGTCGCAACAACGTTGCCATCGTAATCAATCAGCTCAACACTGCGACGGTTGACCCACGGTTCAACTTCGCTTTCAATGAACTCCCGCATCTGAGGATCCGTGCCAGGCCTTTCAAAGGGGCCGCCCTCTTCATCCTGATGTGGCCCCCAGTAATTCGCCTGCCCATCAGGATTAATAATGTACCAATCGTCGTGTTCGTAGTCATAAAACCACTCATGATCTTCCGACAGAACATCCAACGGAATCAGCTTCAGGTACTCTGGAGCAAGCGTGACGCTGTCACGCACCGAATTAGCGAAAAAGTCCAGCCACACTCGACCGCTGATATCGCTGGTTTCGTAGTTGCCAAAGTCTACGCGTTTGATCACCCGCCGAGTTTCTGATCCGGATAGTGAGTCGCTGTACTGCCCGTCGAACAACAGCGAAGGATCGTCGAAATACACAGAGCCGACGTTCGCCACAAGAGTTCCACTCAACGGCGACGCTTCGGTGATTGCCTTGCCGTTCCAGCGAAACAGTCCACCCTCTGGTGTGATGTAGTGCCAGCCAGTGCCTGGGCTGAAGAGCCATTTTTCTCCCAGTCCACCGAAGTTCTCGTAGTACGAATTACGAAACTCAAGCCCCAGTTCGTTAACCATTCGAGCCGTCGCACTGGTCGTATCAAAGTCGATCCTGACCCCTTCCGTCCAGCCATCCGGGACGATCTGCCGAACGGTGTAGGTTGCGCCCAGTGTCACATCGAATCTGTACCAACCGCCCTCGGTGGCCGCATCGATGGAGCCGTCAAGATTGAGGTCTCGTCCTTCCGTCAGAGTTGTATCGATGACAACTCCATTTCCATCAAGCAGTTCCACTGTCCAGCCGTCCAGCCAGGGCTCTATCTCCCCTGAAGAGGCCTGTGTGACCAACTCGGGCTGGTAATAATAGAGGCCCGGATCAAGCGAAGCGACCACGTCGCCGTCAAGTGAACCGCCAGTCCCTGACCATTCGGTGAGCTTCCCATCGGACGTCAGAAAATACCACTGGTTGCTCTCGCCGGAACGAAACCAGTATTCCTGGCCACCAAAAGCATTGAAGTAAGTGTTGCCTTCCACAATATCCAGGTCCAAAGCAGCAAGCGCTGGATCCGGCTGCACACCATCCGCATTCACATCGTTCCAGATGCGACCTTCCACAATGGCCGGTGGCCCCTCGAAGGTGACTTCCAGCAGCGGAGCCAGGCTGACGTCGGGACCGTCTTTGCTGATGAATGAGGCAAGTGCCCCGCCGCTTGCTTCAATTAACCACCCGAAGTTCGCGGCAGCGTCATCAAGCCACCGCTGAACATCATCAATCAGGCCACCACCCACCAATTCGTATGCACCGACACCGTCGACACCTGCTGAGGCCGAAGCGGATCCGAAGTCGCCGCCGGCACTACTCCAAAGCTGTCCATCATATTGCGAATACAGCCACGTCGCGTCAAACTCCCGCGCTGGAGCCCCCACAGTCTCATCGCCCAAAGCGTTCGACCCGGATTCTCCCCACGCCGTGGAAACGGGATGGACTGCCACAGCCCCACCACCACTGGACGAACGGGCCGCATTTAATGTCAGAACGGCATCGATGATCGTAGAGCCATCCGGAATCCCACCAACATCAAATTGAACAAGGCCGTGTGTTCCGCCTCCCACAAGAATAAATTCACCAGCACCATTGCTGACATCGGGATCGCTCTGGTAGATCGTGGTATCTTTGGAAGCGCCGAACTGCAACGTCACCGCGCTCAAGAGCTGACGAAGCTCGAGCATATCTGCGGCACACTGCAGCTTATTGCCGCGTTTCCTGCGCCACTGTCCGGGGCGGCCGAAGACTGATTTGAAGATTCTTGAACCTGAAATCATTGACCCGACCTGATCTCAACTCTCGCCAAATCACCGATCCGTGGGTGACACCGTTTTCGATCCATTGAAAACACACTTCTGGACATAGGGGCAACGCCCGGCAGATTTTGTCAGGGATTCCGAAAAAAGGAGTGGCCCACAGAAGATCACAGAAGATCACAGACGATTCGGCGTTCGAATTCTAACACACGTCAGAAAAACTACACATTTGTCGACTCATCGCACCGGACCATGTCTCCGATACAAACCGTCCCCCCGGACTCCACAACGGCCGTGATTCCACTATGGCCAATCATTGCCTCATATCCGCCCACGCCAAGGGTTTGTTCCATTCTTGAACACGGAGCGCAGTCTCCTGTTCCCTTCAGCACGACTTCTCCTATTTTGAACCGGTGGGACCGAAGTGCAGCAAGATTTATGCCGGAGACAACAATATTTCGGCGAACCGCTCCGGGATCTGCCGTTGCCAGCCCCATTAGCCCGGCCACCACCGGCAAATGTTCGTGTTGAATCAACGTCACCTGACGCATGGACTCACCGGATTCACGGAGATGATGTTCTCCCCTGATGCCCTGGTTGGCGACGAGTTCAACACGGTCTGGAGTCTGCATCTTTCCTTCACGAGCCGTGGCCGTGCCAAGCCACTCAACCCGCCCGACGAACTCTTTGGTAAATAACAGTTCCTGCAGAATCTTCATGGCGTCTCCCCAACAGAAAAATCACACACCATTCAGGTGCGACCTCTCAGGATACCAACCGCAAACCCAAGTGTCGTGCGTGTGGCAGTTGACAATCGAATTGTTATCCTTCAGCCCGCAGTTCACCGGTAGATGGCGTCACGTGTGGTGACGGTGCCGCCTGCAGCAACCACTCTTTATAGATGTCCCGTCAACCACCAATCAGGACCACCGGCAGAACCGGTGGCATGAGGATGGCCCATAGAAGGGGCCGCAATACAAGCACGGCAAAAAGCCTCATGAGTGCTTACCAGCCGAGCTGGTGGTTTACGATCGAAAATCAGATAGCGTCATGGCAAAATCTCTACCCCTCAACAATCAAGCACACGAACTATTTAAGAACGCTGTTGCCGATCAGGATGTTCTGCGGCTTGCACACGTCAGGCAGGATCGAACCGAGATCCTGGACTTCGGAGTCAACGTGGCCGGAGGCCTGACTGCGGGACTGCGCCTTGCCGAGATGTGCATGGCGGGACTGGGGAAAGTTCGACTGCAGGCCGCCGGTCCGACGATCGATCTCCCGCAGGTCTTTGTCAGCACTGACCATCCGCTTCAGGCCTGCCTGCTGTCCCAATATGCCGGCTGGAAAATTGCAACAGACGACTTTTTCGCAATGGGTTCCGGCCCAATGCGAGCAACGGCGGCCAGCGAAGCACTGTTCGAAGAGTTTTGCGTCAGCGAAGATAATACATGTTGCGTGGGCGTACTTGAAGCGGGCGGTCTGCCGACGCAATCAGCAATCAACCGGATGCTTGATCAGGTCGGCGACGTAGACCAGCTTTCCATCGCGGTGGCACCGACAGCATCGCAGGCAGGAAATATTCAGGTCGTCGCTCGGTCGGTCGAAACGGCCATGCACAAGCTCCACGAACTAAACTTTCCGGTGGCGACCGTCATCAGCGGAACAGGAGTCGCACCGCTACCGCCTGTCGCAAAGAACGATCTTGCCGGCATCGGCCGCACCAATGATGCGATTCTGTACGGCAGCGTCGTCAACCTGTGGGTCGACTGCGACGATGAACAGATTCAGAAGATTGGCGCTAACACACCGTCGTGTTCATCAACATCGCATGGAAGACTGTTTCTCGAATTGTTCAAAGAGGCCAACCACGACTTCTACGCCCTCGACAAAGCGCTGTTCAGCCCCGCCGTTGTCGTGTTCCACAATCTTCGCAGTGGCAACACTTTTCAATACGGAAAACTGATGCCCGACCTGCTGCAAAAGTCGTTTGGAATGCAGAATACCCGCGACGGTGGGTAACTGGCCGATCCAGCGGAAATCCTGTGTGATCCTGCACTACGGACGTCAACACAGATGATCTCATTGATCTCAGCGGGGTCGCGGCGGCTACTTCCCTGTGACTGCGGTTGATGCAATGAACCTTAACGTCGCGGACGTGTCAACGAAGTGACTCAATTTCCGGTTTGAAATATGTCCACCATTCTGTTCCCCATGATTCGTCGCCGCCATGTCCGCTGCAACAACACAATCTGAGCAATCACTGCAGACGGTCTCTCGCAGACTGGCAGCAGAGGATATCCAGATCGGCAGCTACGTCACGGTCGTTCAACAGATCTCCGAACTGGTTTCGTTTTTCTGGATGGGCGACACGCCGCCGGCCGATCGTGAGCAGCCGGTGATGTATCGTCACACACCAACCAACAGTGGTGAACCGTACCGGGTGCTGGCTGTTTGCCTGCCATTCGTTTTCGCCGAAGACATTCGCGGAGACGCAGAAACGTTTGACCTGCGTCAGTGCGACCTGACTCAGTTGACCGACGGATACGTTGCAGCCGTTCGCCAGAAGTGGCAGAAATCCACGGCCTGCAAATCAGCGAAGAAGCACAGCCGTCGAAAGAAACGGAAGTCAAAGCGACGTCAAAAGTGAGAGACGCAGAAGTAGGGTCCGCTGTGCGGACCACTTCTCAATTCTCCCTGGTGTCAAAGATCGCAAACAGCGGACATTTCACCTATTCACAAGAATAGAGTGTCCCGTTTGGCTCAGAACGAATTGCACGAACGCCGTTTTGAAACCATCATTTCTTTATGATTCAACTTCACTCGCCCTCTGGGAGAGTCAAGCCTAAGAGAGGAATGGGTGGCCGCGCCGGAACATCGTCTTCAGCTGCGGCTGACAGATCGTCCCAGAGAAAAACGCTGCCCGCCGTGCAGACAGCCTGCACTACGGCATCAGCTGCAACTCAGCGACACCTCTCGGTCCGCACAGCGGACCCTACTTTAATTTCCGTTGGGTAACTCTGTGTACTACGAGGGAAAGTGAATTCAGTCTTTGATATAAGTCTCGATCTGCCGCTGAGTGGCAAACATGATCGAGAAGGGTAGAAATGCGCATTGGAGTTCTTGGCAATGAAGGCGGCTGGTACGTGGACCAAATCTGTTCCGCGGCCGCCAGCGCCGGGCATGATGCATTTGCGCTGCAGTTTCAGCAGTTGCGGGCCGGTGTCCGTGACAACATCAGCCAGCTGCACATGGGCGACATCGACGCGACAGGCCTGGACGCAATCATCGTACGCACGATGCCTCCTGGTTCACTGGAACAGGTGGTTTGCCGAATGGATTTTCTGGCGTCCGTTGCAGCCACCGGCGTGCGTATCATCAACGATCCAAAAGCCATCGAATGCGCTGTCGACAAATATCTGACGACGCAGAAACTGGCGTCCGCCGGGGTTCGGGTCCCCGACACGATCGTCTGCGAGGACAGCGACGCCGCGTTGGAGGCGTTCGAAGATCTGGGCGGTGACGTGGTCGTCAAGCCGCTGTTTGGAGCGGAAGGTCGCG